>NZ_JBJPHW010000002.1:0-518185 GCF_053471285.1 Phreatobacter aquiterrae | reverse complement strand
CGAGGCAGGGAGGCAGAAACGAAGGCTGGTGGCGATCAGTCGCCTCGACGAAACGTCCCATCCGGCACCTCCGAAGCAGCTATCGAAGGCTATCACAGCGCGGGTTTTCACACAGCCTCGGCCCCAATCTAGGGGAGCGGAGCACGCCGCGTCGAGACGGCGGGAAAAGCTCCGCAAAGACAGCGGCCATGGGGTTGCGCACCGCCGGGCGCGCCGCTATACACGCGGCCTGTTCGCGAGGCGGAGTGTAGCGCAGTCTGGTAGCGCACCACGTTCGGGACGTGGGGGTCGCAGGTTCAAATCCTGCCACTCCGACCAGCGGAAGGCCTTTCGGTCTTTCGACGGCTTCGTGAACGAAAGGGGCGGCCTCAGGGCCGCCCTTTTTCGTTTCGCGAGGAGGAACGTCGGTCCTTGCCGGAACGGAGCCACGGCGAGGGATGGTGCTTTGATGCGGGGGCCTTGAAGGGCGCCTTTCGCTGCCTGGAGTATAGACACCGAAAAATCCCGCTTGTATCGGTATTTGTAGCAAGGAATTGTCGCAAGGGGAGCGCTGCGTTAACCAGTCTTTCACAGGGTGCAGCAATATTTGACACCTTACATGCCCATGAAAGAGGCAAAGGGAAGCGACGAGGAGATTGCTGCGATGGCGTCCATCCACCCACCCCCTTCCAAGGTCGTGAACCTGTTTTCGCGGCGTGAGCCGGAAACGGGCGTTGCAGCGGGCCGCGCGCAGGTGGTGCGCGCCTTCGCCGAGGCCACCCAGTCGCTAGGCCGGGCCGCCGAACTGCTCGACGGAAGCGCCCTCGATGCGGACACCAAGCTCACCCTCATCCGCGGGGTCAAGGAACTGGTGATCCGCACGTTCAACCTGAACGCCGCCTACATGGAAGCCGAGAGCGCGACCTTCCGCCTGCGCGGGCACGAGCAGCGCCCCGCGTCGCCGACCGGCGAGCCTTGCGGGCCGGATTCTGCACCCTGAGACGAGCGCCTTCGGGTCCTGGCCACAGGCAGCGTCCGCGACGGGCCGCGGAACTCCGGGCACGCGCCATGCGTTCGACCTGCATCACACGCAGGAGAGAGCCATGGCGGACACCGACTCCAAGATCGTCGACAACAAGATCGTCGAGCCGGACAACAGGCAGCAGCCGCCGCCGTCCTATGATGCGCCGGGCCCCCAGGTGATGAGGGCCGACACCGTGCGCAGCGGTCCGCTCGGACGGCCGGTTCTGGCGGTGCTGGTCACAAGCCTCGCCGCGGCGATGCTCGTGCTCTTTGTCTACCTGCTGTTCTGGTCGTCGACCGTCCCGTGACCGGCGTCAGGCCGTGACGAGCCTGCGGATGCCGGGGTTCTCCGGCGGCGGCGCGACGCGGTACTCGCCGCACCAGTCGCTGCGCGCGACGGATGGCCAGCGCGCCGATCCATCCTCGCGCGCCACGGGCGGATGAGCACGGCACAGGCCGCCACCCCGCGGTTCGAAGAAGTTCCGGCAGTTGCCACACATTTCGGCCATGCGACGCCTCTCGGTTCGTTGATGCGGCGCATAGTCTTAGCGGATGGGCGTTACCTCAGCGTTTCCATCAGGCCTGCAAGAAGGCGCGAACGCGGCAGGATCGAGGAAACCAGACCGTACTCCTCGAGGGTGTGCGCGCCGGCGCCGTCGATGCCGAGGCCGTCGAGGGTCGGGACGCCGAGGGCAGCGGTGAAGTTGCCGTCCGAGCCGCCGCCCGTCATCGGGCAGTCGGCAAGGTCGAAGCCGACCGCATGGGCGACAGCCTTCGCCTTCTCCAGCATGTCGACGATCATCGCCGTCTTCGGGTAGGCGGGCCGGTTGATGCCGCCGTCGATGGTGATGGTGACGTCCGGATCGACCGGCTTGAGGCCGAGCAGGCGCGCGACCATCTCCTCGCCGACGGCCGGGTCCGGCACCCTCAGGTCGATCTCGGCCGAGCACGTCTCGGGCGTCACGTTCGCCGCCGTGCCGCCCTTGATCAGGCCGACGGTCGTGGTGATGCCGCGCGCATAGTCCGTCATGGCCTCGATGGCGAGAATCTGGTGCGCCATCTCGCGGATGGCGCTGCGGCCGTCCTGGTGGCGTGCGCCGGCATGGGCCGGTCGGCCGTGGGTCGCGATGGTGAAGCGCCCGACGCCCTTGCGGGCGGTAACGATACGGCCGCCGTCGCGGGCCGGCTCGGTGACGAGGACATAGGCGGCTCTTGCGGCCTCCTCCTCGATGACCTGGCGCGAGGTCGGGCTGCCGACCTCCTCGTCCGGCGTGAACAGGAAGGTCACCGGCCGCGCCGTCGGCACGCCGGCCCGCACCAGCGCCCGATAGCCGGCGACGGCGAGATAGGCGCCGCCCTTCATGTCGTAGAGGCCCGGCCCGTAAAGCCGGTCGCCGTCGCGTCGGAAGGGCAGGCGGCCGGTGAGTGTGCCCTTCGGGTGAACCGTGTCGATATGGGTGAGGACGAGGATCGGCCTCTCGTTGGAGGGCTCCGCCGACGACACCTTGAGGATGCCGCCATAGCCGTCCCGCCCCTCGCGCCGGTCGAGGGTGACCGGCAGCCCCTCGAAATCCTTCTCGACGGCGTCGAGAACGGCCTCGACGCCGGCCGCGTCATAGGTCGGGCTCTCGATGGACACCCAGCGCCGGATGCCCTCGATCACCTCGTCCTCGTGGAGGGGAACGGTCGCAGCCCTGACGCTCATTGCAAGTCACCTATCGCTCGCGCTGCGCCCGTCGCGCCGCCGCCCGCATCTCGTCCAGCGCGGCGATGGTCCGCCGCGCATTGACGCCGAAATCCTGCCGTCCGTAGCGTGCCGCCGAACGCATGTCGATGCGGGACCTGCCATTCACGTGGCGAATGCGGATGACGATGTCGTCGCGCAGGCCGAGCACCACCGATCGCGTCACCATCTCGATGCGGCCCTCGCGGTCGGGGCCGTGGTAGTCCACCTGGTCGAGCACCGTCCAACGCCGCGCCGCGACCAGGTCGGTGACAATCTCGCCGACGCTCTCGGCCGGGAGGTCGATCTCGATGGGCCTGATCTCCGGATAGATGCGTCGCTGGGTCGCCGCGAGGCCGGCGTCGTATGTGGCGGGATTGGCAGTCCGCGGCCGGGCCATGGCGGAGATGGCGAAGGTGGGGGGATCGGCAAAATCGGTCGTCACGTCGGCGATGGCCGGCAGGCGCCAGCCGATGACGGCGAGGGTCACGGGATAGGCCGAGACGGCGATGCCGAGGATTATCGCGGCGGCCGCGTATCGTCCCCCGCGATAGCCGGTGAACCAGATGAGGACCCCGGCGAGAATGGCCGCGAGGACTCCCGCGCCGACCACGCCGAGGCCAACGGTCAAAGCCGTCACGGCCTGGGCGCCGTCGAGCCTGTCGGAGCGGGCGGCGAGCACGGCGATCAGCAGGACGGCCATGCCGACCGCCGTCAGGCGCAGGCTCCAGACGGCGAGGCGGGAGGTCGGCTCGACCAGGGGGCGGCGCATGCGATGCAGGTCCCGCCTCAGCTCGTGGTCTGGCAGATGTCGCGCAGCGCCTGCCACTGTGCGGGGCTGAGGGCCGGCGCCACGATCGGCCGGTCGCGGGCCATGCGGCGGATCGCCTCCTCGCGTTCGGCGCTGGCGGGATGGCTGGTGATCCAGGAGAGCGCGCCGGGCGGGCCGCCGCCTCCCGCCGAGCGGAAGAAGCCGGCGAGCCCTTCCGGATTGCCGCCGGCCTTCAGCATCAGGTCGACGCCGAAGGTGTCGGCCTCGCGCTCGGCCTCGCGCGAGAAGGCGCTGCTCAAGAGGGTGCGGGAGGCGAGCAGGATGGCGGTGCCTCCGGCGAAATCGCCGAAGACCGTGCCGAGCAGGAAGCCGAGGCCGCCGCTCTGGATCGCCGACTGCAGGCCATGCCGGTAGCGGACATGGCCGATCTCGTGGCCGAGCACGCCGGCGACCTCGTCGGGCCCGCGCGCCCGCGCGATGAGCCCGCGCATGATGTAGACGTATCCGCCCGGCAGCGCGAAGGCATTGACCATGGAATGGTCGATGACGACGACGCGCAGCGGCACGTGCAGGTTCGCATGCCGTTCGTAGCGGGAGACGAGTTCGTTGAGCGCAGCGACGCCGGCCGGAGCCGAGCAGGTCTTCATCCCGCCGGGGCCGCCGAACTCGCGCCTGATCTGCGGATCCATGGATGCGCCAAGGCGCATTTCCACGCTCGCCGGAACGAGCGGCGCGATGCGGCCGGCAATGGCCGGCAGTCCGAAATAGGCGAGCCCCAGTAGCGAGATGACGGCGGCGATCGCCCAGACGACTACCGAACGGCGTTCCTTGCGGGAGGCGGCGGAGCCGGTGAGCGTCAGGGGCGCGCGGCCGGCGAGCTCCGCCGCGAAGGCCGGGTCGGCGATCTCGAGCCGCGGTTCGGTGGTCGAGCCTGGATCTTGCTGCCGCGTGACGGCAAGGCCCGCGCCGCGGAAGCCCTCGATCCTGCGGACGGAGGCATAGGGCCATGTGGCGATCACGGCGCCTTCCGCGGAGAAGATCGCCAGCCCCTCCGGATGAAGCGACACCTCCACCGCGTGGCGGCGGCTGACGATCCCGTCGTAGTAGATGGCGGCGACGCTGGGCATCAGACACCGAACCCGAAATCGACCGCATCGCCGAGGCTGTCGCCCATGGCGGAGGCGTTGACGTTGTGAGCCCTCACGCCGTCGAGCGCCGCAAGGTTCAGCACCGTCAGCGATGCGAGGCGGACCCGGTAGAGCCTGAGGTCGATCAGAAGCTGCTTGGCGATCCATAGGATGCCGAAGAAGGCCATATAGGCCAGCACGAGCAGCACGACGCCGGTGACGCCCGCCACCGGCGAGTCCAGCGCCGGGGTGCCCCTGGCGAAGATCGCCGCTGCGATGCCGCCGAAGACGATCGCCCCGACGATCGCCATCACGATGAGAACGCCGAAAATGGCAAGGCCGCCGATGATATAGACGCCGTAGGAGGTGCCGATGGTGAAGGTCGAGGACAGCGACGCGCCGCCGATCCTGACGCCGTTCATCCGCCAGCGGAACAGGACCGCCTGGAAGGCCGGGAACAGTAGCACCGGGATGGCCACGGACAGGATGCCGGCGGAGCTCAGCGCGATGATGATCATGCCGGCGGCCGGGTGCTTGTCGAGCGTGCCGCTGCCTGCCGCATTGAACAGGCTCTTCCACAGGTCCGGCGGGATCGACAGGGCGACCGACATGACCACCAGGAGCGGCAGGCCGAGCGCGAGCAGCCAGATGAGGATGCCGCGCCGGAACAGATCGCCGGCGGTCCCGACGAAATCGCCCTGCGCGTCGCCGTACCAGGTCGCGCGCATCTTCATCCGCTCCATGGCGGTCGCCGCCCAGGGAAGGGCCAGCCCGAGGGTGGCGATGACGATGAGCCAGAGGCCGAAGGCGCGGAAGGCATAGGCCCAGGCCGATCCGGTCATGCGCAGCCTGAGGCCGCGGAACGAGGTCCGTGTCAGCCGGTAGCGCCGCCCGGCATAGACGGCGAACTGGCCGAGCAGCAGGTAGAGCACGAAGACCGTCGCCGAGACGACGAACTCGGCCTGCGGGACGCCGAGGAGGACGAAGAACGAGGCCGCCTGGATCGGCACGAGGATGGCGAGGGCGATGAGGAAGCCCTTCAGGAGTTCCATGCCGCGGCCGGTATAGGTGACGTCCTCCGGGCCGACGAAGCTGTGCGCCCAGTAGTAGCGGCGTACCTCGGTGATGAACCAGAATCGGTAGATGCCGAGCGTGACGACCTGCAGCAGGAAGCCCCGCACCAGCAGCCCGAGCAGTTCTCCCGCCTGACCGGTGAAGCCGATCCGGGTCGCCGGCGGCACCGGCGCTCCCGCCGTCGGAACGGCGGGAACCGACGGCCGGGCGGCCGCCTGCTCGGCCGCGGCCATGGCGGCGGCGGCGGAGCGCGGCCCCCACGGTCCAGGCTGAGCGGCATCGGTCATGGCATCCTCCGGCGGCGAACCTTCGGCATGCTAGCGGCAGGATCGTTTCAGCGCCACGCCGGCATTGCGCCGGCGGGATTGCGCGAAGGCTCAAGCCGCGCCTCAGGCGGGGAAGCGGTAGGCCTTGAACTGGTCCCTGAGCGTCGTCTTCTGGATCTTGCCCGTCGCGGTGTGCGGAATCTCGTCCACCACCACCACGTCGTCGGGCATCCACCACTTGGCGATCTTGCCGTCCATGAAGGCGAGAACGCTCTCGCGCGTCGGGGTCCGCCCGGTCTTGGGCACCACGATCAGCAGCGGCCGCTCGTCCCATTTCGGATGCACGACGCCGATGACCGCCGCTTCCGCCACGTCGGGGTGGCCGACCGCGAGGTTCTCCAGGTCGATGGAGGAAATCCACTCGCCGCCTGACTTGATGACGTCCTTGGAGCGGTCGACGATGCGCATGTAGCCGTTGGCGTCGATGGAGGCGACGTCCCCGGTGTCGAAGAAGCCGTCCGGATCGAGGATCTCGCCGCCCTCGCCCTTGAAATAGGCGCCGGCGACGGAGGGACCGCGCACCATCAGGCGGCCGAAGGCCTTGCCGTCGCGCGCCAGCTCATGCCGCTCGTCATCGACGATCTTCATCTCGACGCCGAAGGGCGGGTGTCCCGTCGTCTCCTTGATGTCGAGCCAGGCGTCGCCGGTGAGGCCGGCGACCTCGGGCTTCAGCGAGCACACCGTGCCGAGCGGGCTCATCTCCGTCATGCCCCAGGCGTGGAGAACCTCGACGCCATAGACGTCGCGGAAGGTCTGGGTGACGGCGCGCGGGCAGGCCGAGCCGCCGATGACCGTCTTGTGCAGGTGGGGCAGCTTCAGGCCGTGCTGTTCCAGGTGCTGCAGGAGCATCAGCCAGATCGTCGGAACAGCGGCCGAATGGGTCACCTTGCAGGTGTCGAGAAGCTCGTAGATCGAGGCGCCGTCCATCTTGGCGCCGGGCATGACCATGGTCGCCCCCGCCATCGGGGCGGTGAAGGCCAGCGACCAGCCGTTGGCGTGGAACATCGGCACCACCGGCATGATGACGTCCTTGGACGCCAGGCCGAACATGTCCGGATTGTTCACCACCATCGAATGGATGACATTCGAGCGGTGCGAATAGACGACGCCCTTCGGGTTGCCCGTCGTGCCGGAGGTGTAGCACATGCCGGCGGCGGTGTTCTCGTCGAAGCTCTTCCAGGCGAAGTCGTCATCGACCTCGTTCAGCCAGTCCTCGTAGGCGACCGCGTTGCGCAGGCTCGTCTGCGGCATGTGCGCGCCGTCGGTCAGCACCACGAAGCGCTCCACCAGCGGCAGCTTGTCCTGCAGCTTCTCCAGCAGCGGCACGAAGGTCAGGTCGATCAGCATCATGCGGTCTTCGGCATGATTGGCGATCCAGGCGATCTGCTCGGGGAAGAGGCGCGGGTTGAGCGTGTGATAGACGGCGCCGACGCCGGTGATGCCGTACCAGGCCTCGAGGTGGCGCCAGGTGTTCCAGGCCACCGTCCCGATGCGGTCGCCGAGCGTGATGCCGTCCTTCTCCAGTCGCTTGGCGACGCGCAGCGCGTTGCGGCGGATGGCGGCGTAGTTGGTCTCGACGATCGGCCCCTCGATGGACCGCGAGATCACCTTGCGTTGGGCGTGATACATCCCAGCATGGTCGATGATCTTGGAGATGAGCAGCGGCCAGTCCTGCATCAGACCGAGCATGGTGTCCTCCGGGGCATTCCGCGTCGCCGGCTGACGGCCGGCCGTTGGGGCCGAAACCTAGTGCAGGAGGCGGAGGCCCGTCCACTGCCGGGTGTTCCGCCGTTCGGCAGGTGTCTGGATGTTGCGCCACAGGCGGGTCGAACCCGCGCGGGGTCTTCGCAGCTTGGCGTTGAACCCGGCGGATCACATCGCTATGGTCCGCCGCTCCTGCTTCGCCCGGCCCGCGTGCCGGATGCCCTGCAGCAGGCTCTTGGGTCGTCGTCTAATGGTAGGACTCGGGTTTTTGGTACCCGCTATCTAGGTTCGAATCCTAGCGACCCAGCCAAGCTCCTTGGCTATCGAAGACAGCCGGATAAACACGCCCTAAGCAATGCACAGCAGGCCTTAGGATTTGCGTCGTGACAGGATGGGTTCCAACGCTGTCATCACCATGGCAGGTGCAATGAAAACGAGCCCTGGCGCAGCAATCAGTATTCCAACCCACCAGGGCCAGCCCATTACACTGACGGCTCCAAAATAACTTCCAATTGTCAGCGGCAGCAGAAATCGAAGTAAGATTGCGGCGACTACGGCGATGACAGCGGCTATAGCGCCGAGGTGATGCTCGATCCCCGCAAAGCCGAGCCAAATCTGCAGCAGTCCAATGATCAGGAAAATCGGAAGAAGGATGAAACCCATGCCAACACCCTCTCAGAGCAAAAGCGAGAATATTCAACTCTAGCGAGTGCCGGCAAATTTGGTCAAGCTAATCAGCTATAGGAACATTCCGCGCCTCTGTCGCGTTTTCCCGTCATTGCATCGGCTTTCGCGCCCTTTGTCGCGAAAGCCGTGAGGCTGGGAACGACACCGATGACAGGGCTCCGATCACTGGGCGCCGCGGTGGGGATCATCTCCCTCGTGGCAGCCTTCTCCCCCATCGCATCCGCGACGTCCGGCGCGCGCGTCTGCACGGTCGATACCTACGAGAGCGCCATCCTGTCCCAGCCTGGGCAGCCGGCCTCCGACCGCGTCATGGCGCTGATCGAGGGCAACCTGCCGCTTTATGCGATCGACATCGCCCTCGACGACAGCCTTCAGACCGAGGTCACGACGCAGCAGATGGAAATCATGCGTTCGGTGGCGCGCGAACTCGGCCTTGCCGCCGACGAGCCGATGCCGACGGCGGCCGACTAAGCGCAGCCTGGCTCCGCTCTGGCGGGCGATTTCTAGCGCGCGCAGATCCTGAAATCGTCGCCCTGCCAGCAGGCGCCATCGCGCTGCGACCGGCGTGCCGTGCCCCAGCGGGAATTGATGCCGTCGCGCGTCAGGCCGCGGACCTCGGCGAGGCCCGGCTCGATGACCGAGACCGACACCATGGACATGTTGCCGAACAGCGCTCCCTGCGCGCCGCCTCGCGGCGACAGGGTGAACGAGCCGTCGCGCCCGTCGGGTGCGAAATCGCAGGTGCGGTCGAGCACCACGCGCCCGGCCTGCTCGATGCGGCAGCCGGCATCGCGCGCCTCGCCGGCGACGGGAAGGAGACAGAGGGCGACGAGGGGCAGGAACGTGCGGGTCATGACAGGCTCCGGGAACGATCGAACGCTCATGCAACAGGACCGGCCGCGGGACAAGCCGCTCGACCGGCAATGCAGGGGATGACGCCGGAAGGGTTGGCGGTCGGCTCTGGTGTCGGCCGCAGCTTCGAGCCGGTCAGGCTGCGGCGTGACGTGCGGTTCTCTGCCAGTAGTCGACGATCGAGCCGATCATGGCCCGGTAGCCGTCGAGCGAGACGGGCTTGTGGAACATGGCGTTGGCGCCGCATTCATAGGCCTTGTCGACGGCCGGCCGCGCCGTGTCGCCGGAGATGACGACCACCGGGATGTGACGTGTCGATTCATCGCCCCGCAGCGCCTTCAGGAAATCGAACCCGTCCATGGCCCCGAGCCTGAGGTCGAGGATGATGATGTCGGGGTCCTCGATGAGAACCGGATTGTCGCCGCGCGCCTCGGCGAAGTGCAGCCGCGCCAGCGCCTCCTCGGCGGAGCTGAAGGTCTCGAACGCGCAGTCCGGGATACGCTCCTCGAAGAACTGCAGCATGAAGCCGATGTCATGCAGTTCGTCGTCAATGATCATGAGGCGCGTCAATTGCCGCATGTCCGTCTCCGGCCAGCAACGTGAGGATTTTCAGGAACGCGATGAAAAGCCCGCAACGCCAGGAAAGGCCTGGCGCATCGTTACCAGACTACAGTCTGGGGGGAGACGAGACAACAGGCCGCCCTGCGATCTGACGGCATTTCCAGATCAAATTTCCATGTGAGAAAACTGCGACGACCGTAGTGTGAAAGTCTCTTCGGTTGACAGGGACGAGCTTTCGAAGACGTTGCCTCCGGTTCCCTGTTGCTGTCGCAACTCTCGGACGATCCAAGGATCGACACAGGGCGGCGGGCATCAGGACTGCGCACCGGCCGGCAAGACGCCGGTGGCGGGCTGAGGGCTGGAGCGCGCCGCGGTGTCTCAGGGCTGCTTCTTGCCGTCCGGGCCGAACTGCCTGAGGAAGGCGGTCAGATTGGCGATCTGGGCCTCGTCACGAATTCCGACGAACACCATGCGCGTGCCGGGCGTGACGGTCCGCGGATCCCGGATGTAGGTCGCGAAGTTGTCTTCCGCCCAGACCTTTTCGGCGACCGCCGGGGTCTTGTAGGCCGGCGAATAGTTGAAGCCGGCGACCGATCCCGCCCGGCGGCCGAAAAGGCCGTTGAGCTGCGGGCCGACAAGGTTGCGCGCCGTCTCGCCAAGCTGATGGCAGGCGCGGCACTGGCTGGCGAAAACGCGTTCGCCGGCAGCCGGGTCACCGGCCGTCTGGGCGAGGGACGGAGACGCCGCGGCGAGAGCAACGGCCACACCGGCGGCGAGGACATGGATGCGCATGGGCTTTCCCGATTGTTGGGCACCGCCGGGGCGGAGGCCGCCTGTCGTTGGTCGACGTAGAGGATAGTGACTGGCACAGACCGGGGCCAGCGGCCTTGATCTGCCTCAGTGCGCCGTCACGTCCTCAATGCGCCGCGACTTCGGGGCTCGCGCTTTTCGCGTGGACCGGGTTACGAAACCGCATCCGAAGGATTATTTAGGATCGCGGAATATGTCGGTGGGCAGCACCGGCATGCCTCTTGCGTGGATTGCTCCAACGTATCGGGCTTCAGTGAGGTGAGATCGATGTCGTCGGGCGTTGCAGCAATTGCCGGAGCTTTCGCCGCCCAGGACGGCAGGTCCCCGGCCATCGAGAGCCTCATGGGCAAGGCCCGCGATGCCAGCGATTTCCTGAAGGCGCTGGCGCACGAGAACCGCCTGCTTCTGCTCTGCCTCCTCTCCGAGAGGGAGCGCTCGGTCGGGGAGCTGGAAACAATCTTGGCCCTGCGGCAGCCGACCGTCTCGCAGCAGCTGGCGCGCCTGCGGCTCGAGGGGCTCGTCACGACCCGCAGGGACGGCAAGACGATCTACTACAGTCTCGCGAGCGACGACGTGCGACGGGTGATCGGCGTCGTTTACGACATCTTCTGCGGCGCACCGGACAAGTCCGCAGACTGATCCCCGACACGCCAGACCAGGAGAGCGCGCGCCGCACCGGTGCTAGACTTCCCGAAAACATCCCGCGAATCACACGCGGATGGAGGGAATGGTCTTGGACGATGCGGTGAAGGAACGTTCGCTCGCAGTCTACCTCGCCGCCTTTGCGGCGGCTCTCTCAATTCCGCTGCTGCTCCTCGCCGGTCTGCTCGCCTGGCGCTATGCACAGGCCGAGGGCGCCCGGCTCGAGGCGGGTGGCCTGCAGCGCACGGAGAACGTCGCGGCGGAGATCGACCGGCTTCTGTCGTCCCGCCTCGCCATCCTGAAGGTCCTTGCGACCTCGCCGACCATCGACCAGCGCGACTTTCTTGCGTTCGACGATCAGGCGCGCGAGTTCTCCGGCCTCGGCATCGAGATCCGGCTGCGCGGCCTTGACGGCCAGATCGTGGTCGATACCAGCGTGCCCCGGGGAATGCCCCTGCCGAACTGGCCGATGATCCAGCCGATGCAGGAGGCGATCGCGCTCAAGGCGCCGGTCTTCTCCAACCTGTTCGTCAGCCGGGGCACCGGCACCTATGCGGTGGCCATCTTCCTGCCGGTGATCCGCAATGGCGAGGTCGCCCACCTGATATCGACAACCTTCAGTCCCGACGTCTTCTCGCGCGTGATGACGGAGTTCGGCGTCCGCGCTCCCTACTCCGCCTCTCTGTCGGACCGCTCCGGTCTCATCATCGCCCGGTCCGAACGGCATGCCGAACTGGTCGGGCGCCCGCTGCCCGCCTTCACGGCGGCCGTCGGCACCAGCGGCAACTGGCGCGGCACCAATGCCACCGGCATCCCCGTGTCCGCTTTCTACATCCGCTCGCCGATATCGGGGTGGCTGCTGACGCTCGGCGTCGACGTGACGGCCCTCAACCGCTCGCTGTGGCAGTCGCTGGGATGGATGGCGGCAACCGCCGTGCTTCTGCTCACGCTAGCCGTTGGGATGGCATGGTTGATCGTCGGCCGGCTGGCCTCCGCAAGCCGTGCAATGACGGACGCCGCGACGGCTGTGGGCCGAGGGCAGCTCACGGTCGTGCCGAAGACGCAGATCGCCGAGGTCAACCGGGTTGGCGAGGCCTTCGCCCAGGCCTCCGTCCGGCTCCACCTCCAGTCCGCGGCGCTGGCGCGCGCCAACCGGGAACTGGAGCAGCGGGTCGAGCAGCGCGGGGTCGAACTCAAGGCGAGCGAGGAGCGCTATCGGCTGCTCGCCGAAAACGCCAGCGACCTGATCATCCTGCGCAACGCCGAGGGCCGTGTCTTCTATGCATCCCCCTCCGCCCGCAAGCTGCTCGGCTATTCGCCGGAGGAGATGCGGGAGATCAGGCCGGCCATGCTGGTCCACCCCGACGACTGGGCGCGGGTGGACACCATCAACCAGGCCATCAGCGAGGGGAGAGACCTCGGCTTCAGCATCCACCGGCTGCGCCACAAGGAGGGTCACTGGGTGTGGATCCAGGCGGCGTACAGCCGCCTCGAGGGCGTCGGGCCGGACGAGCCCAACATCATGGTCGTCGTTCGCGACGACACCGAGAGGCAGGAGCAGGAGGCAAGGCTCCACCAGTCCAACGAGGCCCTGCGGCAGTTCTCGGCCATTGTGTCGCATGATCTGCAGGCGCCGCTGCGCCACATCAACATGTTCTCGGACATGCTGAAGTCACGCGTCGGCGAGAGCGACCCGCAGGCGGCGGGCTATGCAGCCAGCATCATGGCGAGCGTCGAGCGCATGCAGCGCCTCATCCGCAGCCTTATCGCCTACACGCAGGTCGCCTACGCCTCGGTGAAGCAGGAGGATGTCGATCTTGCGCGCGTCGCGGCGGACGCCGTGGCCCTGCTGGGTGCGGACATCGAGGCCGCTGGCGCGACAGTGAAGACCTTCAACCTGCCGACCGTGACCGGGGACGCGGGACTTCTCATCCGACTGTTCCAGAACCTCATCGGCAACGCGGTGAAGTACCGCGGCGAGGAACCGCTCGTCGTCAAGATCCGCGCGCGTCCGGCGGGGCGCTTCTGGGAAATCTCGGTGGAGGACAACGGCATCGGCATCGACGGGACCTATGCCGACCGGATCTTCGAGATCTTCCGCCGCCTGCACCGCGACGAGAGCCGCTATCCCGGACTCGGGCTGGGGCTCGCCCTGTGCCGCCGCATCGTGGAGAGCCACGGCGGCGAAATCTGGCTCGACAAGGAGTGGTCGCGGGGCGCACGCTTCCTCCTCACGCTGCCGCGTCGGCGTGCGGACAAGACGCGAGGAACCGGAGGAGAGGATGCAGATGCCGGGTCGGAAGCTGCTGATCGTCGATGACGATCCCAACGAAGTCCTGTTCCTGCGCAACGCCTTCGACGGAGCCGCGTCGTCGTTCGACATCCGCCACGCCGACTCCGGCGAGGCGGCACTGGCCGCGATCCCGGTCTTCCATCCCGATCTCGTCCTGCTCGACCTGAACATGCCGGGCATGGATGGCTACGACGTGCTCGGACGGATCCGCGCCGGCGATGCCACCCAGGGACTGCCGACCCTCATCTTCTCCTCCTCGGAGCGGCAGGAGGACGTCGATCGCAGCTATCGAAACCACGCCAACGCCTATGTGGTGAAGCCGCGCTCCTTCGAGGGCTATCGCCAACTGGCCGAGAGCATCGAGCGCTTCTGGTACGAGACCGCCCGGCTGTGAAGGGCCGGGTCATCGTGCCGCGGGCGGTTGCGCTCGTCGCGCTGGCTGTCGGCCTCTCGGGCTGCGTGACGACGACCTCGCCGGCATGCCCGCCCGGTGGCCGCGAGCGTCTGGTCGCGGAGTTGCTGTTCGGCCGCAACATCGGCGGGCGCGTCGGTGTCACCGAGACCGCCTTCCGACGCTTCGTCGATGCCGAGGTGACACCCCGCTTTCCCAATGGCCTGACCATCACCGACAGCCGAGGCCAGTACCGGCAGGCCGACGGCCGGCTGGTGCGCGAGCCGGGCAAGGTGATCCTGATCGTGCTGGGCGACGAGGCGCGCGACCTGCCGCGCCTCGCCGAGGTCGCCTCCGCCTACCGCCGCCGCTTCGCGCAGGAATCGGTGGGCATCATGACGCGCCGCGCCTGTGTCGCCTTCTGACCGGCTTGA
The DNA here is from genome assembly GCF_053471285.1 of Phreatobacter aquiterrae. Classification (NCBI taxonomy): domain Bacteria; kingdom Pseudomonadati; phylum Pseudomonadota; class Alphaproteobacteria; order Hyphomicrobiales; family Phreatobacteraceae; genus Phreatobacter; species Phreatobacter aquiterrae. The sequence continues at coordinate 503,787 of NZ_JBJPHW010000002.1, read as the reverse complement.
AGGCGAAGGCCGGAGGGCGCTAGATCGCGCGCCATGAAGACGACCAACGCTCCGCGTCCCGATCCATCGCCGCTGCCGCCCGACCTGTCGGAGCGCAAGATCCGCGCCCGCTCCTGGTTCGAGGCGCTCCGCGACGACATCTGTGCCCGCCTCGAGGCCCTCGAGGATGAACTGACCGGTTCTCCGGCGCCGGCCGGCCGGTTTCGTCGCAAGCCCTGGACGCGCACCGACCATACCGGCCGTGACGGCGGCGGCGGTGTCATGAGCATGATGGCGGGCCGCGTCTTCGAGAAGGTCGGCGTCCATTGCTCGACGGTCTATGGCGAGTTCGCCCCCGAGTTCCGCGCCCAGATTCCCGGCGCCAGCGACGACCCGCGCTTCTTCGCGACCGGTATCTCGCTGATGGCCCATCCGGTGAATCCCAACGTCCCGGCCGTCCACATGAACACCCGGTTGGTGGCGACGACGCGGATGTGGTTCGGCGGCGGCGCCGACCTGACGCCGGTTCTCGACCGCCGCCGCAAGCAGGACGACCCGGACACGCTCGCCTTTCACGCTGCCATGCAGGCGGCCTGCGCGCCGCATTCCGTCGCCGACTATGCCCGGTACAAGGCCTGGTGCGACGACTACTTCTACCTGCCGCACCGCAAGGAGCCGCGCGGCATCGGCGGCATCTTCTTCGACTATCTCGACAGCGGCGACCGGGATGCGGACTTCGCCTTCACCCAGGATGTCGGGCGCGCCTTCGCCGACATCTATCCCGAGCTTGTCAGGCGCAACGTGGGAACGCCGTGGACCGAGGCCGACCGGGAGGAGCAACTCGTGCGGCGCGGCCGCTATGTCGAGTTCAACCTGCTGCATGACCGCGGCACGGTGTTCGGGCTGAAGACGGGCGGCAACGTGGAGAGCATTCTCTCCTCCATGCCCCCGGTCGTGAAATGGCCGTGAGCCCCGAAGGGCGGCACGGAGGGAGGGGAGCATGATGCAGCGGATGACGGGCGGCGAGGCGATCGTCGCGGGGCTCCTCGCCAACGGGGTCGACACGGTCTTCGGCCTGCCGGGCGCGCAGATGTATCCGCTCTTCGACGCACTCGCCCGCAATGCCGACCGCATCCGCACCATCGGCGCGCGGCATGAGCAGGCCTGCGGCTACATGGCCTTCGGCTACGGGCGCTCGACCGGCCAGCCCGGGGTCTATTCGGTCGTGCCCGGTCCGGGCCTGCTCAACACCACGGCGGCGCTGGCGACGGGCTGGGGCTGCAACACGCCGATGGTCTGCCTGACAGGGCAGGTCCCTTCGGCCTTCATCGGCAGGCGCCGCGGCCACCTGCACGAGATCGCCGACCAGCTCGGCACGCTGAAGTTGCTGGTCAAATGGGCCGAGCGTATCGAGAGGCCGGCTGATGCGCCGGCCCTCGTCGCCGAGGCCTTCCGGCAGGCGCAGTCGGGTCGGCCGGGACCGGTGGCGCTTGAGATGGCCTGGGACGTGATGGCGGATTCCGAGGTTGTGCCGGATGCCATCGCCGGCGTTCGCGACGCGCCGCCAAAGCCCGCTCCGGCGATGATCTCTCACGCCGCCAACCTCATCCGCGCGGCCCGCCTGCCGATCATCATGACCGGTTCCGGAGCCCAGCACGCGAGCGCCGAGATCGCCCGCCTTGCCGAGACCATCGGCGCGCCGGTGGCGGCCTTCCGGGGCGGGCGTGGCGTCATCGACGAGGAAGGCCCCTGGGGCCTCTCCTCCTACGCCGCCTTCCGCCTGTACCGCGACTGCGACCTCGTCATCGCCATCGGCACGCGGCTCGAGATGCCCACCATGCGCTGGGGCAACATGATGCAGGTGGCGACCGGCCTCGACGGCGGCCGCAAGCTCATCCGGATCGACATCGATCCGGCCGAGATGACGCGGCTTTTTGCCGATGCCGGCATCGTCGCCGACAGCGCCGAGGCGGCGGCCGCGCTGGCCGAGGCCCTTGCCGGACACCGCGGCCCCGACAACCGTTCCGCCATCGCGACGGCGCGGGCCGAGGCCGCCTCGGCCATCCGCGTCGTCCAGCCCGAGATGGACTATCTCGATGTCATCCGCGACGCCCTGCCGGCCGACGGCATTCTCGTCGAGGAGCTGTGCCAGGCCGGTTTCGCCAGCTATTTCGGCTACCCCGTCCACCAGCCACGCACCTATGTCTCGACCGGCTTCCAGGGCACGCTCGGCTTCGGCTTCCAGACGGCGCTCGGCGTGAAGGTCGCCCATCCCGACCGCGACGTGGTGTCCATCGCCGGCGACGGCGGGTTCATGTTCGGCGTGCAGGAACTGGCGACCGCCGAGCAATACGGCATCGGCCTCGTCACCGTCGTCTTCAACAACCAGGCCTACGGTAATGTCCGCCGTGACCAGGAGACGCGCTACGGCAACCGGCTGATCGGCGCCGACCTGGTCAATCCGGAATTTCCCGCCCTCGCGAAGGCCTTCGGGGTGGACAGCGCGACCGCCTCCTCGCCGGCCGAACTGCGTTCGGTTCTGTCCCAGGCCCTGCAAACGGCGCGGGCGACGTCGCGCCCCTCGCTCATCGAGGTGAAGGTCGAACGCGGATCGGAGGCCTCGCCCTGGCCCTTCATCCACCCGGTGAAGGCCTATTGACCGGCGCATTGCATCGCCCAAGTGCGTCCGGAAGCGAGCCTCGAAGGACGCACCTGGCTCATGCAAGGCAAGCCTCTGGCCTCAGGCGTCTAGCCGCAATTACCTATCATAGGAAAAAAATCATTGACACGGCGCCCCGCCGTTGATAGGTTGTTTCGTTCGTGCAGTGATGGGGTTTGACGACTAACGGGAGCTGGGCATGGATCGCAGACATCTGATGGCCGGCGCGGCCCTGCTGCCTTTCGCCGTGCGCGGCGCTCGCGCCCAGTCCGGCCCGATGCGCTTCATCTTTCCCTTCGCCGCCGGCGGGGCAGGGGACGCGCTCACCCGCATCGTCGCCGACGAGATCGGCGGGGCGCTGAACGAGACGACCATCGTCGAGGCGCGTCCGGGTGCCGGCGGCCAGATCGGCACGCAGGCGGTCATCAACGCGCCGCCCGATGGCCGCACCTTGTTGCTGACGCCGGTGGCGCCGATCATCATTCACCCGATCATCTTCCCGCAGCTGCCCTACGATCCGTTCCGCGATCTCGCGCCGATCAGCCTCGTCACCACCTTCGACTTCGCGCTGGCGATCCATCCGGACACGCCGGCGAAGACCCTGACCGAGCTCGTGGCCTGGATGAAGCAGGACCCGCGCCGCGCCACCTACGGTTCACCGGGCGTCGGCAACCTGCCGCACTTCTTCGGGGCGCTGATGGGCGAGAAGATCGGCGTCGCCATGCAGCACGCGCCCTACCGCGGCTCGGCGCCGGCGCTCAACGATCTCCTCGGCGGCCAGGTGCCGATGGTCATGACCACGACCTCCGACGTCACGGAGCTGGCGAGGGCAGGCCGCATCCGCGTGCTGGCCGTCTCCGGCCGCGAACGCTCACCCTTCCTGCCCGACGTGCCGACCTTCACCGAGGCCGGCATCCCCATCGCCGGCGGCGCCTGGTACGCGCTCTATACGAAGGCCGGCGCGCCGGCCGAGATGATCGGCAAGGTCAGCCGCGCCGTGATGGCGGCGATGCGCGATGCGGCCGTGAAGGAGAAGGTGCTGCGCCTCTCCATGGTGCCAACGGGGTCGACGTCGGAGGATCTCGCCCGCATCCAGAAGGAAGACCACGACGCCTGGACGCCGGCCGTGCGCGCCTCTGGCTTCAAGCCTTCGTAAGGGAAACTCGCCCCACCCTCACCCTCCCCTTGTGCGCTTCGCTTCAAGGGGAGGGGGACTACGACGCCCCGCAACTGCAGATCAGTCGCGCCTGGCTCGGCCTCAGGCTGAAAGGCGCGACGCGGTAGTCTCCCTCTCCTCGCATCAGCGAGGGGAGGGTAAGGGTGGGGCCTTCAGAAATCGCACGAAGCCCAGCCGGAACGAATTGCCATGCCGCATGCCGACAGGAATGTCCTCTTCATCATGTGCGACCAGCTGAGGTTCGACTACCTGAGCTGCTACGGACACCCGAAGCTCAAGACGCCGAACATCGATGCGCTGGCGGCGCGCGGCGTGCGCTTCACCCGCGCATATGTCCAGTCCCCGGTCTGTGGCCCCTCTCGCATGAGCTATTACACCGGCCGCTACATGCGCTCGCACGGCTCCAACTGGAACAACTTCCCGCTGCGCATCGGCGAGCCGACGCTCGGCCAGCACATCAAGGGTCTCGGCGTCCGCAACGTCCTCGTCGGCAAGACCCACATGACGGCGGACGACGAGGGCATGGAGCGGCTCGGCATTCCGAAGGGCTCGGTGATCGGGGTGGAGGCGGCGCAGTGCGGCTTCGAGCCCTATGAGCGCGACGACGGCCTGCATCCCTCTCGCCCAGGCGCGCCGCGGCCGGCCTATGACAAGTATCTCGAGGAGCACGGCTTTCCCGCCCGTAACCCCTGGGAGGATCGCGCCAATTCCGGCGTCGGTCCCAACGGCGAGAAGCAGAACGGCTGGCTGCTCGCCCATGCGGACAAGGAGGCGAACGTCCCGGAGGAGCACTCCGAGACGCCCTACATGACCCGCCGCGCCATGGACTTCATCCGCGAGGCGAAGGAGGACGGCCGCCCCTGGTGCCTGCACCTCTCCTACATCAAGCCGCACTGGCCCTATATCGCGCCGGCGCCCTACCACGACATGTTCTCAGAGGATGACGTCCAGCCGGCGATCCGCTCCGACGGCGAGCGGCAGAACCCGCATCCCGTCTACGGCGCCTTCATGGACATGCGCGTGTCGCGTAACTTCTCCCGCGAGGAGGTCCGCCGCCGCGTGATCCCCGCCTATATGGGCCTGATCAAGCAGATCGACGACCAGCTTGGCGTGCTGTTCAGGTTCCTCGATGACGAGGGCCTGACGGAGAAGACGATGATCGTCTTCACCTCCGACCACGGCGACTATCTCGGTGATCACTGGCTGGGCGAGAAGGACCTGTTCCACGAGGTTTCGGTGAAGGTGCCGATGATCATCGTCGACCCGTCGACGGAGGCTGATGCCGCCCGCGGCACGGTCTGCGACGCGCTGGTGGAAGCCATCGACCTCGCTCCCACCTTCATCGAGTTCTTCGGCGGCGTGCCGCCGCGCCACGTCCTCGAGGGACGATCCCTGGTGCCGCTGCTGCGGGGTGCGAAGCCGCTCGACTGGCGACGCGTGGCGATCTCCGAATACGACTATTCCATGCTCGATTCCCGCCGCACGCTCGGCCGCAAGCCGGACGAGTGCCGCCTGTTCATGGTCTTCGACGGCCGGTTCAAATATGTCCACGCGCCGGGCTTCCGCCCCATGCTGTGGGACCTCCAGACCGATCCGAACGAATATCGCGACCTCGGCGACGACCCGGATTTCGAATCCGAGCGCGACCGGCTCAAGGAGCATCTCCTCGCCTGGGCGCTGACCGACCACAACCGCATCACCATGCCCGACGCCACCATCGAGACCTACGGGCCCGCCCGGCAGATGCGCGGCGGCATCCTCATCGGCTACTGGGACGAGACGGAGGTGGCCGAAGCCCGCAAGGCCTACGGCCTGGATTGAGCGGCGCAGGGTCGTCGTTCCTGCTTGCCATCGGGCGTCGCGCGAGGCTCCATGAAAGTCCCCGCCCGGTCAGGACAGAGCCGCCGTGAGTCTCGACTTCGATCCCCATCCCCTGCGCCGCCAGGTGCTGGACGAGTTGCACGCCCGGCCGTTCCAGCTCGTCGAGACGCCGCGCCGCGTGCTGCTGCACGCCTTCTCCACCGGCGATCTTCCCGCCTCCGCGGAGCGCGCGACGCTCGCCGCCTGGTGCACCGCGACCGGTGCGGCCCGGCCGGACGACGGGGCCAACTTCCATCGCGCGGTCTTTCCCACGGCGCGGCTGCGCTGGGAGCGGCACAGCGAGTTCTCCACCTATGGCTGGGACGTGTCGGCGCCGGGCGCCGATCCCTTCCACTGGCCGCTGCCGCAGCCGACCCCGGTCGGCGGCTCGCTGGCGGCGCCCGGCCCGCTGCTCGTCGCCATCGATCTCGCGCTGATGCGCGAGGAGGCCCTCAAGCCGGACTGGCAGAGCCTCTTCGACCCGGCCTCGCTTTGCGTCTCCACGGTGAAGGACGGTGCGGCGCTGATCGCCACCGACTTCCGCCAGGATGCGCGCGGCTTCACGCGCATTCTCGTCGTCGATCGCGGGCTCAATCCGGCCGCAGCCGGCGCCCTGATGCAGCGGCTGCTGGAGGTGGAGACCTATCGCTGTTTCGCCCTGCTCGGCCTGCCCGAGGCGCAGCGCATGGGGCCGATCATCGGCCGCATCGAGCGCGAACTGGTGGCGGTGGCCGGCCGCATGAAGACGGCGACGGGGCTCGAGAGCAATGCCGCCCTGCTCGACACGCTCGTCGCCCAGGCCGCCGAACTGGAGGCGGAGGCGGCCCTGTCGAGCTTCCGCTTTGGCGCGACGCGCGCCTACGAGGCGCTGGTGCGCTCGCGCCTCGCCGTCATCGGCGAGACGCCGGTGGAGGGGCGCTCCACCTGGGCGGCCTTCCTCGACCGCCGCTTCGCCCCTGCCATGCGCACCTGCCAGACCGCATCCGAACGGCAGGCGGAGCTGTCGCAGAAGCTCACCCGCGCCGCGAACCTGCTGCGCACCCGCGTCGACATCGCCCTCGAACAGCAGAACCGTGCCCTGCTCGAGACCATGTCGGAGCGCGGCCGCCTGCAGTTGCGCCTGCAGCAGACGGTGGAGGGGCTCTCCATCGCGGCGGTCTCCTACTATGTGCTCGGCCTGCTCGGCTATCTGTTCAAGGGCGGCAAGGATGCCGGCGTGCTGCCCTTCGAGCCGACGGTGGCGACCGCCGTGGTGCTGCCCTTCGTCGTGGTGCTGATGGCGCTGGTGGTGCGCCGCATCCGCAGTTCGCACGGCGAACATTGACCGCATCGCTGCCCCGGCGCGCCGCGCCGTTCCGCCGGCCGGCGCGATCGGCTAGACCTTCGGCGAAACCCAACGGGAGATCGCCATGGAAACCGTGAAGCTCGGCCGCACCGGCCTCGACGTCTCGCGCCTCTGCCTCGGCTGCATGACCTATGGCGCGCCCGACATGGGCGCCCATCCCTGGTCGATGGGCGAGACCGAGAGCCGCCCCTTCATCCGGCGGGCGCTGGACCTCGGCATCAATTTCTTCGACACCGCCAACATTTATTCCCTCGGCTCCAGCGAGGAGATCGTCGGCAAGGCGCTGAAGGACATGGCGAAGCGCGACGACATCGTCATCGCCACCAAGGTGTTCAACCGCATGCGGCCGGGACCGAACGGCGCCGGCCTGTCGCGCAAGGCGATCATGACCGAGATCGACCATTCGCTGCGCCGCCTCGGCACCGACTATGTCGACCTCTACCAGATCCATCGTTTCGACTACGACACGCCGATCGAGGAGACGCTGGAGGCGCTGCACGACGTCGTGAAAGCCGGCAAGGCGCGCTACATCGGCGCCTCCTCGATGAGCGCCTGGCGCTTCCTGAAGATGCTGAAGACCTCCGAGGCCAACGGCTGGACGCGCTTCGTCACCATGCAGAACTACGTCAACCTGCTCTACCGCGAGGAGGAGCGCGAGATGCTGCCGCTCTGCTGCGAGGAGGGTATCGGCGTCATCCCGTGGAGCCCGCTCGCCCGCGGCCGCCTGACCCGCGACTGGGACGAAACCAGCGCCCGCACCGAGACCGACGAGTTCGGCAAGACGCTCTATGCCGCGACCGGCGACGCCGACCGCAAGGTGGTCGGGGCCGTCGCGAAGGTGGCGAAGGGCAGGGGTATTCCGCGGGCTCAGGTCGCGCTTGCCTGGGTGTTGCAGAAGCCCGGCATCACCGCGCCGATCATCGGCGCCAGCAAGATGGAGCACCTTGACGATGCCGTAGCGGCGCTGTCGGTAAAGCTGACGGCGGAGGAGATCGCGGAGTTGGAAGGCGCCTATGTCCCGCACGCGGTGGTGGGGTTCAAGTAGGGCGATGCTCAGCCCTTGATTTCATACAGGCCGCGGGCAACGCGAATGAACAATTCGGTATTTTGTCCTGGATTGCCTTTTGCGTGTTTGGCGAGAAACGTCCTGTATGTGTAGTCTGCCCAACCTGGGCAGACGGCTCTTACCATCTCTGCGTTGAAGGGTTGCCTCAGCTTTCCGGTTCTTGCTGCTGAGTAAATCTGCTTTGCGAACTCCTTCAATGTCGCCTCCTCACCGGATCGGCGAGAACCGCGTCGGCCTGAGAAACCGCACGTGCTGGGTCTCGACGAGGCCCTTCACCTTGGCGAGATAGGCCTGCCAGCGCGGGTCGGCCATCATGCGGTCGCGGCGGACGAGGCGGTCGTCGAGGCTCTCGTAGGACCACCAGGCGACGACGTGGTTCAGCTCCGCCGTCTCGGACGTGAAATAGCCGTGGAAGGTGCCGAGCAGCTCCTTCTGGATCGGCAGCCCGTGCTCCTCGTAGAGCCCGACGAACTCCGCCACATGGCCGGTCCTGATGCGGTAGTCGCGTTCCTCGACGATCATTCTCTCACCCCTTGGGATTGTGCGACGGATCAGCCCAGCCGAAGACGGTGCGCTTTTCGATCTCGGCCACGTCGACGGGGCGGGGGAAGGGCTCCGGCGCGGGCTCGCCGGGCGTCCGCTCGCGGCCGATGGCGGCGAAGAAATCCTCGAGGCCGCCCGGCATCAGGAACCAGACGAAGCTCATCGGCTCCGGCCCCGGATTGACGAAGCCGTGCTTGCGGTCGCGGCCGATGAAGACGGTGGAGCCGGCCTCCATCGCGATGTCCTCGCCGTCGATCCGCGCGAAGCCCTTGCCCGAGGTCAGGTGGATCACCTCCTCGTGCTGGTCGTGGGTGTGCTCGCGGATATGGCAGCCCGGCGCCACCGTCTGCGTGCCCATGGCGAAGCGGTTCTCTGAGGTGATCGTCTTCGGGTTGAGGATGCAGCGCACGAAGCCGTTGGCCGGCACGGGCTGCCAGTAGGACGGGCTCTCCTGCGGGCCGAAGACCTTCACCTCGCCGGGCGGTGTCGGGCTCATCAGTCAGACCTCCTGCGCGTCGAGCCGCCGGTAGAGCGGCAGGGCGTAGGGCGCGATGCGCCGGAGAATCGGCTGGAAGGGCTGCGGCGTCGGCTCCGAGAACGGCAGCCCGAGTTCGCTCTCGGGGACCCCTTGCGTGATCTTCGCCAGTTCCCGCCCCAGCGAGACGGACAGCGCCACCGCCCGGCCGTTGCAGCCGGCCCAGGCGTAGCCGTTGGGACCGAGCCTGTGGAAGCGCGGGAAGCCGGCGACCTGGGGTTTCAGAAGGTTGTCCGGCGTCATGCCGACATAGCCCGACCAGACATAGTCGAACTCGACGTCGCCGATCTGCGGCCAGAGCTTTTTCAGCCGATCCGCGAGATAGGGCTTCAGGTTGTCGCCGGCGGCACCGGGAAAGATCGCCGCGCCGCCCGTCACCAGCCGGTTGCGCGCATCCCATCGGCAGAAATAAAGCTCGCGGTGGGTGTCCGACATCGCCTGCCGGTCGGGAATGATGGTCTTGGCGATGTTGTCGCTGATCGGCTTCGTAGCCATCTGCCAGGACAGCACCGGAATGACCTCACGGGCAATGGCGGGATTGAGCGTGTCGCTGAACTCGCCCGTATAGGCGTTGGTGGCCAGCACCAGCGCCTTCGCCGTCACCGAGCCCTTGTCCGTCTTGACCACCCAGGCATCGCCGACGCGCGCATAGGACTGGACCGGCGAGCGCGAGCGGATGACGGCGCCGAGCGTCAGGGCAACCTCGGCAAGGCCACGCGCCAGCCCGAGCGGATTGATGTGGCCGCCCGTCCGGTTCCAGAAGCCGCCGAACCAGGCGTCCGAGCCGAGCATGCGGGCCATGGCCTCGCGGTCGAGCAGTTCCACCGGCGCGCCGAGCGCCGACCACTCCCTGACCCGCTTTTCGGCGATCTTGAAGCGGCCCGGCGAGTGAACCGGCTGCACCCAGCCGGCCTGTTCGGCCTCGGCCGGAATGTCGTGCTTGCGCACGATGTCGAAGAGATATTGCGCGCTGTCGCGCAGCACGGCGTTGAAGCGTTCTCCTGCGTCGCCGTGCCGCGCCGCCATACCGGAGGGATCGTGACCGGCCAGCGTCGGGATCACCTGTCCGTTGTTGCGTCCAGACGCGCCCCAGCCGGGCTCCACCGCCTCCACGACCGTGACCCCGACGCCCATCTCGCGCAGGTGGATGGCCGTCGACAATCCCGTGAAGCCGGCGCCGATGACGACCACATCGGCGGTCTCGTCACCCGTCAGCGGCGAAAGCGCGGGACCTGCAGGCGCGGTCGCGGCCCAGAGCGAAGGCGGCCAGGGGGCCGATGATGTCGACGACATGAAGCATTCTCCGCGGAATGTGGCATGATCCATGAAAGCGATATGCCGGAGCAGCGGCAAGGGCCGGGTGCCGGCGGCTGTGGAGGAGGGGGCCGCCCGGACGGTGGAATGGGCTTCGGTGACTCCAAGATATAGAATAATAATCTGTTTGTATTGCGAATGGCAGAAAAATGATACCGTGTGTCTTATCAATAATGTCGTTTGACAGAATTTTGTGCTATGGTAGCTATGAAGTGTGAGCAGCCGAGGTGCGGCGTTTCTGCTGGCCTCGCCGCGTTGCCTCTGCCGTCGCATTAGGCTGAACTGCGCGCCACATTTGATCAGGGAGGGCCGCTGCCATGCCGCTCAAGCACATTCTCGGCGCAGACCATGTCGTGGTCACGGTGCGCGATCTCGACGCAGCGGCGAAGGGCTGGGAGCGCATCGGCTTCACCATGTCGCCGCGCGGCACCCATTCGCCGCATCTGGGCACCGGCAACTACACCACCATGTTCGGCGAGGACTATCTGGAGCTGCTGGGCGTTCTCACCGAGACCGACCAGAACAAGCCGACCCGCGACTTCCTCAGCCGGCGCGAGGGCATCGAGCGCACCGCCTTCACCACCGATGACGCCGCCGCCGGCGCGGCGGAACTGAAGGCGCGTGGCCTCGAGCCGCTCGGCCCCGTCCACTTCGGCAGGCCCGTCGACCTGCCGGGCGGCGGTACCGGCGAGGCCAAGTTCAACGTGTTCCGCTGGCCGCTCGACCAGAATCCGGGCGGCATGCGCATCTTCGCCTGTCAGCATCTGACCCGCGACACGGTCTGGATTCCGGAGATCATGACCCATGCGAACGGTGCGAAGCGCATCGCCCGCATTGAGGTGCTCTCCGCCGATCCGAAGGCCGCCGCGCAGAAGATGGCAGGGCTCATCGACGAGCCGGCGACCGAGACGCCCGACGGCTGGCGCGTGCCCTCGGGCGGCAAGCGCGCCGACTTCCGCTTCTACGACGCGAAGACCTTCGAGGCGCTCTATCCGGCCGCCGTCCGGGAAGGCGCTGCGTCCGAGGGCGCGGTTGCCCTGGTCATCGCCACCGACGACCTCGCCAAGGCGAAGGCGGCCTCGGGTGGTATCGCCCATGGCGAGGAGACGGTCAGCGTGCCCGCCAGGCGCGCCAATGGCGTCATCGTGAGCTTCGTGCCGCATTGAGCGGCACCGACAATTCCTAAGCAGTGGGGCGATTGACGGGAATTTCCCATTCGCCCATCGTTGAATTCGAGTGTGCCCGCCGCCAGGAGGCTTTCATGAACTTTACCCGCCGCGCAGCCCTGATGACCTCGGCCGCCATCGCCGCCAACGTCGTCGATCCGTTCAAGGCCTTCGCCCAGCAGACGCCCCGCAAGGGCGGCGTCTTCGTTGTCCACTACGGCGCCGAGCAGCGCCAGCTGAACCCCAGCATCCAGGCCTCCACCGGCGTCTATATCGTCAGCGGCAAGATCCAGGAGCCGCTGGTCGATCTCGATGCCGCCGGCAATCCGGTCGGCGTGCTCGCCGAGAGCTGGGAGGCAACCCCCGACGGCAAGACCATCACCTTCAAGCTGCGTCGCAACGTGACCTGGCATGACGGCAAGCCCTTCACCTCGGCGGACGTGCAGTTCACCGCCATGGAGATGTGGAAGAAGGTGCTCAACTACGGCACCACGCTGCAGCTCTTCCTGACCGCCGTCGACACGCCCGATCCGCATACGGCGATCTTCCGCTACGAGCGGCCGATGCCGCTGAACCTGCTGCTGCGGGCGCTGCCCGACCTTGGCTACATCTCCGCCAAGCATCTCTACGAGGGCAGCGATGTCCGCCAGAACCCGCGGAACCTTGCCCCCGTCGGCACCGGTCCGTTCAAGTTCGTGTCCTACGAGCGCGGCCAGCACATCATCGCCGAGCGCCACGACGGCTACTGGAAGGGTCCGGCGAACCTCGACCGCATCATCTGGCGGGTCATCACCGACCGCTCCGCCGCCGCCGCCCAGATGGAGGCCGGCCAGCTCCACTACTCGCCCTTCTCAGGCCTGACCATTTCCGACATGGCGCGCCTCGCCAAGGATCCGCGCTTCGTCGTCTCGACCAAGGGCAACGAGGGCAATGCCCGCACCAACACGCTGGAGTTCAACTTCCGGCGCAAGGAGCTGGCCGACCTCAAGGTGCGCCAGGCCATCGCCCACGCCATCAACGTGCCCTTCTTCATCGAGAACTTCCTCGGCGACTTCGCCAAGCTCGGCACCGGCCCGATCCCCTCGGTCTCGGCCGACTTCTATCCGGGCGCCGACACGCCGCAGTATCCCTACGACAAGGCCAAGGCGGTCCGGCTGCTCGAGGAGGCCGGCCTGAAGCCGGGCGCCGGCGGCACCCGCCTGTCGCTGCGCCTGCTCCCGGCGCCCTGGGGCGAGGACATCTCGCTCTGGTCGACATTCATCCAGCAGTCGCTGGGCGAGGTCGGCATCCGTGTCGAGGTCGTGCGCAATGACGGTGGCGGCTTCCTCAAGTCGGTCTATGCCGACCATGCCTTCGATCTCGCCACCGGCTGGCACCAGTACCGCAACGATCCGGCCGTCTCGACGACGGTCTGGTATCGCTCGGGACAGCCGGCCGGCGCGCCCTGGACCAACCAGTGGGGCGTCGCCGATCAGGTGCTCGACAAGATCATCGACGACGCGGCCACCGAGGTCGATCCGGCCAAGCGCAAGGCGCTTTATGCCGACTTCGTCAAGCGCGCCAACGGCGAACTGATGATCTGGATGCCCATCGAGCAGATCTTCGTCACCTCGATCACGGCCAAGGCCCGCAACCACTCCAACACGCCGCGCTGGGGTTCGTCGTCCTGGCACGATCTTTGGTTGGCGGAGTGAGCCCGCAGCACCAGCCCCCGGCCTGATCCCATGCGTGTCCTCAGTCTAGCGGGGCGGCGTCTCGCCGCCTCGATCCCGACCTTGTTCCTGATCCTCGTCGGCGTGTTCCTGCTGCTGCAGTTCGCGCCGGGCGACACGGTCGACGCCATGATGGCCCAGATGGGCGGCGGCGACGCGAAAACGGCGGAGGACCTGCGCCGCTTCTACGGGCTCGACATGTCGGTCACGGCGCAGCTTGCCAGCTATCTCTGGCGGCTGGTGCGCTTCGACCTCGGCTTCTCCGCGATCTACGGCAAGCCGGTGGCCACCGTCATCGCCGAGCGCCTTCCGGCGACAATCCTCCTGATGACCGCCTCGCTGTCCTTCGCCTTCTTCTTCGGCCTCATCCTGGGGGTCATCGCGGCGCGCGGCGTCAACAAGTGGCCCGACACGCTGATCTCCACGGTCGGCCTCATCTTCTACGCGACGCCCTCCTTCTGGTTCGGGCTGATGGCCATCGTCGTCTTCTCGATCTACCTGCAATGGCTGCCGGCCGGCGGCCTCGAGGACATCACCACCTCGGCGACCGGCATCTGGCGGACGCTCGATATCGCCCGCCACCTCATCCTGCCGACGCTGACCCTCGGCCTGATCTTCCTCGCCATCTACCTCAGGATCATGCGCGCCTCCATGCTGGAGGTCCTGAACCTCGACTTCGTGCGCACCGCCCGCTCCAAGGGCCTCGACGAGACGCGCATCATCACTCGCCACGTGCTGCGCAACGCGCTTCTACCGATGGTGACGCTGATCGGCCTGCAGGCCGGCACCATGCTGGGCGGCTCGGTGGTCGTGGAGAGCGTCTTCTCCCTGCCGGGGCTCGGGCGCCTTGCCTATGAAAGCGTCGTCCAGCGCGATCTCAACACGCTGCTCGGCATCATCTTCGTCTCGGCCCTGCTGGTCATCACGGTGAACTTCATCGTCGACCTCGTCTATGCGCGCCTCGACCCGCGCATCACAACGGGGGGCTGAGCCATGGACGTCATCAAGGCCTATTTCCGATCGCCCCCGGCCATCATCGGGCTCGTGCTGCTGGCGGTCATCATCGCCATGGCGCTCAGCGCGCCCTTCCTCTTTCCGCGCGACCCGCTGGCGCTGGCCGGCCGGCCGCTGGTCTGGCCCTTCGCCAATCCGCGCTTTCCCCTCGGCACCGACAATTCCGGGCGCGACATCGCGGCGCAGATCTTCTACGGCGCCCGCATCTCGCTGCTGATCGGCGGGGTCGCCACCGTCATCGCCATCGTGATCGGCATCGCCATCGGGGCGGTCTCGGGCTACTATGGCGGCTGGGTCGACAATGTGCTGATGCGCATCACCGAAGCCTTCCAGACGCTGCCGAACTTCCTTCTGCTCCTGGTTCTGGTGGCGGTGTTCGGCTCCAACATCGTCACGGTGACGGTCGCCATCGGCATCGTGTCCTGGCCCGCGCCGGCGCGCCTGACGCGCGCCGAATTCCTGTCGCTGCGCAACCGCGAGTTCGTCCAGGCCGGCCGCACCCTCGGCCTGAAGGACCTCAAGCTCATCTTCGGCGAAATCCTGCCCAATGCCCTGCCGCCGGTCATCGTCTATGCCAGCGTCGTCATGGCGGTGGCAATCCTGCTGGAGAGCGCGCTCGCCTTCCTCCGCCTCTCCGACCCCAATGTCGCCTCCTGGGGTAACCTGATCGGCCTCGGCCGCGACGTGCTGCGCGTGCAGTGGTACGTCTCCGCCATTCCCGGCATCGCCATCCTCGTCACCGTGCTCGCCGTCTCCCTCGTCGGGCAGGGGCTCAACGACGCCCTCAACCCGCGTCTGAAGGGACGGTGACCGTGAGCCAATCCCCCGTGAATGCCGCCCCCGTTCTCACCCTCGAGGGCCTAAGCGTCCGCCTGCCGGCGGGGGCCGACCGCCCGCATGCGATGAAGGACGTCTCCTTCGCCATCGCCTCCAACGAGATCCTCTGTGTCGTCGGCGAGAGTGGCTCGGGCAAGTCGATGACCGCCAACGCCATCATGCGGCTGCTGCCGGGGGGCGTCACCATCGACGGCGGCAAGGTCATGTTCGGCGGCCGCGATCTGACGCAGCTCTCCGACGCAGAGATGCGGGATGTGCGCGGCGCCGGCATCGCCATGATTTTCCAGGAGCCGATGACGGCGCTCAATCCGCTGCGCACCATCGGCGACCAGATCGGGGAGATGTTCGACATCCACACCGGCCTGTCGAAGGCGGAGATCGCCGCCAAGGTGCAGGACCTCCTCGTGGAGGTGCGCATTCCCGATCCGAAGCTCGCCGCCCGCGCCTATCCCCACGAGCTCTCCGGCGGCCAGCGCCAGCGCGCCATGATCGCCATGGCGCTGGCGCTTGACCCGAAGGTGCTCATCGCCGACGAGCCGACCACCGCGCTCGACGTGACGACGCAGGCGCAGATCCTCGCCCTCATCAAGGATCTGCAGAAGCGCAAGGGCACTGCGGTGCTGTTCATCACCCACGACTTCGGCGTCGTCGCCGAGATCGCCGACCGCGTCGCGGTGATGCAGCATGGCCTCGTGGTGGAGCAGGGGCCGGCGGCCGATGTGCTCAACCGGCCGCAGCACGCCTATACAAAGCAGCTCATCGCCGCCGTGCCGCCGCTCAAGGCGCCGCCACCGCGGCCGATCTCCGACGAGCCGATCCTGACCATGGCGAACGTCTCCAAGACCTTCCGCACCGGCGGTTTCCTCGGCCGCGGCGTGCGCGTCACCCATGCGGTGAAGGACGTCTCGCTGGTGCTGCCGAAGGGCGGCACGCTCGGCATCGTCGGCGAGAGCGGCTCGGGCAAGTCGACGCTCGCCCGCTGCATCATCCGCCTCATCGATCCCGACAGCGGCTCGGTGGTGCTGAACGGCAAGGACCTCGCGAAGCTGACGCGCGAGCAGATGCGCCGCGAGACGCAGCATATCCAGATGGTGTTCCAGGACCCCTTCGGCTCGCTCAATCCGCGCCGCAAGGCCGGCGAGCTCGTGGCACAGGGGCCCATCGTCCACGGCATGGACCGGGCGAAGGCGCTCGCCAAGGCCAAGGATCTCTTCGGCCTCGTCGGGCTCGATCCCGCCTCCACCGACCGCTATCCGCACGAATTCTCCGGCGGCCAGCGCCAGCGCATCGGCCTCGCCCGCGCGCTCGCACTGGAGCCGGAGGTGCTGGTGGCCGACGAGGCGGTCTCCGCCCTCGACGTCTCGGTGCAGGCGCAGGTGCTGCGGCTCCTCGCCGACCTGCGCACGCGGCTCGGCCTCTCCATCGTCTTCATCACCCATGATCTGCGCGTCGCGGCGCAGGTCTGCGACCTCGTGGCGGTGATGAAGAGCGGCGAGGTGGTCGAGGCCGGCCCCATCGGCGAGGTCTTCGGCAACCCGCAGCACCCCTATACGCAGGCGCTGCTCGCCTCCATTCCGGGGCGCGAGTTCGGGCTGTCGCGGGAGGCCGAGACGGTCTGACGGCTCCGGTCCCGCCAGCTTTGCGATGGGCAGCCTTGCAGGTCGTCGGCCGAAGGGCGACTTTCCAAGGGCTCCGACGCTGCCTAAGGTCCGCTCCCCTGCCAAGCCACGAGCGGGCCTTTCATGGTCGACATCGCCACCCGGGTCTACAATCACACGTGGAAGCTCGACCCGATCATCCGGTCGCTTCTCGACTCGGACTATTACAAGTTCGCGATGCAGCAGCTCATCCGGCGCTTTCACCCGGAGGTGACGGCGACCTTTGCGCTGAACAACCGCAGCGTGTCCGTCCGCCTCGCCGACGTTATCGACGAGGGGGAACTCCGCGAGCAGCTCGACCATGTCCGCGAGCTGCGGTTCCGGCCGAAGGAGCTGATCTGGCTCGCCGGCAACACCTTCTACGGCCGCGAGCGCATCTTCGGCCCCGACTATCTCGCCTTCCTGAAGGATTTCCGGCTGCCGGAGTACCAGCTCGAGAAGCGCGACGGCCAGTACGAGCTGACCTTCGCCGGCAAGTGGGCCGAGACGACGATGTGGGAGGTGCAGTCGCTCGCCGTGATCAACGAGCTGCGCGCCCGCGCCACCATGCGCTCGCTGTCCAAGCTCGAACTCGACATCCTCTATGCCAACGCCAAGGCCAAGGCCTGGGAGAAGATCAAGCGCCTGCGCCGGCTGAAGGATGAGGTCGGCACGCTGAAGATCTCCGATTTTGGCACCCGCCGTCGCCACGGCTTCCTCTGGCAGCAGTGGATGATGGAGGCGATGGCCGACGCGCTTGGCCCCGAGGTCTTCACCGGCACGTCCAACATGAAGCTCGCCATGGATCTCGGCCTCGAGGCCATCGGCACCAACGCCCACGAACTGCCCATGGTCTATGGCGCGCTGGCGCGGAGCGACGAGGACCTGCTGAAGGCGCCCTACAAGGTGCTGGAGGACTGGGCGCGCATCTACGACCAGAACATGCGCATCATCCTGCCGGACTGCTTCGGCACCGCGCATTTCCTCGCCCACGCCCCCGACTGGGTGGCCGACTGGACCGGCGCCCGCCCTGATTCGAAGGACCCGACCGAGGGCACTGAAGAACTCATCCAGTGGTGGACCGGGAAGGGCCGTGACCCCACGAAGAAGCTGGTCATCCTCTCCGACGGCATGGACATCGATTCCATCGAGGAGACCGCCCGCCGGTTCAAGGGCCGCGTCCGCATCGGCTATGGCTGGGGCACCAACCTGACCAACGACTTCAAGGGTTGCGTGCCGAACGGCGACCCGAACGGGCTGGCGCCGATCTCGGTGGTCTGCAAGGTGATCGAGGCGAACGGCCGCCCGGCGGTGAAGCTCTCCGACAATCCCCTGAAGGCGACCGGCCCCAAGGACGAGATCGAACGCTATCGCCGCGTCTTCGGCACGGCGGGCATGAAGGCGCACGCGGTTGTCGTCTGACGTCGACGGGCAGCCATCAGCGGAGGTTCGACCATGCATGACCTGACCGGCAAGGTCGCCTTCATCTCGGGTGCCGGCTCCGTCGGCGAGGGCTGGGGCAATGGCAAGGCGACCGCCGTGCTGCTGGCGCGGCAGGGCGCGACCATCTACGGCACGGATATCTCCGCCGAGGCCGCCGAGGAGACGAAGGGTCTGATCGCGGCGGAGGGCGGCACCTGCGTGGCGCGCGGCGTCGACATGACCCGGGCCGCCGAGGTGGAGGCGGCGGTGGCCGACTGCCTCGCCCGCTTCGGCCGCATCGACATCCTCGTCAACAATGTCGGCGGCTCCGCGCCCGGGGACCCGGTGTCGATGAGCGAGGAGGTCTGGGACTTCCAGCTCGACCTCAACCTGAAGACCGCCTTCCTCGCGGCCAAGCACGTGATCCCGGTCATGGAGCGGCAGGGCGGCGGCGCCATCGTCAACCTCTCCTCGATCGCCGGCGTGCGCATCCTGCCCGACCGGCCGCATGTCGCCTACACCACGACCAAACTCGGCATTCTCGGCTTCTCGCGGTCGATCGCCGTGACCTATGCGAAGAAGAACATCCGCTGCAACACGGTGATCCCCGGCCTGATGCACACGCCGCTGGTCGAACACCGGCTGGCGAAGACCGTTGCCGGGGGCGATGCCGCGGCGCTCATTGCCGCCCGCAACGCGCAGGTCCCGACGGGCAGGATGGGCGATGCCTGGGACGTGGCGCAGGCCGTGCTCTTCCTCGTCTCCGACGAGGCGCGCTATGTGACGGCCGCCGAGATCGCGGTGGATGGCGGCCTGTCGGCGGCGAGCCGGTAGAGGCGCGTTGTCCCGCCGGGCGATACATCACGTATCGAAATTGCTATGATCGCGCGGAAGGAGGCCGCCATGAACGTGATGGTCACGCAGGGAGCCGAAGGACTGCCGCGGCGGGCGTTCACCGTCGAGGACGCCTTCCGCATGGTCGAGACCGGCATTCTTCGGGAGGATGAAAGGGTCGAACTGATCGAGGGGGAGTTCGTCCCGATGAACGCGAAGAACCGCATCCATCAGCGCGTGCAGGATGATCTCACCATGGCCTTCGCGCGGCTGCTTCCCGTGGGCTTTCGCGTCGGGGTCGAACCAACCCTGCAGCTTTCCGAGACCACTTTCCTGTCGCCGGACATCGTCGTGTACCGCGATTTCACCGGCGAGCGGTTGACCCCTGCCGACATTCTCCTGGCCGTCGAGGTGACGGACACGAGCCTGGCCTTCGATCTCGGTCGGAAGGCCGGTCTTATGGCGCGCCATGGCGTCGATGAGTATTGGGTCGTCAATGCCCAGGGGCTGGATGTCACGATCCATCGCAGGCCGCGCCCCGACGGCTATGGCACCGCCCTCCGGCTGTCGAAGGACGAGGCGCTGACCCCGGCGCACCCGGATCTTGGCATGGTTACGCTTCGTCTCACCGACCTGCGCTGAGCCCTATTCCGCCGCCGCCTTCCGCTCGAACGACCCCCGTGCGTGCCGCTTCGGCCGCGCCGCGATCTTCAGCGCCTCGAAATCGGCCCTGTCCTTCACTGCGTTGCGCAGCGCCTGGTCCTTTCCGGGCTGGTACTGCGGCGGCTGGTGGATGTCGACGCCGTACCAGGCGGCCGCCTTCAGCATGAAGGAGGGGTCGGCGAGATGCGGGCGGCCGAGCGCCACGAGGTCGGCGCGACCCGCGGCGAGGATCGTGTTCATCTGGTCGGCCGAGGTGATGTTGCCGACGCACATGGTCTTCACATCGGCCTCGTTGCGGATCGCGTCCGAGAACGATGTCTGGAACATGCGGCCATAGACCGGCCGGCTCTTCGGCGATGTCTGGCCCGTGGAGACGTCGATCAGGTCGACGCCGGCCTCGGCGAAGGCCCGGGCGATGGCGATGGAATCGGCTTCCGTCAGCCCGCCCTCGGCCCAATCGCTGGCGGAGATCCGAACTGACATGGGTTTGTCCGCCGGCCAGGCGGCGCGCATGGCGGCGAAGACCCGCAGCGGGAAGCGCAGCCGGTCGTCGATGGAGCCGCCATACCCGTCCCTGCGGGTGTTGGTGAGCGGCGACAGGAAGGACGCCAGCAGGTAGCCGTGGGCGCAGTGCAGTTCCAGCATGTCGAAGCCGCAGCGCACGGCGCGCTCGGTCGCCGCGACGAACTGCGCGGTGATGCCAGCCATGCCCGCCTCGTCGAGTTCGGCCGGCACCTGGCTGTCGGGATAGTAGGGCAGGGGTGAGGCCGAGACGAGGGGCCAGGCGCCTTCGGCCAGCGGCCGGTCCATGCCTTCCCACATCAGCTTGGTCGCGCCCTTTCTGCCGGCATGGCCGAGCTGGAGGCAGATCTTCGCCCGCGAGTTCTGGTGGGCGAAGGCGACGATCCGCGTCCATGCCGCCTCCTGCGCGTCGTTCCACAGGCCGGCGCAGCCGGGGGTGATGCGGGCGTCGGGGGCGACGCAGACCATCTCGGTGTAGACGAGGCCGGCGCCGCCGACGGCGCGGGCGCCGTAGTGGACGACGTGCCAGTCCGTCGGCAGGCCGTCGACCGCCGAGTACATGCACATGGGGGAGACGACGGCGCGGTTCTCGACCGTCATGTCGCGCAGCGCCAGCGGCTGGAACAGCGGCGGCCGCGGACGTTCCAGGTCGGCGCCGGGCACGCCTTCCGCGAACATCCGGTCGGCGGTCGCGATGAAGTCCGGGGCGCGCAGCTTGAGGTTCTCGTAGGTGATCGCCTTGGAGCGCGTCATCAGGCCGAAGGCGAACTGGCGCGGGTCCATGTCCCAGAAGCGGTCGACATGCTCGAACCAGACGAGAGACACGTCGGCGGCGTGCTGGGTGCGCTCCACCTCCTCGCGCCGGTCGGTCTCGTAGGAGGCGAGCGCCTCCTTGACGGTGCCTTTGGCGCGTAATGCGTCAAAGAGCGCGATGGAATCCTCCATGGCGAGCTTGGTGCCGGCGCCGATGGAGAAATGCGCCGTGCCCTTGGCGTCACCCATCAGCACCACATTGTCCTTCACCCAGCGCTTCGAGCGGATCATCGGAAACTGCCGCCACAGCGAGCGGTTGGTGATGAGCGGATGGCCGGCGAGTTCCTCGGCGAAGACCTGCTCGAGGAAGCGCGCGGAGGCCTCCTCGTCCATGTGGTCAAGGCCGGCACGTGCGAAGGTGTCGGGGTCGGTCTCGATCACCCAGGTCGAGCCGCCCGGCTCGTACTGGTAGGTGTGGGCGATGAAGATGCCGTGCGCCGTCTCGCGGAAGAAGAAGGTGAAGGCGTCGAGTTCGCGGGTCGAGCCGAGCCAGGTGAACTTGTTCGGGCGCAGGTCCACCTCGGGCTGGAAGTGGTCGCGGCTCGCCTCGCGGATGCGCGAGTTGATGCCGTCCGAGGCGACGATCAGGTCATAGCCTTCGAATGCGCCGAGGTTCGGCTCCACCTCGGTCTGGAAGCGCATCGCGACGCCGAGCTGGCGGGCGCGCTCCTGCAGCAGGATCAGGAGCGTCTGGCGCGAGCAGCCGCAGAAGCCGTTGCCGCCGATGCGGTGCACCGTACCCTTGAACCGCACCTCGATGTCGTCCCAGTAGGCGAAGTTCTCGGTGATGGCACGGTAGCTCTCGGCGTCGTAGCGCTCGAAGATGTCGAGCGTCGCATCGGAGAAGACGACGCCGAAGCCGAACGTGTCATCAGGGCGGTTGCGCTCGAACACCGTGACCTCGGCCGAGGGCTGCCACTTCTTCGTGAGGATGGCGAAATAGAGCCCGCCCGGTCCGCCGCCGATCACCGCGATGCGCATGGACGTCTCCTCTGTCGGCCTGCCGCCCGGCGGCGGCCGCTGGACCGCCCGCTCGACAAAATAGTTTAGGCTTAAAACAATCGGCGGCAAGGCAGCGAAAGCCCCTTGCCGGGAATTATTTGAAGCTTAAACTATTCTGTCAGGAGGCCACGATGCCGACGGACCCCGCCGCCGCCTCATCATCCGCCGCACGGCCGCTCGCCGGCAAGCGGGCGCTCGTCACCGGGGGCGGGCGCGGCATCGGCCGGGCCATTGCGGCGGCGCTGACCGGGCAGGGCGCCGAGGTCGTCATCCTGGGCAGGAACCCGGCCGCTCTCGATGAGGCCATCGCCTTCGGCGCCGCGGCCCAAGCCCTTACGTGCAACGTGACCGACGCGGGAGCGCTGGAGCGCGCCCTCGCCGATGCCGGCAATCTCGACATCCTCGTCAACAATGCCGGCCATGCCGAGACCGCGCCGATCAAACGCATGGACCGCGCGCTGTTCGACCGGATGATCGCGCTCAACCTCACGGCGGTCTTCGAGGCCATCCGCCTCGTCCTGCCGGGCATGGTGGCGCGCGGATCCGGGCGCATCGTCTCCATCGCCTCGACAGCCGGGCTCACCGGCTATCCCTATGTCTCCGCCTATTGCGCGGCAAAGCACGGGGTGGTCGGGTTGACGCGGTCGCTGGCGCGGGAGGTCGCGACCTCCGGCGTCACCGTCAACTGCGTCTGCCCCGGCTTCACCGAGACGGACCTCGTCTCCGGCTCCATCGACACCATCGTGGCGAAGACCGGTCGCACGCCGGAGGCGGCGCTCGCCGACCTCACGAAGTCCATGCCCATCGGCCGCCTGATCAGGCCGGAAGAGGTCGCAGGGGCCGTGCTCTGGCTCGTCTCCGATCAGGCCGCAGCCGTCACCGGCATCGCCCTGCCGGTGGCCGGTGGCGAGATCTGAGGGAGAGCCGCCATGTCCTCCTTTGATCCTCTCGCTCCTCTCCACTCCGCCCATGTCGACACCTTCGCGGCCCGCGGCCTGCCGCCGGCCGAGCTGCAGCCGACCTTCCTCTTCGATCGCCCGGAACTCGCCTATCCCGAGCGCCTCAACTGCGTGACCGCGTTCATCGATCGGCACCTGGCCGAGGGGAGGGGCGACAGCACCGCCATCCTCGCGCCCGACGGCACGCACTGGACCTATGCCGACCTTGCGGCTGAGGTGAACCGCATCGCGAATGTGTTCACCGGGTCCCTCGGTCTCGTGCCCGGCAACCGGGTGCTGCTGCGCGCGCCGAACAACCCGACCATGGTCGCGGCCTACCTCGCGGTGATCCGGGCCGGCGGCATCGTCGTCGCCACCATGCCGCTGCTGCGCGCCCGCGAACTCGGCCAGATCGTCGACAAGGCGGAGATCGCCCTGGCGCTCTGCGACGACAGGCTCACCGAGGAGTTGACCAAGGCCACCGGCACCTCCCGCTTCCTCAAGCGCATCGTCACCTTCTCCGAGTTGCAGTCGCTCGCCGCCGCGGCATCGGCGGATTTCGCCGCGGTCGACACGGCGCGCGACGATGTCTGCCTGTTCGGCTTCACCTCGGGAACGACCGGCGAGCCGAAATGCACCATGCATTTCCATCGCGACCTGCTCGCCATCTGCGACGCCTATGCGGGCAATGTGCTGAAGCCCACCGCCTCAGACCGCTTCATCGGCTCGCCGCCGCTCGCCTTCACCTTCGGTCTCGGCGGTCTCGTGCTGTTCCCCTTCCGCGTCGGCGCCTCGACCGTGTTGCTCGAGAAGGCCTCGCCCGGCGACCTGCTGCCGGCCATCGCCGCCTTCAGGCCGACCATCTGCTTCACCGCGCCGACCGCCTACCGCGCCATGATCCCGCTGCTCGGGGATCACGACTGGCGCTCCCTGCGCAAATGCGTCTCGGCTGGCGAGGCCCTGCCGAAGGCCACCTTCGATGCCTGGCAGGCGGCGACGGGCCTCAAGCTGATGGACGGCATCGGCGCCACCGAGATGCTGCACATTTTCATCTCGGCGCCGGAGGAGGCGATCCGCCCGGGCGCGACGGGCAAGCCGGTGCCCGGCTATGAGGCGAAGGTGATCGGCGCGAACGGCGAGGACCTGCCCCCCGGCACGCCCGGCCGTCTCGCCGTGCGCGGTCCGACCGGCTGCCGCTATCTCGCCGACGACCGGCAGCGGACCTATGTCCGCGACGGCTGGAACGTCACCGGCGACACCTATGTCGCCGACGAGGACGGCTATTTCTGGTACCAGGCGCGCAACGACGACATGATCGTCTCCGCCGGCTACAATATCGCAGGACCCGAGGTGGAAGCGGCCCTGCTCGCCCATCCGACCGTCGCCGAGGCCGGCGTCGTCGGCCGGCCCGACCCCGAGCGCGGCATGATCGTGAAGGCCTATGTGGTGGTGAAGCCGGAGGTCACGCTGACACCGGCGCTCGCCGTCGAGCTGCAGGCCTTCGTCAAGAACGAGATCGCGCCCTACAAGTATCCGCGCGACATCGCCTTCGTGCCCAGCCTGCCGCGCACCGAGACCGGCAAGCTGCAGCGCTTCGCCCTCCGCGAGCGCGCCGCCCGCGAGGCGGCCGGCCCATCCGACGACAACGCCAAGGC
This sequence comes from Phreatobacter aquiterrae, assembly GCF_053471285.1. Lineage (NCBI taxonomy): Bacteria > Pseudomonadati > Pseudomonadota > Alphaproteobacteria > Hyphomicrobiales > Phreatobacteraceae > Phreatobacter > Phreatobacter aquiterrae. The sequence goes on along the minus strand of NZ_JBJPHW010000002.1, from coordinate 479,094 downwards.
CGCCGAATAGACGCGCGCCGCCGGAGACGCTCCATGACCCAGCCCGTGACACCCGTGATCCCGCTCGCCCTGCCGGACGAGGACGTCCGCCCCGTCACCCTCAACCCCAAGGGCTGGCCGGTGCCCCGCGGCTATGCCAACGGCATGGCGGCCAAGGGCCGCATCATCGTCACCGGCGGCGTCGTCGGCTGGGACGTCATGGGGAACTTCGCGGAGGGCTTCGTCGCCCAGGCGCGCCAGTGCTTCGAGAACATCCGCGCCATCCTGGCCGAGGGCGGCGCCAGTCCCCACCACATCGTCCGCCTCACCTGGTACGTGACGGATGTGGAGGAGTATTCCGCCAACCTGCGGGCCATCGGCGTCGCCTATCGCGAGATCTTCGGGCAGCACTACCCGGCCATGGCGGTGGTGCAGGTGGTGCGGCTGGTGGAGGTGGCTGCGAAGATCGAGATCGAGGCGACGGCGGTGGTCGCGGAGTAGGGGGCGGGAGGCTATCGGCTCTTGAGTTCCGCGAAAACATCAATTCGCTGCGACCCTATTGGACGCTTCCCCTTTAGCAGTCCCTCAGCCTGACCAGTGTATCCAACGTCGCTTCGCCATACTTCGTTTGGACCCATCGTCAAATTGAACCGAGGGGGCTTTCGGAGTGGCTCGAAAAATGCGCGACCAACCCGGAAATGAATTGCCAAATGAAATATGCCCGTCAGTAGACTCTGAACGTCCTCACCGCCACCCAAGTGATAAGCTGGCGCAGGGTATATAAAGGCGCCGCATACCATTCGCCCCGCATTGCTTCCGATGCGTGTGTCTGGAAGAACAGTCGCATACACGTAATCGCTAGCTTGCTTAACGCTATGAGACCAGCGAGCATATTTCCAACTATCGTTGGGTTCTTTCACTTCAAATGCGATTGCGCAGTCTCGGAATCGTGAATCATCTGGAAATGCTACGATATCGGCGCGGATTGTAAGACGCGGGAACAACGCTGGCCGAAGTCGAACCTCTTCAAAGCAAGTAAAATTGCCATTCAGGGCGTTTACAAGCTCAGCCTGTCGGAGCTTTTCGATATCCATCTCAATCCGCCTCTTTCGATTTTTCGGCTGAGGCAGCAACGATGCAGTGATTCTAGATGCAAATCCGACTCAGTCGTGAATCCTGATCACCGCCTCCACCTCGACCGTGATGCCCATCGGCAGCGAGCCCATGCCGACGGCGGAACGCGCATGACGGCCGCGATCGCCAAGCACCGCCACCATCAGGTCGGAAAATCCGTTGATGACGCGCGGATGGTCGCCGAAATCGGGCGTGGCATTGACCATGCCGAGGACCTTGAGAAACTCCACCTTGGAGAGGTCGCCGCCAGCCGCCGCCTTGGCTGAGGCGAGGATCTGCAGGCCGACCAGCTTGGCGTGCTCGTAGGCTGCCTCCACCGTCACGTCGCCGCCGACCTTGCCGGAATGCAGCGATCCGTCCGCCCGGCGCGGGCCCTGTCCCGCGAGATAGGCGATGGCGCCGTCGCGCCGGAACGGCACGTAGTTGCCGGCAGGGGTTGGCGTCGGCGGCAGGGTCAGGCCCAACTGGGCGAGCTTGTCTTCGGGACTCATCGGTCGCGTCTCCTTCACCTCAGCTTGCCGCGGGCTGCGACCGGCAATATGCCGACGATTTCGTCGCCGCGCACCATCACCACCTCGTCCACCATGTTGACGACGACGCAGACATGGTTCGGCACCACGCGCACCACGTCGCCGACCTTCGGCCGCTCGTTGCACTTCGTCAGGTCGAGCATGCCGTGTTCCTCGGCGAAGCGGGCGATGCGTGCCTCCGGATGCTCGAGGATGAGGCCGAAGCCGTCGAGCCCGCCGCCGGGATCGGAGGTCAGCGTCTTGGAGCCGGCGTCGAGGATGCCGCGGTCGGGGCCGGCACGGCTGACGACAGTGGTGTAGATGGTAAGGGCGCAGTCATCGAGCGTCGCGACGCCGGCGGCGATCTGCATGCGGTCGTTGTAGATGTAGGTGCCGGGCCGGTGCTCGGTGGCGCCCTTGAGCTTGCCGACGTTCTTCATGTTCGGCGAGCCGCCGGTGGAGACGATCTCCGCGTCGAGGCCTTCGAGCCGGATGCCGGCCAGCGCCGCATCAAGGAACTTCTGCGCCTCCGGCCAGCCGTCCTCGGTCGGGTACATCATGAAGCCCCTGAAGGCGAGGCCGGGGGAGGCGGCGACGAGCTTGGCGAGTTCGATCGCCTCGTTCGGCGTCTCGACGCCAGCGCGCTTGCGGCCCGTGTCGCATTCGATGACGACGCCGAGCGGCCGGCCGCCGGCTGCGGCCGCCTTGGGCAGGTCGCCGATCACCACCGGATTGTCGGCGGCCACCGTCATCGTCGTGGTCTCGAGCAGCCTGCCGAGCCGTGCCATTTTCTCCTCGCCGAGGAGATTGTAGCTGATGAGGATGTCGTCGATGCCGGCGGCGGCCATCACCTCGGCCTCGCCGATCTTCTGGCAGGTGATGCCCTTCGCCCCGGCGGCGACCTGCAGCTTCGCCAGTTCCGGGCTCTTGTGCGTCTTGATGTGCGGGCGGTTGGCGACGCCCGCAGCGTCGCACTGGGCCTGGATGCGGGCGATGTTGGCCTCCACCCGGTCCATGTCGATGACGACGGCGGGCGTGCCGTAGTCGCGGGTGATCTTGGCGGCAAGCGAGGTGGTCATGAACGATCCGATCAGACGTGCAGGTAGCGGTCCTTCAGGTCGGGACTGGCGAGGAAGTCGCCGCTCGTCCCTTCCCAGACGATCCGGCCCTTCTCGAGGATCAGGTGCCGGTCGGCCAGTTTGACCAGAGCATCGACGTTCTTGTCGATGACCAGGATCGATTGGCCGTCCTGCTTGAGGCGCGCGAGGCAGGCCCATATCTCGGCACGAATGACCGGGGCGAGGCCCTCGGTCGCCTCGTCGAGGACGAGCAGCTTCGGATTGGTCATCAGCGCCCGGCCGATGGCCAGCATCTGCTGCTCGCCCCCCGAGAGCTGGTTGCCCATGTTGCGGCGGCGCTCCTTCAGGCGCGGGAAGAATTCATAGACCCGCTCCAGCGTCCAGGCCTGCTCCCGCCCGTCGCGGTTGGCAGCGGTGGCGACGAGGTTCTCCTCGACATCGAGGTTGGGGAAGATCTGCCGTCCCTCGGGCACGAGGCCGAGCCCGGCCTGCGCCACCCTGAAGGGCGGGCTGCCGGCGAGCGCCACGCCATCGACGTCGATGGAACCCGCCGCGGGCTTCAGCAGGCCGAAGATCGACTTGATGGTCGTCGTCTTGCCCATGCCGTTGCGGCCGAGCAGGGTGACCACCTCGCCGTTGCCGACGCCGAGCGAGACGCCGAACAGCACCTGCACGTCGCCATAGCCGGCCTCAAGGTTGGAGACGGTCAGCATGACGGTCCGCCTCCCTCCTGCCGGGCCACGGCGGCGCGCGCGACGGAGGCCTTGGTCTTCGCCAGCAGCCCCATCATCACCTCGCGCTCGGTTGGGTCGAGCCCGGCGAGCAACTCGCGCACCCAGGCGCCGTGCTCGCGCGCCATGCGGTTGAATTCCGCGTGTCCCCGGTCGGTCATGGCGATACGCTGGACACGGCCGTCCGCCGTATCGCGCCGCTTCTCAACATAGCCCTGCTCGGCGATACGGGCGACGAGCCCGGTGACGTTGCCGTTGGTCACCATCATGCGTCGGGAGATCTCGCCGAGCGTCATGCCGTCCGGCGACTTGTCGAGCTGGGCCAGCAGGTCGAAGCGCGGCAGGGTGATCTGGAACCGATCGGCGAGACGGCGTCGGATCTCCCGCTCGATCATGGTGGTGCAGGTGAGCAGGCGCAGCCAGAGCCTGAGTTCGGGGCGGGCATCGCGCGGCTGGTCGGCAAGGCGCGTTTCCGCGTCGATGGCGAGATCGACATCGGTCATGCGAAGTCCTCCTCGCCCAGATAGGCCTCGCGCACGGCCGGGTCGGCGCGCACCACCTCGGGCAGGCCCGAGGCGATGACGCGGCCATAGACCAGTACCGAGATGCGGTCTGCGAGGCGGAAGACGGCGTGCATGTCGTGCTCGACCAGCACCATGGGGTAGCGCCCCTTCAGCGCCAGCAGCACCTCCACCATGCGCTCGGTCTCCTCGCGCCCCATGCCGGCCATGGGCTCGTCGAGGAGGAGGAGCTTCGGCTCGGAGACCAGCGCCATGGCGATCTCGAGCTGGCGCTTCTCGCCGTGCGACAGGCTTGCAGCGGGCGAGGACGCGCGGGGCGCAAGACCTATCTGGTCGAGAGTGGCCATGGCCGTCTCGTTCAGCCGCTGGTCTGCGGCGGCGGGACGGAAGAAGCGGAACGAGGAGCCGTCATGGGCCTGGGCGGCAATGGCGACGTTCTCCAGCGTCGTGAAGCCGGGCAGGACCTGGGTGATCTGGAACGAGCGGGTGAGGCCCTTCAGGGCGCGGGCGTGGACCGGCAGGTGCGTCACGTCCTCGCCGCCGAAGGTGACGGTGCCGGCATCCAGCGCCACCTCGCCGACGATCTCGCCGATCAGGGTGGTCTTGCCGGCTCCGTTGGGGCCGATGATGGCGTGGAGTTCGCGCGGCGCGATGTCGAGCGTCACGCCGTCGGTGACCTTCAGCGCGCCGTAGCTCTTGTGGAGGTTCGACAGCGAGAGGATGGGGGCGGTCATCGCCTGTCCCCCCGGTCCAGCAGCTTCACGATGCCGCCGCGGGCGAAGATCGCCACCAGCACCACCATGGGGCCGAACAGCGCCTTCCAGTGCTGGGTCAGTTCGGCCAGCCACTCCTCCACCAGCGTCACGCCGATGCCGCCGATGATCGGGCCGATGAGCGTGCCCATGCCGCCGAGGACCACCATGGCGATGAACTCGCCCGACCGTTGCCAGGTCATGTAGGCCGGGGCCACGAACATGCCGAGATTGGCGAAGAGCGCGCCGGCCAGCGCGCAGATGGCGCCGGCGATGACATAGGCGGCGAGGCGGTAGCGGAAGGGATCGAAGCCGAGCGCCCGCATGCGCCGCTCGTTCTCCTTGGCGCCGCGCAGCACCCGGCCGAAGCGCGAGCCGACGATGGCCCGGAGCAGCAGGTAGCAGGCGATCAGTGTGCCCAGCACCACGAAGTAGAAGGTGGTGTCGTTGGCCAGGATGCGCGTGCCGAAGACCTCGGAGCGGTGGAACATCCTCAGGCCGTCGTCGCCGCCATAGGCCGACAGGCTGGTCGCGGTGAAATAGGCCATCTGCCCGAAGGCAAGGGTGATCATGATGAAATAGACACCGCGGGTCTTCAGCGAGATGGCACCTGTGACCAAAGCGAAGCCCGCGCCGGTGAGGATCGCCACGGGAAAGGCGATCGCCGCATCGACGATGTCATGGGAGAACAGGATCGCCACCGCATAGGCGCCGAGGCCGAGGAAGGCCGCATGGCCGAAGGACACGAGCGCGCCGTAGCCGAGGATGAGATCGAGCGACAGGGCGCCGATCGCCATGACCATGGCCCGTGTCACGAGGCCGAGGATGAAGCGCTCGCCCCAGACGAGCGGAACCAGGGCGAGCAGCAGAAAGACGGTGGCAGGAAGCCACAGGCGGCGCCAGAGAGGCGGTGTTGCGGGAATGCTCGGAAGGGAGGGTTCGGCCATGGCTCAGCCCTTGGCCGGGAACAGGCCGGTCGGCCGGAAGAACAGCACGGCGGCCATCAGGATGTAGATGGACATGGAGGCGATGGCCGGGCCGACGGTGCGCGCATCCGACGGCGACAGCCCGGCGAGGCGCAGGAGGTCCACCGAGAAGGAGCGCAGAAGCGTGTCGACGAGGCCGACCAGCAGCGCCCCGATGAAGGCGCCGCGGATGGAGCCGATGCCGCCGATGACGATGACGACGAAGGCGAGGATGAGGAGGTTGTCGCCCATACCCGGCTCGACCGAGAAGACGGGCGCCGCCATGCAGCCGGCAAAGCCCGCCAGCATGGCGCCGAAGCCGAAGACGATCATGAACAGGCGGCGGATATCGACCCCGAGCGCCGAGACCATGGGCGCGTTGGTCGCGCCCGCCCGGATCAGCATGCCGACCTTGGTCTTCGCCACCACGAGGTAGAGCCCGAGCGCCACCATGAGCCCCGAGGCGATGATGACGAGGCGCCACACGGGGTAGAGCACGCCGTCCGCGATAGGGATGGTGCCGGAAAGCGAGGGCGGGATCGGCACCTGCAGCGGGGCCGCGCCCCAGACGATCTTCACGCCCTCGTTGAGGAACAGGATCAGGCCGAAGGTCGCCAGCACCTGTTCGAGGTGGTCGCGGTCGTAGAGGTGGCGCATCACCACCACCTCCAGCAGCAGGCCGCAGGCAAGGGCCGTGATCAGCGCGAGGGCGATGCCGAGGAAGAAGTTGCCGGTCCAGGCGACGAACATGGCGGCGAGATAGGCCCCCAGCATGTACTGCACGCCGTGGGCGAGATTGATGAAGTCCATGACGCCGAAGACCAGCGTTAGCCCCGCCGCGATGAGGAACAGGAGCACGCCGAGCTGCAGCCCGTTCAGCGTCTGGATGATGAGCAGCGTGGAGGACATCGGACCTTGGCGATCGGGATGCACGGACGACCAGCCCTGCATCAGGCAAGTGCGTCCTTCGAGGGTCGCTGCGCTCGCACCTCAGGATGAGGGAGGTGGAGCGGTTGCAACAGCGTGGTCTGGCCGCACCGGCGGAACCGCCGATGCGCGAAGTGCCGGTCTCCCCCTCCTCATCCTGAGGTGCGAGCGTGAGCGAGCCTCGAAGGACGCACTCAGCCGATGCAGGGCCTCAGGAGATCACCACCGCATCTGGCACTGGGCGGCGTAGACGTCCGTGTAGTTCTCGAAGATGCGCTCCACGATCTCGGTCTGGAACTTGCCGTCCGGCCGCTTGGCGGCGCGCACGGTGTAGAAGTCCTGGATCGGATAGTGGTTGTTGGCGAAGCGGAAGCGGCCACGCAGCGAGGTGAAGTCGGCCTTGCGCAGCGCCGTGCGCACGGCGGCGCGGTCGGCGAGGTTTCCGCCCGTCGCGGTGACGGCGCTGTTGATCAGCATCGCCGCGTCGAAGGCCTGCATGGCGTAGGAGCCGGGCACGTGGCCATAGGCGGCCTCGTAGTCGGCGACGAACTTCTTGTTCTGCGGGTTGTCCATGTTCGGCGCCCAGGTCATGCCGGCGAGCATGCCGATGGCGGCGTCCTGCTGGGCCGGCAGCGTCGATTCATCCACCGTGAAGGCGGAGAGGAAGGGTACGCGCTGGGTGAGACCGGCCTGGCCGTACTGGCGCACGAGGTTCACGCCCATGCCGCCCGGCATGAAGGTGAACAGCGCGCTGGCGCCGGAGGAGCCGATGCGGGCGAGTTCGGCGGAGAAATCGAGATGGCCCAGGGGGGTGTAGACCTCGTCGACGATCTGGCCGCGGAAATGCCGCTTGAAGCCGGCCATGGCGTCGCGGCCGGCCTGATAGTTCGGGGTGAGCAGGAACACCTTCTGCATGTTCTGCCGCTGGGCGTAGGCGCCGAGCACCTCGTGAACCTGGTCGTTCTGGTAGGAGGTGACGAAGAAGTTCTCGTGGCAGCCGCGGCCGGCATAGCTGGACGGGCCGGCATTGGCGCTGATCAGGAAGGTGCGCTGCGAGTTGACCACCGGCGCATGGATCGCCTGCAGGATGTTGGAGAAGATCGGACCGACGATGAAGTCGACCTTGTCGCGGTCGATGAGCGCCTGCACGCGCTGCACGGCGACGTCGGGCTTCAGTTCGTCGTCGACGACGATGACCTGAACCTCCCGGCCGCCCATGCGGCCGCCGAGCTGGCGCACCGCGAGCTGCAGGCCATCACGTGCCTGCTGACCGAGGACGGCAGCAGGGCCGGATAGAGTCTGGATCACGCCGATGCGGATCGGCTCCTGTGCCTTGGCTGGAATGGAGGCGAAGGCCGCGGCCGCGCCGAGCGCCAGGGGAACGAGAATGCGCTTCATCGAAAACCTCCCACCCCGAGGGGAACTCGGGTCCAAAGCCGCCCCGGGCTTGTCCGTGGTCGCGGCCGATGCGAAGGCATTATCGCCGTGGAATTTTCGCGAACAACCCCGTCCGTAAAAAATATTTTAAGTGTAAAATAATTCGGCAGGAGACCCGAATGTTGCTCACCGATCACGCAGACGGCAAGCCCCGGTGCTGGTGGCCCGGCCACGACCCGCTCTACGTCGCTTACCACGACACGGACTGGGGCGTGCCGGAGCGCGACGACCGCGCCCTGTTCGAGAAGCTGATCCTCGACGGTTTCCAGGCCGGCCTGTCGTGGATCACGATCCTCCGCAAGCGCGACCATTTCCGCAAGGTCTTCGACGGCTTCCGCCCCGAGGTGATCGCCAGCTATGCGCCGGACAAGGTGGAGGCGCTGATGGCCGACCCGGGCATCATCCGCAACCGCGCCAAGATCGTCGGCACGGTGAAGTCGGCCGGCATCTATTGCGACATGATGGGGCGCGGGCAGGGCTTCGCCGACTACCTCTGGGGCTTCGTCGACGGCCGCCCCCTCCAGCCGGATTTCAGGGACCGCTCGCAGGTGCCGACCGAGACGGCCGTGGCGCAGGCCATCTCGAAGGACCTGAAGGCGCGCGGCTTCACCTTCGTCGGCCCCACCATCGTCTATGCCTTCATGCAGGCGGTGGGCATGACCAACGACCACATGGTCGGCTGCTTCCGCCACGAGGAGGTGAAGGCGCTGGCGTGAGGGGCTGGATGCGCTTGAGAGCCAGCGCCCTGCATCGGCCGAGTGCGTCCTTCGAGGCTCGCCACCGGCCGATGCTGGGGCATCGCCGGGGCTCGCACCTCAGGATGAGGGGGGTGTGAGCGGCACCACGGTTGAAATGAATCACGACGGTCACACCCTGGCCGGCCCCGATGCAGGCCTCCAACCCACCTCATCCTGAGGTGCGAGCCTGGAAGGCGAGCCTCGAAGGACGCACTTGCCTGATTCAGCGCGCCTCACTCCCCCTGCGTGCAGATGCGCGCGATCTCGCCGACCCGCGTGCGCTCGGTCGTGCTCATCTGTCCCGACAGCGCCTGTCCCCAGAGATTGTCGCGCTTGAGGCCGTCGGCCGTGCAGGTGCAGGCATCGCGGCAGACGTCTTCCGCCTGCCCGTTGCTGATGCAGGTGCGCATGCAGGCCTCGACGAAGGGGCGCGTATCGCTGTCCGCGATCGGGCGCTGTGTGGCCGCTCCCGGGAACAGCCACATCCAGCCGAGGATGAGGCCGATCAGGACCGGCTGGTGAACCAGATAGACCGGTAGCGAGTGCCGCCCCATCGTGGCCACGAGCGCCGCCGGCCGTGAGGTCGCCCGCCAGGCGGCGAGGCGCTCCTCGCCGACGATCCGCAGCGCAAGCCGCGCCGCGACGATGCCAGCGAGGACGCAGCCGAACCAGGGCAGCAGCGGCACGAAGTCACCGGAGCGGATCGGCCGGTCGCCGAGCCCGATCCACAGCAGCAGGTCGCTGTTGAACAGCGGATGGACGCCGAGATGCGGCAGCGCGAAGGCGGTCACCGCCGCGCCTGCGACCGCCAGTGTGGGCAGCAGGAGGAAGGGCAGTGCGAGGACGCTCGCCACCGCGATGTGGTGCAGGATGCCGAAGAACACATAGGCATCGGGCATGAAGGCATAGGTGCCGGCCGTGACGAGGGCGGCAGCGCCGGCGACGAGCGCCAGCCGCCGGAGGTAGCCGGCGGTGTCGAGCCGCTGGCGCGTGGCGAGGACGAGGCTTGCCCCGACCAGGGCGAGGAAGGAACCGGCGATTGCGTGGGCGAACCAGCGCCAGCCGGCATGGGCGACGATGTCGGTCGCGATCAGACGGTAGAATGAGAGGTCCCAGGCGAAGTGGTAGATGAACATCGCCATGAGCGCCGTGCCGCGCGCCACATCGACGAGGTCGATCCGGCGCGGACCCGGCCGGTCCTTCGGGCGGTCCGGCAGGCGCCCTTCGGCGGCGATCGTCATGCGGCATCCTTGCGAAACGGCGGCCCCTGGGGCGGGACACGCTGCAGCAACCCGGTTAGCGCGCCGCCGTTCCGCCGTCCACCTTGACCGGTCGGCCCGGCCCGCTGCGCCGAGCCGCCTCGCTGCTGCCAAAACCGGTCTTGCCGGTGTGCGGCGAAGCAGGCAGGAAAGGCCATGGCTTCCCGTCCGTCCCCCTCCCGGCAGAGCGCGCCGCGCGCCTGGCAGCGCATGTTGTCCGGCCGCCGCCTCGATCTGCTCGATCCCTCGCCCCTCGACGTCGAGATCGAGGACATCGCCCACGGCCTTGCCCGTGTCGCCCGCTGGAACGGCCAGACCACCGGGCCGCACGTCTTCTCGGTCGCTCAGCACTGCCTGCTGGTCGAGGACATCGCGACGCGCCTGAAGCCCGGTTTGGAGACGCGCTGGCGCCTCGCCGTGCTGCTGCACGACGCGCCGGAATATGTCATCGGCGACATGATCTCGCCGTTCAAGGCGGTGATCGGCGGCGACTACAAGGCGGTGGAGGCGCGATTGATGGCGGCCATCCACATCCGCTTCGGCCTGCCGGCCGTGGCGCCCGCCGAGATCGCGGCCCTCACCAAGAAGGCCGACCACATCGCCGCCTTTCTCGAGGCGACGCAACTCGCGGGTTTCGGGCTGGACGAGGCCGCCGCGATCTTCGGTTCGCCGGCCGGCGTCTTCGGCGGCGCGAAGGGCGTGCCGCCGGTGCTCGTGCCGCTGGAGGCCGAGGCCGCCAAGGCCGCCTATCTCGACCGGTTCACCGCCCTCGGTGGATGAGGGCGCATCCCGCGCCCGTCGGCCGGAGACTGCGACATCTCCCTCATCGCCGTGTCGCCTGTGTCGCGCTATCTGTTGAACGTCCCCGATTCCGGGACCCGAGGAGGTTGTCCATGGAGGTTCACGTCTGTTCGCTGTCGCGCCTTGCCGCGACCGTCGAGGCGACGGGCGCGCGCCACGTGGTGACCCTCATCAACCAGGGCACGGCGGTGCCGCGTCCCGCCGCCGTCCAGCCCGAGGATCACCTCTTCCTCGGCATGAACGACATCGTCACGCCGATGGACGGCTATGTGGCGCCGGGCGAGACCCATGTCGACCGCCTGCTCGGTTTCGTCGATGGCTGGTGGCAAGGCCACGGCACGGCGAGCCCGCTCGTCGTCCACTGCTGGGCGGGGATCAGCCGCTCCACCGCCGCCGCCTTCATCACCGCCTGCGCCATCCACCCGGGACAGGACGAGGACGACCTTGCGCGCGAACTGCGCCGTCTCAGCCCCAGCGCCACGCCGAACCTGCGCCTCGTCGCCCTCGCCGACCGCAAGCTCGGCCGCGACGGTCGCATGGTGGCGGCGATCGAGCGCATCGGCCGCGGCCGCGACGCCTACGAGGGCGAACCCTTCTCGCTGCGGCTGCTGCGCTGATCGTTCCGGGCCGCCGGCGAGACTTTCGCAAGACCTTCCGGTGACAATCGGTCCGGTGCGCGGCATCGGGCGGAAATGTTGCGGGCTCATTTCGCGGACGCTCTGCTGGCGCATTCCGCGTCGGCGCATGTCGAATTCGGCCTCGGGAGGCCGCACCGGATGGAAATCGTCTTCGGCGTTCTCGTCGCCATCGCCGTCGTCTTCGGCCTGCCGATCCTCGCCATCGCCGCCTTCATCCGGTCCGGCGATGCCAAGCGCCGCCTTGATGCCGTTGAACTGCGTCTCAGGCAGACAGAAACCGAATTGGGGCTGATCCGGGCCGGCCTCGCGTCAGGCCAGCCGCTGCCCGTGGCGCCCGTCATCCCCGCCGTCGACGCCGGGCTGGTCCCGACCGGGGAGCCGCCGGTCGCCGCGCGTCCCGACGAACCTCTTCCCGTTTCCGAGCCCGCTGTCGCCGAGCCCGCTGTCTCCGAGCCCATCCTGGCCGCCCGGCGCACGGTTCCCGCCGTCACCAGCGCCGGCCCGCTGGACGCCGTCGACCCGCTGGACGCGCCGCCGGCCGCCGCTCCTCCGCCTGCACCGCCCGCCAATCTCGGCGGCTTCGAGGAGACCATCGGCTCGCGCTGGGCCGTCTGGGTCGGTGCCGTCGCCCTCGGTCTCGGCGGTATCTTCCTCGTGCGCTATTCCATCGAGCAGGGACTTATCGGCCCGGGCATGCGCATCGCCCTCGGCCTGCTGTTCTCCATGGCGCTGCTCGCCGGCGGCGAATGGCTGCGTCGCAGCGACAAGGGCCTGCCGACCCTGCCGCTCGCCGACATCCCCTCGGCGCTGACGGGGGCCGGCTCGGTCGCCGCCTTCGGCACCATCTACGCCGCCCACGCGCTCTACGACTTCATCGGGCCGGCCTTCACCTTCGTCGCGCTGGGCGGCGTCGGTATCGGCACGCTGGTCCTCGCCGGCCTGCACGGGCCGCTGCTCGGCGCCATCGGTCTCGTCGCCGCCTTCGCCGCACCCTTCCTCGTCGCCGCCAAGGACCCGAACCCCTACGTCTTTCCGATCTATGCGGCGATCATCACCGCGGCCTGCTTCACCCTCGCCTGGATCCGCAACTGGTCCTGGCTGCGCCTCGCGGCCACCGCCGTGTCGGTCGGCCTCGGCGCGCTGACGCTGGTCGCGACCTCGGGCGGCGCTTATCCGAGCCTCGTCCAGGCGCTCGCCGGCATCGTCACCGCGGCCCTCTTCGTCGTTCCGGGCATCCGCTTCGCCGAACCCCGCGAGCGCGGCGGCGACGTGGTGGCGACGGCCATTCTGTCCGCCTTCGCACTTCTCGGCATGCTCGCCGTGGCCGAAGGCCAGCGCGAGATGACCGCCGTCGCGCTCTACCTGCTGCTCGCGGCCGCCGTCATGGCGCTCGCCTGGCGCGCGCCGTCCGTCACTGTCGCCATTCCCGTGACCGGCCTATTCGCGCTCCTCATCCTGCTCGGCTGGGCCGTGGGGATGAAACCGTCCGGCCTCGCCGATCCGCTCGGCGTGCCGCCGGAGTTTCCGGCGACGCTCTCGCGTCTGACCTGGTCGGGCCTTGCCTTCGCGCTGCTCTTCGGCATCGGTCCGGCGTTCCTTGGCGTCTGGCGCCGCCAGCGCGAGGCCTGGGTGGTGCTGACGCTTGCGGCAACCTCGGTCGTGGTGCCGCTGGCGATCCTCGCCATCGTCTATGGCAAGGTCGAGGGCTTCGTCATCTCGCCGCGTTTCGCCGCCCTCGCCATGGTTCTGGCGGCGAGCTTCGGCGCGGCAACGGAGGCCGCCCATCGCCTGCGCTCCGGCCAGCGGCCGGGCCTCGCCTCGGCGTCCGCGCTCTACGCCATCGGCGCGCTGGCGGCGCTCGCCTTCGCGCTCACCCTGCTGCTGGAGCGCGCCTGGCTGACCCTGGCGCTCAGCCTGATGATCGCGGGCATCGCCTGGGTTTACACCTTCCGGCCGCTGCCACAGCTGCGCTGGGTGGCGGCGCTGGCCGGCGCTGGCGTTCTCGTACGGGTCCTCTGGGACCCGGCCATCAACGGCTTGGATGTCGGCCAGACGATCGTGTTCAACTGGCTGCTGCCGGGCTACGGGCTGCCGGCCCTCGCGACCGCCGTGGCTTCCGTCATGCTGCGCCAGCGGCGCGGCGAGGATGCGCCGGTCCGCATCCTCGAGGCGCTCGCCCTGGTCTTCACGGCGCTGCTGGTGATCGTCCAGGTGCGCCATGCCTTCGGCGCCCACGGGCTCCGGCTCTTCGCTGCCCCCATGCGCTTCCCCGAGGCAGCAACCCATACCGTCACCATGCTCGCCTTCGGCCTCGGCCTGTCGCGCCTCGCCGCGATCCGCACCGGCGCGCTGTGGGAGAACGCCGTTCTGGTCGTCCGCTATGCATCCTGGGCCTGGATCGCGGTCGTCATGGGCTTTGCCTTCAATCCCTGGTTCACGGGGGCCGATGCCGGCCCCCACCCGATCATCAACTGGGCGATGCTCGGCTACGGCCTCGGCGCGTTGCTGGCGCTGGCGGCCGCCGTCTTTGAGCGGCAGGCGGGCCGGGCCGTCGAGAGCCGGATCATGGGTCTGTTCGGCCTCGCCATGCTGGTCAACTACCTGAACATCACGGTGGCGCTGCTCTTCCGCGGCGAGGTGTCGCTCCGCGACATTTCGGATGCCGAGCTCTACGCCTATTCCGCGGTGTGGCTGGTCTTCGGCATCGCCCTGCTCGCAGCCGGGGCCTGGCTCGGCAGCCGCACGCTGCGCCTCGCCTCGGCAGGCATGGTGGCCCTCGCGGTGCTGAAGGTCTTCCTCGTCGACATGGCCGGGCTCACCGGGCTGTGGCGGGCGCTGTCCTTCATCGGCCTCGGCCTGGTGCTGCTGGTCGTCGGGCGCGTCTACCAGCGCGTCCTCGGCATCGCCCAGGCGCGGGCGCAGGCCGCGCCGCCCGCGGGCGGCTGACGGCTCAGAGGATGGCGAGGCCCGCCTTGCCGCTCTCGGTGCCGAAGGCGACAGCCTTGCCGTCGGCCCGCCAGGCGAGCGCCGTGATGGCGTCACCGTCCGGTTCGCGCATCAGGATCTCGGCGCCGTCCTCGATCCGGCAGAGCAGGATCAGGCCGTCGGCGAAGCCGGCACCGATCACCGGCGCGCCGGGGTGCCCGGCGACCTGCGTCACCCGGATGCCGGCCTTGGCGGCCGGTGCGATCATGGTGGGGGTCGCGCCCATCGGACCGTTCTTGCCGGAGAAGGGCCAGAGGATCGCCTCGCTCGCGCCGGACGTCGCCAGGAACTTGCCGCCCATGGCCCAGGAGATGGAGCGCACCTTGCCGGGGTAGCCGGACATGCGCATGTGCTGGCCGTCCTCGAGCCGCCAGCCGTGCAACTGCGGCTCCTGCATGGTGGTGAGGACGAAGCGCTGGTCGATGCTGACGGCGACGCCGAGATGCGAGCCCTTCCATTCGAGACGGACCGGCTCGCTCGTCACGTTGGGATACCAGAGCGTCACGCCGTTGTAGTGGGCGATGGCCAGCCTCAGCCCCTTGGGGAAGAAGGCGAGGCCGCCGACGGCGGAAGGAAGGGCCAGCGATTTGGCTTCCCCCTTGGTCTGCGAGACGAAGGCCTTGCGCCCGGCGCTCCAGGCGATCGCGCCGTTGGGGCCGAGGGCGACGCGGTCGATCCAGGTGCCGCCGCTGTCGTGGAGCACACGCGGCTCGCCCTTGCCGTCGTAGGCGATGACGCGGCCATCGTCGCCGCCAGTCAGGAGCAGCGTTCCGTCGCCGGCCGTATCCAGAATGCCGCCGTCGTGCAGGCTGATCCGCTTTTCGGCCTCGCCCGCCACGACGACCTCGCCCGACGCGAGGACGAAGACGGCCTCGTCGCCGAGAAAATGCGCCGCCAGAACCGGCTCGCCCGTCGCGATGGGGCGGATGCGGTCACGGATGGAGGGGCGCTGCGTCTGGGCGGTCATGGCGTCTTGCTAGCTCAAGGCCGGGCGGAAGGCGAGGGGGAGAACAGGGGATGAGGGCCCTCGCCCCTTTGACATCGGCCGCCGGCTGGTTCATGCCAACGCCCGATTTTCCAGGAGATGCCCCTTGGCCAGCGGAACCCCGACACAGGTCGCGCCGACGCTCGGTTTCGACGCCATTCAGGACCTGGCGCGTGCCGTGCCGTTCCGGCCGCGCCTGTCGCGCCTGATCTTTCTGCGCCACGGCGAGACCGAGGGCAACCGGAAGGGCATCTACCAGTTCCCCGAGACGCCGCTGAACCAGACCGGCGAGGCGCAGGCGGCCGAGGCCGCCTCGATCCTGGCGCTGGCGTCGATCGTGCGTGTCGCGGCAAGTCCGATGATGCGCGCCTGGCGCACCGCCGCCGTGGTCACCGACGGCCGCGACGTGACGCCCGAGCCGGACGCCGCGCTGCAGGAGCGCATGTACATGGGTCTGTTCGGCACGCCGGTCGGCACGCTCGACTGGCGCGTCGATCCGCCGGCCTGCGAGCGGCTGTCGACCTTCGTTCACCGCACCGGCCATGCGCTGTCGCGCTGGATGGCGCAGGAGGACGATCCGGAGGGCGACGTGCTGATCGTCTCGCACGGCGGCGTGCTGCTGGTGCTGGCGGCGCTGACCGGCGTCGATCTCCATACCGAGCTCAGGCGCAATGCCACGCCGATCCTGTTCTCCCGCACCACCGGCGGCTGGGAAGCGACCGCGGCGGGGTAGTCAGCCACCGAACTCCGCCTTCACCGCCGCCGTGTGCTGGCCGAGCGCCGGCACCGGCCCGAACTGCGGCGTCGCGCCATCGTGGATCGCGGCAGGCGCCAGCAAGCGCTTGCGGCCAGCCGGGGTCTCGACCTCGATGTAACGGTTCTGCGGATGGACCTTGAGGTCGTCCAGCGAGGAGACGCGGCCATAGGCGACCTTTGCCTTCTCGAGCTTCGCAACGATCGCCTCGCGCGGCACCTTCGCGAAGGCGGCGAGGATCAGCGCGTCGAGCGCCGGGCGGTTGGCGACGCGCTTGACGTTGGCGTTGAAGCGCTCGTCCGTGGCGATGGCGGCATCGCCCAGAACGTTCTCGCAGAGCGAGGCCCATTCGCGCTCGTTCTGGATGGAGAAGAGGATCGCCTTGCCGTCGGCGCAGGGATAGGCCCCGTAGGGCGCGATCGTCGGGTGATTGAGACCCGAGCGCGGCGGATAGATGCCGCCATAGGCATATTGCAGGTAGGGCACGTTCATCCAGTCGGCGAGCGCGTGATAGAGCGACACGGCGATGTGCCGGCCCTCGCCGGTGATGGAGCGGCCGATCAGCGCCTGCAGGATGGCCTGGAAGGCGGTCATGCCGGCGGCGATGTCGCAGACGGAGACGCCGACGCGGGCGCGGCTGTCGCCCTCGCCGGTGATCTCGGACAGGCCGGATTCGGCCTGCACCAGCAGGTCATAGGCCTTCAGGTGCTGCCACGGGCCTTCCTCGCCATAGCCGGAGATGGAGCAGGTGATGAGGCGCGGATGGCGCCTGCGCAGCGTCTCCATCCCGAAGCCGATGCGCTTCAGCGCGCCGGGGGCGAGGTTCTGGATGAACACGTCGGCCTTCGCGACCATCGCCGCCAGCACCGCCTGGTCGCCTTCGTCTTTCAGGTCGAGGACGACCGATTCCTTGCCCCGGTTGAGCCAGACGAAATAGGCGCTCTCGCCATCCACCGCTCGGTCGTAGCGGCGGGCGAAGTCGCCCTCGTCACGCTCGATCTTGATGACGCGGGCGCCGGCATCGGCGAGACGCGAGGCGGCATAGGGCGCCGCCACCGCCTGTTCGACGGAGACGACGAGGAGGCCGGCAAGATCGGTCTGGGACGACATGGACGTCAGCACTCATCATGGAGACAGGTCGCTTCTCCATAGCGAGGCCATGCGGCCGCGGTCCATAGGGCACGGCCACGCGGCAGGGCTGGTGGCCGCTCCCGGAATGGACGCGCGGCGCTCAGGAGGCGAGCGCCCTGTCCACCGCCTCGCGTTCGGTCTCGATCACCGTGATATAGGCGAGGAAGGCGCTGTCCGGCATGGTGCGCCCCTGCTCGATGTCGCGCAGGCGGGCGAGATTGATGCGGTAGCGCCCGGCGAATTCCGGCTGGCTCAGACCGAGGGACTGGCGTAGCAGTCGCACGCGCCTGCCGGCGACGCCACGGTCGAGTTCTTCCTCGGTCGAGGGCGGATTGTCCGGATCGTCGAGCGCGTTCTGCTCGATCTCCTCCGGTGTCATGGCGTCGAGACGAGCGCGGGTCTCGGGCGACATCCTCGGGGGATTCCTGGGGTCGATGATCAGCCTAGCCTTGACCATAGCGTTTGGCCTCCGTCCGATTGGCGCGCCTCGCCGAGATGATCCAATGGATCGAGCCACGCCGCGTGTAGACGACCGTCATAAGCCGGCCGTCGTAGTTGCCGACCGTCCTTCTCCGATCCTCACCGTTCGACGCCCGCGTGACGTCAAAATCGATCCGCTCCGGATCGGAAAAAACGTCAACGGCTTCATGGAAGCTGAAGCCGTGCTTCTTCAGGTTTGAAGCGGCCTTGCCATCATGCCAGTCGAAATCAAGCGACGATGCCATACCATATCATACGGAAAATCCGTATGATATGCAATCATCGCGAGTGTTTCTAACTATCCTCACCTCTGCCCGTCGCGCTTCGCGATCTGGTCCTGCGTCAGTCCGCCCATGCGCGGATGCGGGCGCCCGCCGGTGGTCATGGCCAGCGCGAAGAGGATCTCGTCGGCGCGCGGACTGTCCTGGACCATCAGCGTTACGCCGTCGAAGTGCGAGCGCACGTAAGCCGCGTTGCGGTGATGGATCGGCACGTCGAGGATGGCTCCCATGGGGCCGACCTTCGTCATGGACGGCACGATGGACAGCGCCTCGCCCAGCAACTCGCGCATGGCATAGCCGCCGGGCACGTGCCAGAGCGCGCCATGCTCCAGTTCACCGGCGGCACCCACCAGCGAGCCCTTGCCATAGGCCTCGATCGCCGCGGTGTCGCCGCCCAGCGCGTTGAGAAGCTTCGTCGAGCATTCGAGGCCGAGCGGCTTCAGCGCATCCATCATCGGCTGGATATCCTCGACATAGCGGCCGGCGAAGGGGTTCTTCAGGATGGCGGCCACCCAGCCCTTCAGGATGGGCTTTGCGAGCTTCGGCCCGCCGTCGTGGCGGACCTCCTCGACGCCGACGACGATTTTCCTGACGTCGATGGTCATGGTCTCATCTCCCTGAGGCTTTGTGTCTGTCCGAGCACGCACGTTTCGCCCTTCAGGACGATAGCAGCGTCGCGAATGAGGCCCCGCTGGCGGAACTGCTCGGCGCGGGTGCGGCCGGCGTCGAGCGCGGCGGCGATCTGCGCCTGCGTCAGCGCGCCGACGGCGGTTGTCACGAGGTGGTCGCCGAGGTCGCTGTCGGGGTCGAGAGCGCGAGCCGGACTGCGGCGGACCTGCGGGTCGTCGATATCAACGGCGTTGGCCACGAGGGTCGCCGCGACATCCGCGGATGCGGCATCGCGGGCGAGCACCGTGACGGAATCGGCAATGCCAAGCGAGAAGGACCGCCCCTGCGCACCCGAGGTGGCGATGCCGCCGATGCCGTCGGTGTCCTTGAGGGTGATGCGGCCGTTGAGCGCCGGGATCGAGCCGCGCGAGAAATCCGCGGCGACCGCGATCTCCATGGTCTCGCCCTCGGTCAGGTGGATGGCGATGTCGCCGCCGTCATTGACGAAGGCGCGGTCGAGCGGGGCTGCCTCAACCATGCAGTCCAACAACTCGTCGGCGACGGCCCCGGCGACCGCCGCCATCGGGGTCACGAAAATGCCGGCATGGGGCCGGCAGGCGGCGACCATGCGGCGCGCCACCGGCGTCGTCACCCGCGGCCGGTCGCTCATAGGCTTGCGCAATTCGGTGAGCTCCCCGGCGAGCTCGGGCAGGATCGTCCCGAACCTTGCGATGGCCGCGTCATAGGCGTCGCGAACGGCGGTGGAGGCCCCCCAGGCGCGCAGAATCACGTCGATCGGGCCGTGCTGCAGGTGCAGTCGGTCGCCGTCGAGGCGCTGGATCGCGGGCGAATCCCACATCGTCAGCCGACCCGCGCCAGCAGGGCGAGCAGCGTTGCGGCCTCCTCGGTCGACAGCGGCTCCAGCGTGCGGGCCGAGACCTCCGGGCCGCGCGCCTTCATCTGCTCGACGATGTCGCGGCCGGTCGGGGTGAGGGCCAGGAGAACGAGACGCGCATCGTTCGGGTCGACGGAGGGCGAGACGAGCCCGCGCTTGGCGAGCCGCCCGGCGACGCCGAACATGGTGGCGGGGTCGATGCCGACCAGGCGTCCCAGCTGGTTCTGCGAGGTGGGCCCGAGGTCGTGCAGCTTGGCGAGCGCCGCATACTGCACGGGCGTCACGTCCATGCCGTCCATGACCTGCTCGAAAATGGCGCTGGCGCGCTGGTGGGCGCGGCGGATCAGAAAGCCGATCTGATCCTCGACGAGGTAGGGCCTGCCGGCCGGGGCCTCGCCCTGGGTCTTCAGGCGCTTTGCCGTCATGAAGGCGTCTCCGGGAACGGCCAGGGATTGCCCTCGATCCAGCCGTCGATGCGGGCTTGAGGGGCAACGTCACGCAGGATGTCGTCGATCGACACGATGTCCTCCATGTGCCCGCCGAGCCGTTCATACAGCGCCCGCGGCATGGTGAACTCGATGGGGGCGACGATGGCCGGGGTCGGCACATAGCCGAAGGCGTTCTTCGGCATGCGGGTGACGTCGGCCATGATCGTGATGCCGCCGCCGGGCCAGAGATAGACCGGCGCGCCGCCCATCGTCACCTTCGTCTCGCCGGAGGCGACCGACCGCGTCAGCAGCACCGGGTTCTCGGTGACGCCGGCGCGCAAGCTGCCGCCCGCGCCCGCCATGAACAGCACCGAGCAGAGCGAGGGCTCGCAGTTCTCGCCGATCCGGTCGACGACCTTCATCACCGCATCCGGAATCGGGGCGGGCACGGGCACGAGGTTCTCGTCCAGCACGCAGTAAAGGAAATGTTCGCCCGTGGTGGAGGTCATCAGCAGGCGCAGGCCCGGCCAGGCCATGGCCGGATCGATCTTCTGGATGATCGACAGCGGCTCCTCGATGTCCGTGCCGCCCCAGCCGATGCCGGGATTGGCGACCTGGAAATAGCGGCCGGGCGTGGATTTGCGCCCGCGCACGCGGATGCCGGCCTGTCGCATGTCGAGCACGCGGCCGGCCTGGTGCTCGGTCAGTACGCCGGTGATGTGGTCGTCGACGACGATGACCTCGTCGACATGGCCGAGCCACTGCTTGGCGAAAATGCCGACGGTGGCCGAGCCGCAGCCGACGCGCATGCGCTGTTCGGGCTTGCCGTCGACGATGGGAGCCTGGTTGGCGGCGACCACGACCTCATGGCCGCCGTCGATGGTCATCGTCACCGCCTCGCCGGCGCTGAGCTTCAGCATCGTGTCGCAGGTGACGTTGCCCTCCTTCTTGGAGCCGCCGGTGAGGTGCCGCACGCCGCCGATGGAGAGCATCTGGCTGCCGTACTCGGCCGTCGTCACATGGCCGACCTGCTCGCCGTTGACGCGGATGGGCGCAGCCTCGGGGCCGAGGTGGCGGTCTGTGTCGATCTTCACCTTGACGCCGCAGTAGCTGAAGATGCCCTCGGTCACGACGGTCACCGTGTCGACACCCTCGTGGACCGCCGAGACGATGAAGGGCGCCGGCTTGTAGTCGGGATAGGTCGTCCCGGCCCCGACCGCCGTGACAAAGGTCCGCTGCGGGTCGAGGACCTGTCCGTCCCAGTCGTTCTTGCCGAACTCGACAAGCTTGCCGCCGCTCTCGACCGTCCTTGCCAGCAGCACCACGGGGTCGGTGCGCACGAGCTGGCCGTTCTCATTGGCATAGCGCGAGCAGGCGCCCGCGCGGCCCGGCCGGATGCGGCAGAGCACCGGGCAGGCATCGCAGCGCAGGATGCCGTCGCCTTCGTCCGCGCCGAACTTCTTCGATCGGGCCGCGATGGACAGTTGGTCAGTGGCGGTCATTCCGCGGCCTCCTTCGCCTGCATCGCATGCCACAGCCGGTGCGGCAGGACAGGCACCTCGGTCATGCGCACGCCGACGGCGTGGCGGATCGCGCCGAGAATGGCCGGAGCCGTGGCGACGAGCGCCGGCTCGCCGACGCCCTTGGCGCCGAACGGGCCCTCCGGCTCGGTGTCCTCGATCAGGTGGATGGTGATCTCCGGCATGTCGCCGGCGGTGGGGATCAGGTAGTCGTGCAGGTTCTCGGTGCGGCCGGGGAGGTATTCCTCCATCAGCGCAAGGCCCAGCCCCTGGGCGATGCCGCCGTGGATCTGGCCTTCGGTCAGGGTCGGGTTGATGGCTCGCCCGACATCGTGGGCGGCTACGATGCGCCGGACCTTCACCGTGCCGAGCAGGCGGTCGACCTCCACCTCCGCCACCTGCGCGGCGAAGCCGTAGGTCGCGTAGGGAATGCCCTGGCCCTTGGGATCGAGGACCGTGGTCGGCGGGTCGTACTCGCCCTCGCCGGCCAGCACGATGCCGGTTTCGTCGGCAGCAAGGCTCGAAAGGTCGATCGAGCGGCTCGCCTCGCCGTCCATGACGACCAGCCGCGGCCCGTCGAGCCTCAGTCTTGCCTCATGTCCCGCATTGGCGAGCGCCAGGATCCTGGCCCTGAGGTCGGCGCCTGCGAGCTTCGCCGCATTGCCCGAGACGAAGGTCTGGCGCGAGGCGGAAGTCTTGCCGGCATCGAGGGTCAGGTCGGTGTCGCCGATGACGAAGTCGAAGGCGGCTGTCGGCAGGCCCAGCGCATCGGCGGCGATCTGCAGCAGCACGGTCGAGGAGCCCTGTCCGATGTCGACAGCGCCATTGAGGAAGGTCAGGCGACCGTCCTTCGCGAGCGTGATCCGCATCTTCGACGGGTTTGACATGGAGGTGTTGCCGCAGCCGTACCACATGCAGGCGACCCCGACGCCGCGCGCCGTGCGACTGCCTGTGGCGTTGTGCGCCTCCGCTTCGGCCATCAGCGCGTCGTAGTCGGCCTTCACCGCGTCGAGGCATTGCGGCAGGCCGGCCGAGGCGTGGAGCACCTGACCGGTTGGGGTCCTGTCACCGTGGTCGATGGCGTTGATGCGGCGGATCGTCCAGCGGTCGATGCCGAGGCGGTCGGCGAGATCGTCGATCAGCGTCTCGCCGGCGATCGCCGCCTGCGGCACGCCGAATCCGCGGAATGCGCCGGCCGGCGGCTCGTTGGTATGCACGGCGCGCGTGGCGTTCTTCACATGCGGCACCTTGTAGGGCCCGGTCGCATGCACCGGCACGCGATTGGCCACCGTCGGCCCCCATGAGGCATAGGCGCCGGTGTTGAAGTCGCCGGTCATCTCATAGGCGGTGAAGCGCCCCGCGGCGTCGGCCGACATGCGCGCGTGGATCTTCGAGGGGTGCCGCTTGGTCGAGGATGCCATGCTCTCGGTGCGCGAATAGACGATGCGCACCGGCTTCCTCAGAAGCCACGCCGCCGCGGCGATGAGCGGCTGCACCGAGACGTCGAGCTTGCCGCCGAAGCCGCCGCCGCAGGCGGTCGGAACGATGCGGACCTGGCTCATCGGCACGCCGACGACGCGGGCCACTTCCTCCTGATCCATGACGGCGGCCTGCGTGCAGGCGGTGACCTCGATCCTGTCGGAAGAGTCGTCCCACGCGATGTCTTCACGCGAACCGGTGCCCACTTCGCTTGAAATCGCTTTTGTCCGGACCGCAAACCCCGCCTCGGGCTCGATATAGGCGTGTTCGACGAAGCCGGTGCGGAAGCGCCCCTCTGCGGTAGTCGCGCCCATGCGATGGCCTTCGTTCACGTCGCCGGTCTCGAGGTAGCCGCGGGTGAGCACGTTGTCGGGAATATTGGCATGCAGCGGCGTCGCTCCAGCCGCCAGCGCCGCCTCGACGCCGATCAGCGGCTGCTGGACCTCCCAGCGGATGGGGAGGTCGGCATCGGCGACGGCTTCTACCGCCTCGCGCGTACCCACCAGCGCCAGTACCGCCTCGCCGCGATAGCGCACGAAGCCGGGGGCCAGCACCGGCTGGTCCTTCAGCGTCGGGAAGATGCCGAAGGAGTTCTCGCCCGGAATGTCGGCGGCGGTCAGGATCGCCGCGAGGCCCGGATGGGCCACCTTCACGGCATCGAGGTCGCCCAGGGTGAAGCGGGCGCGGGCATGGGGCGAGCGCACCGCGCGCAGCCAGAGCGCATCGGCGGGGGCAAAGTCGGCGCCGAAGCGGTCGGTGCCCAGAACCTTCGGCAATCCGTCGGCCCGGGCGATGCGGGCGCCGACGGCTTCACCGGCCTCCGCCACCGGCGCGAAGCTGTCGATGCCGCGCGCCACCGCGTCGATGGCCTCGATGATCTTCACATAGCCGGTGCAGCGGCACAGAACGCCGCCGATGCCGTCCTCGATCTCCTGCCTGGAGGGCGAGGCATTGCGCGACAGGAGGTCCGTCGCCGCCATGATCATGCCCGGCGTGCAGATGCCGCACTGGGCCGCGCCCTGGGCGAGAAAGGCGGCGCGCAGGCGGTCGACCAGCGGGTTCTGTGCCTCGATGGTGATGATGGCGCGGCCCTCGGCCTGTGCCGTCGCCACGAGGCAGGCGCAGACCTGCGCCCCGTCCATCAGCACGGTGCAGGCGCCGCAGTCGCCGGCATCGCAACCGATCTTGGTGCCGGTGAGCCCCAGCCCCTCGCGCAGCGTGTCGGCAAGGCTCGCGAAGGGGGCCGCCTGCACCGGGCGATCGGTGCCGTTGACGGTCAGCCTGACGGTCCGGAGCACGGGATGGTCGAGCATCAGGCGGCCTTCCGGCTGGCGGTGGAGGCAAGGTCGGCGAGCGCGTCGCGCACCAGCGCCTCGGCCGCGGCGAGACGGTAGGCGGCGGTGGCGCGCACGTCGTCGATGGGGTTGAGGGCGGCGAGGTGCGCGGCGGCAACGACGCTGCTGGCTGCCGCGAGCGGAACGCCCTTCAACGCAGCCTCCAACCCGGCCAGCCGCTGCGCCGCGGCCGAGCAGGCCCCTACCGCGATCCGCGCCTCGGTGATCTGCCCGGCGGCGTCGGTCGCCACCACGGCCGACACCATGGCGATGGAGATGACGAGATACTTGCGGGCACCGAGCTTGAGGAAGGTCGAGCGCGCGCCTTCCAGCTTCGGCACGATGAGCGCCGTGACGATTTCGTCGGCCTTCAGCGCCGTCTGCCGGTAGCCGGTGACGAAGGCGGCGAAGGGCAGGGTGCGCGTCCCCGTGCGGCTTGCAAGTTCCACCTGCGCGTCGAGCGCGAGCAGGTTTGGGATGCCGTCGCCGGCGGGCGACGCCGTGACGATGTTGCCGGCCAACGTGCCGAGGTTCTGCACCTGGACGCCGCCCACCTCGCGCGCGGCGCGCCGCCAGCCGTCGAACAGCGGCGGCAGGTCGGCCGTCGCGAGGTCGGTCCAGGTCGTCATGGCGCCAAGCCGCCAGTGACCTTCTTCCGCGCTGATGCCCTTGAGACCCGGCACGGCGGAGATGTCGAGCACGTCCCTGTGGGCCGGATCGCCCCAGGCGCGGCGGGCGGTGCGGACCGGATAGACGTCGGTGCCGCCGGCGAGCACGGTCACGTCGTGCTGAGCCCTGATGGCGAGCGCCTCCGCGAGGCTGGTCGGGCGGAAGTAGCGCATCAGCCCCTCCAGCCCCAGAGCGCCTCGGCCTCGGCTGCGGTGTAGTAGCCGCGCGCCACGTCGCGGGCGACAAGCGCCGGATCGCGCTTCGCCGGGTCGCCATAGCCGCCGCCGCCCGGCGTCATCACCTCGACGCGGTCGCCGGCGCGGATGCGCAGCCCCTGGTCCTTGGACAGATGCTCGGGAATCGTCGTCTCGTCACCGCGATGGATCTTCACGACGTTCGGCGCGCCGTCCTTGCCGCCGAGCACGCCGGGCGGACCGAAGCGGCCGTGGTCCATGACGAAGGAGGCGCGCGCCTCGCCGCGCAACAGCTCCACCTCGTAGTGGACGCCGAAACCGCCGCGCGTCTTGCCGGCTCCCCCCGACCCCTCGCGCAGCGCGAAGCGGCGGAACAGCACGGGATAGTATTGCTCCATCACCTCGACCGGTGCGGTCTTGGAGATTCCGATGGTCGAGCAGCCATTGGTCAGCCCGTCATGGCCGGCATTGCCGCCATAGCCGCCGCCGGTGATCTGGTACATGACGTAGCCGGCGTTTTTCGCGGGATCGAAGCCGCCGAGGGCGAAATTGCCGGACGTGCCGGCGGGCGCCGCTGTTACCTTTTCCGGGATCGCCTGAACGAGGGCGAGGAACACCGCTTCCGCGATCCGCTGCGAGACCTCCGCCGCGCAGCCGGAGACGGGGCGCGGATACTGCGCGTCGAGGAAGGTGCCCTCGGGCTTCAGCACGGTCAGCGGCTCGAAGGCGCCGGAATTGATGGGAACGTCCGGGAAGATGTGCTTCACGCCGAGATAGACGGACGAACAGGTCGTGGCGAAAACCGAGTTCATCGGCCCCTGACAGGGCGGGGATGACTCCGAAAAGTCGAAACTCATCGTCTCGCCGGATTTCGTCAGCGTCAGCGCGATGCGCAGCGGTTCGTTCACGACGCCGTCGGAATCGACGAAGCTCTCGGAGCGGTAGACACCGTCGGGAATGGCGCGGATCTCGGCGCGCATCCGCTCGGCGGAGCGGGCGCGGATCTGCCGGATCGCCTCGTCCAGTGTCGCCGTCCCATATTTTGCGACGAGGTCCATCAGCCGGGTTTCGCCCACCAGCAATGCCGCGGCCTGGGCCTTGATGTCGCCGATGCGCTGGTCGGCGATGCGGATGTTCGACGAGATGATCGCGAAGATCTCCGCATCCATCTCGCCGCGCTTGAAAAGCTTCACCGGGGGGAGCCTCAGGCCCTCCTGCTCGACCTCGGTCGCATGGGCGGAGAAGCCGCCCGGCACCATGCCGCCGATGTCCGGCCAGTGTCCGGTGTTCTGCAGCCAGCAGAACAGCTGGCCGTCGACGAAGACCGGTTTGGCGAAGCGCACGTCCATCAGGTGGGTGCCGCCGAGATAGGGGTCGTTGACGATGTAGATGTCGCCCGGCTCCGGCTTGCCCACCTTGCCTTCGCCGATCAGGCGGATGATGTGCCCGGTCGAGTGCTGCATCGTGCCGACGAAGACCGGCAGGCCGAACTCGCCCTGCGAAATCAGCGCGCCGGTGTCGCGGTCGTAGATGCCGTCGGCGCGATCGTCGGCCTCGGCGATGACGGGAGAAAACGCCGAGCGCGAGAAGGCGATGTCCATCTCGTTGCAGACCTGCTGCAGGCCGGCCTGGATGACCGCGAGGGTCAGGGCGTCGATGGCGGGGGGCGGAGCGTGGACGGTCATGCCTTCACCCTCAGGTTGCCGATGGCATCGACGGTCGCCACCGCCCCCGGCTCGATGACTGTGGTGGCGTCGATCTGCTGGATCACCGCGGGGCCGGTGACGGAGGCGCCGATGGGCAGGGCGTCGCGGGAATAGACCTTCGCCGGCCACCAGCGCCCGTCGGCATGGACCTGCCGCTCGCCGATCACCGCGTCGGCGGCGCTGGCCTTGCGGTCGGCCGCGTTCAAAAGCGCCGACAGCGGGAAGGCGCGGCGGCGGCCGATCACCGACGTCACGAGATTGACCATCACCGCGCGGATTTCCGGCAGGCGCACCTGGAAGCGGTGGAAATAGGCTGTCTCGAAAGCCGCCTGGATCTCCTCGCGCGTCACGTCCGGCGAGGAGAGCTGCACGCGGATGAGGTGGGTCTGGCCGCGGAACTGCATGTCGGCGCCGTGGATGACCACCGTCTCCTCGATCTCGGCCTTCTCCTCCTCGACCACGGCGAGGGCGCTGTCGCGCTGCGCCGTCATCAGGCGCTTCACCTCCTCCATGTCGACCTGGTCGAGCGGCCTGTTGACCGTGTTTACCCGGTCCTGCCGGAGATCAGCGACGAGGCAGCCGAGGGCATTGGTGAGACCGGGCCGCGCCGGCACCAGCACTTCGGGAATGCCGAGCTCGCGGGCGAGCGCCACGGCATGGAGCGGACCTGCGCCGCCGAAGGCGAAGAGCACGAAGTCGCGCGGGTCGTAGCCGCGCGACAGGGACACCATGCGGATGGCGCCGGACATGTGGACGTTGCCGAGGCGGATGACGGCCGCGGCGGCCTCCTCCACACTCATGCCGAGGGGCGCGGCGAGGTCGCGCTCGAAGATGGCGCGGATGTCGGAGAGCGACGCTTTCGCCTGCACCGCCGTCAGCCGGTCGGGGTCGAGCCGCCCCAGAATCAGGTTGGCGTCGGTGATGGTCGGCCGCGTGCCGCCGCGCCCGTAACAGATCGGCCCCGGTTCCGAGCCGGCCGAATGCGGGCCGACCTGCAGCATCCCTGCGGCGTTTACGGAGGCGATGGAGCCGCCGCCGGCGCCGACGGTGCGCACATCCACCATGGGGAGGTGGATGGGCAGGCCATAGTCGATGGTCAGTTCCGCCGAGACCTCCGGCACGCCTCCGTGGATCAGCGCGACGTCTGTGGAGGTGCCGCCCATGTCGTAGGTGATGGCATTGGAAAGGCCGGACTGGCCGAGGGTCGCGGCAGCCGCCATGACGCCGGAGGCCGGGCCTGACATGACGGTCTTGGCGGCCTCGCGGGCCACCATGCTCGCCGGCACCGTGCCGCCATTGCCGTTCATCACGAGGAGGTCGTGGGCAAATCCCTTCGCCGACAGGTCGCCCTGCAGCCGCTGCACATAACGGTCGAGGATGGGCTGCACCGCGGCGTTGACGCTGGCAGTCGTGCCGCGCTCGTACTCGCGATACTCCGACAGGAGTTCGTGGCCGAGCGTCACATAGGCGTTCGGCCAGACGCTGCGGACGATCTCGCCGGCCCGCAACTCGTGCACCGGGTTGGCGTAGGAGTGCAGGAAGTGGACGACGATGGCTTCGCAGCCGGCGGCGGCCAGCGCCTCGGCTTCGCGTCTCACGGCCGCTTCGTCCAGCGGGGTGACGACCTGCCCTTGAGCGTTCATGCGCTCGGCCACCTCGCGGCGGAACGGCCGCTCGATCAGCGGTTCGAAGGTCCCGGTCATGCCGTAGGCTCTCGGCCGGGTGCGCCGGCCGAGCTCGAGGATGTCGCGGAAGCCTTCCGTGGTGATCAGGCCGACCCTGGCGACCTTGCGCTCCAGCACGGCATTCGTGGTCGCCGTCGTGCCGTGGATGATGAGGTCGAGGTCGGCCGGGCTGACGCCCGCCGCTTCAATGGCCCTCACCACGCCCACCGCCTGGTTGGCGATGCTGGTCGGCACCTTGGCGAGCCTCACGGTCACGCCAGCACCGTCCTGCTCGGTCAGGAGCAGGTCTGTGAAGGTGCCTCCAACGTCGATGCCGGCAACGCGCCTCACGATTCACGTCCTTTTCATTCGCCTACGAACGGTGGGGTCGGAACCACGCCGTCCGGCTGTGCTCACCCTCCCCTGGAGGGGGAGGGTCGGCGCCCTCAGGGCGCCGGGGTGGGGTGAGGACGGCTGGATCACCCCACCCCGACCTCGCTTCGCTCGTCCGACCCTCTCCCTCCAGGGGAGGGTGAGGGCGCTGAGCCGACCAGCGCGTTCACACGCTGAGATAGGCTTCCCTGATCTCGTCGTTGCCCTCGAGATCCTCGGTCGTTCCCTCGTAGCGGATGGCGCCCTTCTCGATGACATAGGCCCGGTCCGACACGGCGGAGGCGAAGTAGAGGTTCTGTTCGGACAG
Source organism: Phreatobacter aquiterrae (assembly GCF_053471285.1). Taxonomy (NCBI): domain Bacteria; kingdom Pseudomonadati; phylum Pseudomonadota; class Alphaproteobacteria; order Hyphomicrobiales; family Phreatobacteraceae; genus Phreatobacter; species Phreatobacter aquiterrae. The sequence goes on along the minus strand of NZ_JBJPHW010000002.1, from coordinate 449,811 downwards.
CAGCACGGCGATGCCCTGCGCCTTCATGGCGAGCACGGCATCGGCCATCTGCTCGACGATGACGGGGGCAAGGCCCTCGGACGGTTCGTCCAGCAGCACCGCATGGGGATTGCCCATCAGCGTGCGGGCGATCGTCAGCATCTGCTGCTCGCCGCCCGACATGGCGGAGGCGCGACGGCCCTTCATCTCGGCCAGATTCGGGAAGATGGCGAAGAGCCGGTCGAGCGACCAGGGCTCCTTGCCCGGTGCGCCGGCCGCCGATTTCCGGCCGACCTCGAGGTTTTCATAGACAGTGAGATCGGTGAAGATGCGGCGGTCCTCCGGCACGTAGCCGAGGCCGAGGCGCGCGATGCGGTAGGGTTGCCAGCCGGTCACGTCCTGGCCCTCGAAGGTCACCGTGCCGCCGTTCGGCGGGACGATCCCCATGATCGCCTTCAGCGTGGTCGACTTGCCGGCGCCGTTGCGGCCCATCAGGGCGACGACCTCGCCGGCCCTGAGCTGCATGTCGACGCCGAACAGCACCTGCGCGTGGCCATAGGCCGCCGACAGCCCGCGCGTCTCGAAGATGACGGTGGAGGGAGCCAAGGTCATCACTGCGCTCCCGCCGCCTGCCGGCGCGCCTTGAGGGCGGCCTGCGAGCCGGCCTCGCCGAGATAGACCTGCTTGACGCGCTGGTTGCCGCGCACTTCGTCCGGCGTCCCGGCGGCGATGATCTCGCCGCGCACGAGCACGAGAATGCGGTCGGCATGGCCGAAGACCGAATCCATGTCGTGCTCGGTGAAGAGGACGCCGATGCGCCGCTCGCGGGCGATGTCGGCAGTGAGCTGCATCAACGCCGTGCGCTCCTTCGGCGCCATGCCGGCGGTCGGCTCGTCCATCAGCAGAAGTTTCGGCTCCGAGGCGAGGGCGATGGCGAGTTCCACCCGCTTCACGTCGCCATAGGCAAGTTCGTTCACCGGCCGGTCCGCCATCTCGCCCATGCCGACGCGGTCGAGGAAGGCGATCGCTGCGTCGCGATGGAGGGTTGTCGCCGCCGCCGCCACCGACCGCGTCTGACCGTGGTGCGAGATCAGCGCCATCTGGACGTTCTCCACCACGCTCATGGAGACGAAGGTCTGGGCGATCTGGAAGGTGCGGCCGACGCCGAGGCGCCAGATCTCGCGCGGCGGCTTGCCCGTGATGTCCTGTCCGGCCAGCACGATGGAGCCGGCGTCGGGCCTCAACTGGCCGCCGACCATGTTGAAGGTCGTCGACTTGCCGGCGCCGTTCGGGCCGATGATGGCCAGCATCTCGCCGGCCTCCAGCGTGAAGGTCACGTCCTTTCCGGCCGTGACGCCGCCGAAGCGCTTCTCGAGGCCGGTGACGGCGAGGAGGGGCGTGGTCATGCCGCCTCCTTGGCCACGGCGGCTGCCGTCGTGGCGTTGCCGGCCGGGCGGCGGGCAATCTTCTCGCGCAGCGTGTCGATGGCCCCCACTACGCCGCGCGGGAAGATCAGCACGATGGCGATGATCGAGGCGCCGAGGAAGAACCGCCAGAAGTCGGTCAGCGGCATGAAGAAGTCCTTGACCGAATGGAACACCGCCGTGCCGACGAGCGGGCCCATGACGGTCTGGATGCCGCCGGTGAGGATCATCATCAGGAAGTCGATGGACATGGCGATGGAGATCATCGTCGGGTCGATCGAGCCCTTGGAGAAGGAGTAGAGGCCGCCGGCGAGGCCCGCCGCGGCGCCCGCCACGATGAAGGCGAGCCAGCGATGCGTCCGCACGTCGATGCCGATGGCATCCGCCCGGTTGGCGCTGTCGCGCGCGGCGCGCAGCGTATAGCCGAAGGGCGTGTAGATGAGGTGCCGGAGCGCCGCGATCGTAATGAGCGAGAGCACCGCGACCACGTAGAAATAGACCTCGCGGCTCGCCGCCCAACGCGACGGCCAGACGCCGACGACGCCGTTGTCGCCGCCGGTCACCTCCACCCACTGGAAGCAGATGGCATAAGTGATCTGGGCGAAGGCGAGCGTCAGCATGGCGAGGTAGATGCCGGACAGGCGGACGATGAAATAGCCGAAGAGCGCGGCGGCGAGGCCGCCCGCGAGCGGGGCTGCGACCAGCGCCAGTTCCATCGGCGCCTTCAGTGGGCCGGTGACGAGGAGGCCCGCCGCATAGGCGCCGACGCCGAAATAGGCGGCATGGCCGAAGGAGACGATGCCGCCATTGCCGATCAGGAGGTTGAGCGAGAAGGCGGCGAGCGCGAAGACCATGATCTCGATGCCGACCTTCACCTTGTAGGTGTCGCCGAGGATCGGGATCAGAAGCAGCGCCAGGGTCAGCACGATCCAGACGACCGTCTCGGTACGGCCGAAGGCCTTGAGGTTCAGGATGCCCTCGGGCAGCACCGCGCGGCCCGCGGCGACGTCCGGCTTGCCCATCAGACCCCAGGGCTTGATCACCAGCACCACGGCCATGAGCAGGAAGACGAGCACCAGCGTGATCTTCGGGAAGATGAGGATGCCAAAGGCCTCCAGCATCTTGATGATCAGCGCGGCGATGAAGGCGCCCGGCACCGAGCCCATGCCGCCGATGACCGTGACGACGAAGGCCTCGGTGATGATGGAGAGGTCCATGCCGGTATTGGCCGGCAGGCGCGGGATCTGCAGCGCCCCGCCGAGGCCGGCGAGGAAGGCGCCGAGGAACAGCGTGCCGGTGAACAGCATGGCCTGGTTGACGCCGAGCGCGCCGACCATCTCGCGGTCCTGCGTCGCGGCGCGGATGAGCACGCCGAAGCGCGTCTTGTGCATGATGAGGAGGAGGGCGCCGAGCACCGCCGGGCCGACGAAGATGAGGAACAGCTCATAGGCCGGGAAGCGCTGGCCGAAGATCTCGATGCCGTGGCGCATGCCGGGCGCGCGTGGGCCGGTGATGTCCACCGGGCCCCAGACCTTCAGCACCACGTCCTGGACGATCAGTACGACGCCGAATGTCGCGAGAAGCTGGAACAGCTCCGGCACCTTGTAGATGCGGCGCAGGAGGACGAATTCCATGATGACGCCGAGGATGCCGACCACCGCGGCCGACAGCAGGACGCCGAGGAAGAACAGCGCCGGCGAACGGTCGAACTCCAGCAGCCACGGCACGATGGTGACCGCCATGTAGGCGCCCAGCATGTAGAACGAGCCGTGGGCGAAGTTCACGATGCGCGTCACGCCGAAGACGATGGTCAGGCCCGACGCGATGACGAACAGCGCCGAGGCGCTGGCCAATCCCGACAGGGCCTGGATGACGAAGAAGGAGAGATCCATCGGAGGGCGGCTCTCGGCGCAAACGATCAGAACAGGGTCGCGGCAGGGCCACGATCCGGCGGGGGAACGAAGCCCGGGCCGCGGCCCGGGCGTCTCATGCGAATGCGGTCAGCGCCGCGATGTCAGATCTTGCGCGCGGCGCGCACCTCGGCCTCGGGGAACATCACGTCCTTGCCGTCCACGTAGCGGAAGTTCTTCATGGTCGGCAGCTTGCCCTTCAGCGTCGTCTCGCCGACCCAGGCGCCGAGCGTCGACTGCTGGTCGATCCCGCGCATGGTGACCGGACCGCAGATGGTCTGCGTCGTCAGGTCCTTGAAGGCCGCGATCATCGCCGCCGTCTCCGTCGATTTCGCCTTGTTGAACATGTCGCGGATCATGAACGGGACGACATAGCCGAGCACCGAGCCGAGGCGCGGCGTGTCGTTGAACTTCGCCTTGTAGGCGGTGACGAAGGCCTGGTGGCCGTGCGTGTCGACCTGCTCCGGCGGGTAGCCGGTGACGATCCAGCCGTCCGGGGTCTCGTCGCCGAGCGGCAGCAGATATTCCGGCTCGCCGGTGAGCAGGCTGACGACCGTGCGGCGCTCGAACAGGCCGCGCGTGTTGCCCTCGCGCACGAAGGCGGTGAGGTCGGCGCCGAACAGGACGTTGAAGATGCCGTCCGGGCGGCTCTGGCCGAGCGCCCCGACAGTCGCGCCGGCATCGACGCGGCCGAGCGCCGGGAACTGCTCGGCGACCACCTCGAAGCCGGGAACGGCGGCGCCCATCAGGCGCTTGAAGGCGGCGACGGCCGACTGGCCGTACTCGTAGTTCGGGGCGACCACGGCCCAGCGCTTGATGCCCTTGTCCTTGGCGGCGTCGACCAGCATCTTGGTCTGCATGTAGGTGCCGGGGCGGACGCGGAAGGTGTAGGGGTTGCCGCTTGCCATGGTGAGCGCATCGGTCAGCGGCTCGGTGGCGAGATAGAGCACCTTCTTCTGGTTGGCGAAGTCGGCCAGCGCCAGGCCGACATTCGACAGGAAGGCGCCGGCGATGAAGGAGACGTTCTCGCGGGTGACCAGTTCCTCGGCGACGCGCACGGCGTCTCCCGGAGTGGCGCCGTCATCGCGATAGACGATCTCGAGCGGGCGCCCGGCGAGGCCGGAGAGACCGCCGGCGGCGTTGATCTGCTCGACCGCAAGCTGCATCCCGTTGCGATAGGGCACCGCAAAGGCCGCCATGCGGCTGTAGGAGTTCAGTTCGCCCACCTTGACCGGGGCGCCCTGCGCGGCGCCGGGGCCGCCGGTCAGCGCGACGCCGGTGGCGGCGAGGCCCCCGACGACGGTACGGCGCGACAGATTCAGCTTCGTCATGAAACATTCTCCCCTCAGATGCGGGCGGCGGGGACCGCCCGTTCCACCTCTGACCGAGACTTCCGTATTGTTCTTCTCCGGAAGATCATTCGTAAGCGAACGATACCGCGTCTCCTGCGGCTGGCAAGAGCCTTTTTTGGAATTCATGCGAACTGCGGCAACGCTCTGCGCAGCGAGGCAGCGCGCCCGGGGAATGTATCGCGTTCAGAATGGGTTACGCGAAGGTCGGCCGCAGCGAGCCGACCGTGATCCCGTTCCAGTTCTTCATCACGGGGTTCACGAAGCGCCCGAATTTGGCAGCCTCTGCCTCGTCCATGGGCAACAGTTTCGCGATCAGCGCGGCGATCATCACCTCGCTCGCGCGCGAGGCGCCGTCGAGGCATTTCAGCGCGATGCCGAAGCCCTGCCCGGGGAGCGCCGCGCAGAAGACGCCCTCGGCGCCGGTCTTCACGAAGACCCGTCGTCCGAACAGCGTCATCACGTCGGTGCAGAAGCGGCCGGACCCCGCCACCATGAAGGGCTCGGCGGCGCAGGCTGCCCGCAGCCGCGCAAAGGCCTTCGCCCGCTCCGGCCCGACGCCCTCACCGGTGGCGAGCTTCGCAAAGCCGTGGGCAAGGTTCTTCAACGGGACAGCGAAGGTCGGGATGGAGCAGCCGTCGGTGCCGACCGCCGTGTCGGCGTCAAGCCGGTGCCCGGTCACCTCGCCGACCGCCTCGGCAACGAAGCGCTGCACCTTGTGGTCGATGCCGACATAGCCACGCGGGTCGATGCCTTCAGAGCAGGCGAAGCAGACGAAGCCGGAGTGTTTCCCTGAGCAGTTGTTGTGGAGCGCCGTCGGCTTGCCGCCCGAACGGGCGAGGGCGTGGGTTGCGGCGGTCCCCGAGGGCCAGTGCGCGCCGCATTCGAGGGCGGCTTCGGTCAGGCCGGCCTTCGCCAGCATCCCGGCGGCCGTCTCGACGTGGCGGGCTTCCCCGCCATGGGAGGAGCAGGCCAGCGCCAGTTCGGCATCGCCGAAGCCGTAGCGGTCGGCCGCGCCGCTCTCGACCAGCGGCAGGGCCTGCAGCGCCTTGATGGCGGAGCGCGGGTAGATCGCCCTGTCGATGTCGCCGATGGCATGGACGATGCGTCCGTCGGAGTCGCAGACGACGACGGCGCCGCGGTGGACGCATTCCACCATGTCCCCGCGCAGGACCTCGACGAGGACGGGATCGGACGTGGCAGAAACGGACATGGCGGCCTCCAGCGATGGCGAGGCTTTAGAGCACGAGCGCCCGCGCCACGGAAAGCCTCATTCGGCCGGCTGCACCGATGTCTCGACCTTGCCCTGCGGCGCGTCCATGCGGGCGTTCATGTTGGCCACCATCTTCTTGACGATGGTCGAGGCGGTCTTCTCGAACAGGAACGGGAAGAAGGCATGGACCAGGGCGCAGAAGGCGCAGAAGGCGAAGGTGCCGGCATAGCGCAGCGCGACGCCCATGTGCTGGAAGTAGCTCTCGTTGACCGACTGGGGGTGGGTCATGAAGAGCGTCTTGGCGCGGTCGAGCATCGGGGGGCTCCACTGGATCAGGAATCAACCAATGGGAGAGGATAGTCGAGTTCAAGCGGGAGCATGTCCCAATGCGTCGGCTGATTGCCGATCGCATGTGGACATCATCCCATCAGATATGATTTGATTGGGACAATGTCACAGCCTCTGTCTCTCGACTCCATCGACAAGTCCCTGCTGCGCCACGTCCAGCAGGATGCAAGCCTGTCGATCGAGCAACTGGCCGAGCGGGTGAATCTGTCGCGTAACGCCTGCTGGCGGCGCCTCAGGCGGCTGGAGGACGAGGGCGTCATCCGCGCCCGTGTCGCCCTGGCCGATCCGGTCAAGCTGAACCTCGAACTGACCGTCTTCATCGCCGTGCGAACCAGCCGTCACGACGCCGACTGGGCGACCCGCTTCCATCAGGCCGTGCAGGACATTCCCGAACTCCTCGGCGTGTACCGGACGGCGGGGGAGATCGACTACATCCTCCACGCCCGCGTGCCGAACGTCGCGGCTTATGACCGCCTCTACAAGAAGCTCACCGCCCGCATCGAGATGCAGGACGTCTCGGCGAGCTTCGTCATGGAGGAGATCAAGGAAGTGACGGCGCTGCCGCTCGACTTCGTGTGAGGGGCAAGCCTCAAGCCGGCCTGAAGGCCCCGGTCAGCGAGGGCGCGCCGTCGCTGGTGGCGAGGCCCTTGCCCACGAGATCCTCGAGATGGGCGAAGACCGACAGCCCGGCGGCGCTCTTCAGCCGCGGATCGATCCCCTCGTAGATCGCCGCGACGATCTCGGGGATCTGGCGGTCCCCCGAGGCGAGGCGCTTCATGATCGCCGCCTCGCGCAGCCGGCGATGATGCGACAGCGCCCGCATGAACTTCGCCGGCTCGCGCACGGCACCGCCATGTCCCGGCCAGAACAGCTTCTCCTCGCGCGCCCTGAGCTTGTCGAGGGAGGCCATGTAGTCGCCCATGGCGCCGTCCGGCGGCGCGACGATGGAGGTCGACCAGGCCATGACGTGATCGCCGGAGAACAGCGTCTCCTCCTCGCGCAGCGCAAAAGCCATGTGGTTGGCGGTATGGCCGGGCGTGAAGACGGATTCGATCGTCCAGCCGGTGCCGGAGACGACGTCACCGTCCTTCAGCACGATGTCGGGAGCGAAGTCCTTGTCGCCGGAGGCGTCGAGCGCATTGGTTTCGCCGAGATTGAGCGGGCGCGCGGCCCGGTGCGGCCCTTCCGCATAGACTGGCGCGCCGGTAGCGGCCTTGATCGCAGGGGTCGCCGGGGAGTGGTCCCGGTGGGTGTGGGTGACGAGGATGGCCTCCACCGTCTCGCCCTTCACCGCCTCCAGTACCGCGGCGATGTGGCGCGGATCGTCCGGGCCGGGATCAATGATGGCGACGCGGCCCTTTCCGACCACATAGGTCACGGTGCCCTTGAAGGTGAAAGGGCCGGGATTGTCGCAGAGGATTCGGCGGACCAGCGGCGAGAGCTGTTCCACCTCGCCGGCGACCGCCGCGTCTTCGCGATTGAAGGGGATGTCCTCGGCCATTCTGCCTCTGTCGAATCGCGGGTGGTGGCCTGCTTGCGGCAGGCGCCGCCGGTCGGCTAGTGAGCCCAAGCGACCACGCCGGCCGGCAAATGACAAGCTGCCGCAACGGCATAGCCCCCGAAGGATTCCGACATGCGCAACGCGACCATCGCCGCGACCCTCTGGCCGTCGACCACGACCCATCTTGCTGCGGGAACCCTCATCCGCCCGGTTCTGCTGATCGCTGCCGGCGTCTGCCTGATCACGCTGGGCGCCAAGGCGAGCGTGCCGTTCTGGCCGGTGCCGCTGACCCTGCAGACCCTGGCCATCTCGGTGGTCGCGGCCGCCTACGGTTTCCGGCTCGGCGTCGCGACGGTTGCCGCCTATCTCCTCGCCGGCCTTCTCGGCGCACCGGTCTTCGCCGGGATGAACGTCGGCGTCGCGCCCTTCATGGGGCCGACCGGCGGCTTCCTCGCCGGCTTCGTCGTCATGGCCGCCATCATCGGCGCGGCCGCCGATCGGGGTTGGGACAAGGCATGGCCGAAGATCCTCGCCGCCATGGCCCTCGCCAACGTCGTCGTCTTCGTGCCCGGCCTTTTCTGGCTCGGCACCTTCACCGGCTTTGGCGCGCAGCTGCTGGCGGCCGGTCTCTGGCCCTTTGCGCTGGGCACCGTGGTGAAGACGGCGCTCGCTGCGGCGCTGATGCCGGCCGCCTGGGCCATCGTCCGCCGCCTCAGGGCCTGACGGGCCTGATCGCGAATGCCCGGCGCGCCTGTTCGATGTGGGCGAGTTTCGCCGCGAACTGACTCCAGTCATCACGCTCGGCGATGGGCGCCCACAGCGCCTCGACCTCCTCGATCAGCAAGGTCGCCGGGCCGTCGCCGTCGAAATAGGCGGCGGCCTCCGTCGGTTGCGGCAGGGGTGCGTGGGCGCCGAGCGCGGCCTCCAGCCGGTCGAACTCGGCCCCCCGGTAGAGTGAGGCCTGTGGCCCGACCTTGGCGAAGGCGCGCCGCGCCAGGCCGCCGTGCCAGTCGAACACGGTGCGCTCGAACAGCGCGCCGGATTTCAGCAGGAACTGGAAGAAGGCGGCGGCGAGCTCGTCATCCGCCTCGGCTCCCGCCTCCGCGACGCCGAGCCGCGCGCAGAGCGCCCGCCTGAGGCCGGCGTGGAAGGCGCCGGCATAGGACCTGAGCGCATCCTCGAGGTCGGCGACAGGCGCGACCAGCGTCAGGCATTCGGCGAAGCGTTCGAGGTTCCACGCCACCGCCCCGGGTTGGCGGCCGAAGGCATAGAGCCCGGTCTGGTCGAAATAGGCGGCCGTGAAGCCGGGGTCGTAGCGCTGAAGGAAGCGCCACGGGCCATAGTCGAAGCTCTCGCCGGTCACCACCATGTTGTCGGTGTTGAGCACGCCATGGACGAAGCCGGCGGCCATCCATTCGCCGACCATCGCGCCTGAGGCTTCAGCCACTGCCGCCAGCAGGGCAGGGGCCTCCCGCGTAACGTCGCCATCGCGCGCCGCCTGCGGGTGATAGTGGCGGACGGAGTGGGCGACCAGCGCCGCAATCCCCGCCTGATCGTTGTACGCCAGACAGCGCTGGAAGGTGCCGAAGCGCACATGGCTGTGGGACAGGCGCACCAGCACGGACGAGCGCGTCGGGGACGGCTCGTCGCTCCGCACCAGTGCCTCGCCCGTCTCGATGAGCGAGAAGCTCTTCGAGGTATAGACGCCGAACGCCTCCAGCAGGGCGGTCGCCAGCACCTCGCGCACGCCTCCCTTCAGCGTCAGCCGACCGTCGCCGAAGCGCGAATAGGGTGTCTGTCCCGAGCCCTTGGTGGCGAGGTCAAGGAGGCGGCCCTCGTCATCGACAAGCTGGGCGAAGAGGAAGCCGCGGCCGTCGCCGATCTCCGGGTTGTAGGAACGGAACTGATGGCCGTGATAACGCAGGGCGAGGGGTTGCGGCAGATTGTCTGGCAGGGGCTCGAAGCGGCCGAAATGGGCGATCCAGTCCGCGTCCGTGAGATGGCCGAGCCCCACTGCCTCCGCCCAGCGCTGGTTGCGGTGGCGCAGGACGTGCTGCGGGAAGCGGGCCGGGGCGACGACGTCGGAAAAGGCCGGACCGAGCGCCGTGTGGGCGGTCGAGGGGCGGTAGGTCACGCCGCCGCGGCCTTGCCCTGCAGGTCCTTCGCCACATCCGCGAGCATCTCATAGGAGCGCACACGTTTGCCATGGTCGAAAATGGCCGAGGCGACGATGACCTCGTCCACCTGCGTGTTGGCGATAAACTGCTCAAGGCCGCGCTTCACCGTCTCGGGCGACCCGACGAAGGAGAACTGCAGCATGCGCGAGGCCTGCGCCTTCTCCATCGGGCTCCAGAAGGTCTCAATGTCGTCGATGGGCGGCGGCAGCAGGCCGCGCACGCCCCGGAAGATGCCGGCGGCGCGCTGCTGGGCGGAGGTGAAGAGATGGCGGGCCTCGGCGTCGGTGGGGGCGAGGAAGACGTTGCAGCCGGCGACGGCATAGCTTTTCGACAGCTGCTTCGAGGGCTCGAACTTCTGCCGATAGACCGCCAGCGCCTGCATCAGCGCGTCGGGGGCGAAATGCGAGGCGAAGGCATAGGGCAGGCCGAGCATGGCCGCGAGCTGCGATCCGAATGTCGAGGAGCCGAGGATCCACAGCGGCACCTCGGTGCCGGCGCCCGGCACGGCCTGGATCGCCTGTCCCTCCTGGACCGGCGCGAGGAAGGCCTGAAGCTCCAGCACGTCCTGCGGGAAATTGTCGGATTCCATCGGATCCACGCGCAGCGCCCGCATGGTGCGCTGGTCTGTGCCCGGCGCGCGGCCGAGGCCGAGGTCGATGCGGCCGGGAAACAGGCTCTCCAGCGTGCCGAACTGCTCGGCGATCACCATCGGCGCGTGGTTCGGCAGCATGATGCCGCCGGCGCCGACGCGGATGCGGTTGGTCGCCGCCGCCACCTGCCCGATGACCACGGCCGTCGCCGCGCTGGCGATGCCGGTCATGTTGTGGTGCTCGGCCAGCCAGTAGCGCGTGTAGCCGAGCCGGTCGGCATGGCGGGCGAGGTCGATGGTGTTGCGGAGGGCGTCGCCCGGCGTGGAACCCTCCGGCACCGGGGCGAGGTCGAGAATGGAGAACAGCGTCATGGGGTCATCCGGGTTCAAGGTCCGGTGGTCAGGACCCTCAAGATAGGCGCGCCGCGCCGGATGGGGAGAGGGCCGACGGCGGGTCAGCCCTGCTCCGGGGCGCCGAGCTGGCGCAGTGCTTCATGGACCACGTCCGCCTTGTGACGGAGGTGCTCGCGCATCAGGGTTGACAGCGCCGCGCCGTCGCGGGCCCTGAGCGCCGCCATCATTCGCTCATGATCCGCGATGGCCTCGGCCCAGCGCTCCGGCGACTTGCGGGCGACGAAGCGGACGGCGTGGATCCGGATCATCAGGTTCTGGTAGAGGGCGGCAAGCGTCGCGTTGCCGGCGATACGGAAGACCTCCTCGTGGATCTGCCGGTTCAGCCGCGAATAGGGCACCCATTCGCCGCGCCGCCAGTGGCCGACCATCTCGGCATGCAGGGTCTCGAGGCGGGCAAGGTCATCAGGCGTCAGCCGCGCGCAGGCGAGTTCCCCGGCCAGCGCCTCCAGCATGCCCATAATGGGGAAGAGCTCCTCCACCGCCTCCGGCGCGATCCGGGCGACGCGCGCGCCCCGGTTCGGGGTGAGGTCGACGAGCCCCTCCGCGGCGAGCACCTTCAGCGCCTCGCGCAGGGGCGTGCGCGAGACGCCGAACAGGTCGCAGAGGTCGGGCTCTGAGATCTTGTCGCCGGCCTTCAGCGTGCCCTCGACGATCATGTCGCGCAGCCGCCCGGTGAGTTCGGTGGCAAGCGAGCGGCGGGCGATGAGAGGGTGTTCGTTCATCGAAGGGTCCTCTTCACGGGCTGCATCAGGCAAGTGCGTCCTTCGAGGCTCACCCTTTCAGGGTTCGCACCTCAGGATGAGCAGGACGGAGGCCTGCATCAGACGTTCAGGAGGCGCGGCCTTGCTCGCTCCATGATCCGATCTGCCATACTCATCCCTCCTCATCCTGAGGTGTGAGCCCCCGGCGATGCGCAAGCATCGTCCGGCGGCGAGCCTCGAAGGACGCATTTCGGCAGTGCAAGCCAGGTCTCACGCCGCTTTCGCACCACCCTCGCGTTTGGTGTCGGCGAGATAGGCCATGGCGGCGGTGACGCCGCCCGATTTGTGCGGCACCCCGGCGAGCCCCAGCCCCATCTCGACGCCGCCCAGCGTGCCGACCAGAGTCAGGTCGTTGATGTCGCCGAGGTGGCCGATGCGGAAGACCTTCTTCGCGACCTTCGACAGGCCGGTGCCGAGCGACATGTCGAAGGCGTCGAGAATGATCGACCGCAGCCGGTCGGCATCATGGCTCTCGGGCATGACGACGGCGGTCAGCACCGGCGAGAAATGCTTCGGGTTGGTGCAGAGGTTCTCGAGCCCCCAGGCGGCCACCGCGCGGCGCGTTGCCTCGCCATGGCGCATGTGCCGGGCGAAGACGGAATCGAGACCCTCCTCGTGCAGCATCTGGATCGCCTCGTCGAGGCCGTAGAGCAGGTTGGTGGCGGGGGTGTAGGGGAAATAGCCGGACTTGCCGGCCGCGATCATCTCCTCCCAGCCCCAGAAGCTCTTCGGCAGGCGGGACGTCTTCGACGCGGCGAGCGCCTTCTCCGACACCGCGTTGAACGACAGGCCGGGCGGGAGCATCAGGCCCTTCTGCGAACCGGCGACCGTGACGTCCACGCCCCATTCGTCGTGGCGGTAGTCCACCGAGGCGAGCGAGGAGATGGTGTCGACCATCAGCAGGGCCGGATGGCCGGCGGCGTCGATGGCCTTGCGCACCTCGTCGATGCGCGAGGTGGCTCCCGTCGAGGTCTCGTTGTGGACGACGCAGACCGCCTTGAAGCTGTGCGCCTTGTCCTCCCTCAGAGCCGCCTCGATCGCGTCCACGTCAGCGCCAGAACGCCAGTCGGAGGGGATGAAGGTTGCCTCCACCCCGAGCTTGCCCGCCATGGTCTTCCACAGCGTGGCGAAATGGCCGGTCTCGACCATCAGGACCTTGTCCCCCGGCGACAGGCTGTTGGCGAGGGCAGCTTCCCAGGCGCCGGTGCCCGAGGCCGGATAGATGACCACATGGCCCTTGGTCTTGAAGATCGAGCGCATGCCGTCGAGCACGCGCAGGCCGAGCTTGCCGAAGTCCGGGCCGCGATGGTCGATGGTCTGCATGCCGATGGCGCGCAGGATACGCTCCGGCACCGGCGAGGGGCCGGGGATCTGCAGGAAATGGCGGCCGGCGACGCGCGGTGCATTGGGGGCCATCGGGGGTCTCCTCGGAACAGGGCGGCGCCGGTTCTCGCGCTCGGCCTCTTGCCAGAATGAATAATGAATGCAAAATTCAAGTCAAGAGGAGCGCAGGCTCCTCAGAGCGTGACGGCTGCAGATCGCGCGTGCGTCCTTCGAGGCTCGCCACCGGGCGATGCGTCTGCATCGTCCGGTGGCGAGCCTCGACGGACGCACTTGGCTGATGTAGGGCTTGATTCGATGAACGAAATGAGCAACACGCCCGACACGCCGCTGCAGCGCCGCCTCGCCTCCGAAGTGAAGGGCGACGTGCTCTTCGACGCCTTCTCGCGCGGGCGCTACGCGACCGACGCCTCGATCTATCAGCTCATGCCGGTCGGCGCGGTCGTGCCGGACACCATGGACGACGCGATCCGTGCGGTCGCGCTGGCGCGGGAGGAAAAGGTCACGGTCCTGGCGCGCGGCGGCGGCACCTCGCAGTGCGGGCAGACCGTCAACGCATCGCTCGTCGTCGACTGCTCGAAGCGCCTGACCCGCATCCTCGATCTTGACGTCGCCGGACGGCGCGTCCGCGTCGAGCCCGGAATCGTCCTCGACGACCTCAACCGGCAGCTCAAGAAGCACGGTCTCTGGTATCCGGTCGATGTCTCCACGGCCTCGCGCGCCACCATCGGCGGCATGACCGCCAACAATTCCTGCGGCGGCCGCTCGCTGCGCTACGGCACCATGCGCGACAACGTCATTCAGGTGGAGGCGGCGCTGGCCGACGGCACCCGGCGCTGGTTCGGCGAGGTGTCGCGCGACGACGCCCTGCGCAACGATGCCGATCTTCTCACCCGCGACCTCCTGACCCTCGGAGAGCGCGAGGCGGGCGAGGTCGAGGCGCGCTTCCCGAAGGTCCAGCGCCGCGTCGGCGGCTACAATCTCGATGCGCTCGTGCCGGGCGGCGCCACCAACAACATGGCGCACATTCTCGTCGGCTCCGAGGGCACGCTTGCCTTCACCACGGCCGTCGACCTGAAGCTTTGGCCACTGATCGGCCCCAAGGTCTTCGGCATCTGCCACTTCGGCTCCTTCCACGAGGCGATGGACGCCGCCCAGCATCTCGTGACGCTGAAGCCGATCGCGGTGGAACTGGTCGACCGCACCATGATCGGGCTTGCCCGCGACATCGCCATGTTCCGCCCGACCATCGAGCGCGTCGTGCGCGGCGACCCCGATGCGCTGCTGGTGGTCGAGTTCGCCGAGGAGACGGAAGCGGAGAACCTGCAGAAGCTGAAGGACCTTGAGGCCCTGATGGGCGATCTCGGCTTCTCGTGGCAGGGATCGGGCGCTCGCTTTGGCGGCGTGGTCCCCGTCATCGAGCCGGCCTGGCAGGCGGCCGTCACCGAGATGCGCTCCTCCGGTCTCAACATCATGATGTCGATGAAGGAGGCCGGGAAGCCCGTCTCCTTCGTCGAGGATTGCGCCGTGCCGCTGCAGGATCTCGCCGCCTATACGGCGGGCTTGACCGAGATCTTCCGCGCCCACGGCACAGAGGGCACGTGGTACGCCCATGCCTCCGTCGGTTGCCTGCACGTGCGGCCCGTCCTCAACATGAAGCTGGACGTCGACGCGAAGCGCATGCGCTCCATGGCCGAACAGGCCTTCGAACTGGTGCGCACGTACAAGGGCTCGCATTCCGGCGAGCACGGCGACGGCATCGTCCGTTCCGAATTCCACGAACAGATGTTCGGCACGCGCCTCGTGCGCGCCTTCGAGGAGGTGAAGGACCGCTTCGATCCGGAGGGCCTGTTCAATCCGGGAAAGATCGTGCGCGCACCGAAAATGGATGACAGGACGCTCTTCCGCTATCCGCCGGGCTACGAGGGGATCGACTTCCGGCCGTCCCTCGACTGGTCCGACTATCCCGGGGCGGGCGCGGGTTTCCTCGGCGCCATCGAGATGTGCAACAACAACGGCACCTGCCGGAAGCTCGATGGCGGCGCCATGTGCCCGAGCTACCGGGTCACCCGCGACGAGCAGCACGTGACGCGCGGGCGCGCCAATACGCTCCGCCTCGCTATGACCGGACAGCTCGGCCCGGATGCCCTCCTGTCGAAGGAGATGGAGGAGAGCCTTTCCCTCTGCGTCTCCTGCAAGGCCTGCAAGCGCGAATGCCCGACCGGCGTCGACATGGCGCGCATGAAGATCGAGGTGAAGGCGGCGCGCTATCAGGCGAAGGGGGCGAGCCTGCACGACCGGCTGGTGGCGCACCTGCCGCGCTATGCCAGCATCGCGGCGAAGATGCCGTGGCTGTTCAACCTGCGCGACCGGGTGCCGGGTCTTGCCACGCTGTCGGAGAAGCTGGCGCAGTTCTCGGCCCGCCGCTCGCTGCCGCAATGGCGCTCCGACGTCTTCGCGCCAAAGGCGGTCGCCGAGGGTCCCGAGACGGGCCGCGAGGTGGTGCTCTTCGCCGACACTTTCAACCGCGCCTTCGAGCGGGAGAACCTCGATGCGGCGGTGACCGTGCTGACAACAGCCGGCTATCGCGTTCATCATGCGCAGCCCGTGGGCGGCGGGCGTCCGCTCTGCTGCGGCCGCACCTATCTCGCCACCGGCATGATCGACAACGCCCGGACGGAGGCCGAGAGGCTGATTGCAGCGCTGGCGCCCTTTGCCGCGCGAAACATCCCCGTGATCGGCCTTGAGCCCTCCTGCCTGTTCTCGCTTCGCGACGAGATCCCGGCGCTGCTGAAGTCGGACGAGGCTGCGTCCGTGTCGAGGGTCGCCGTGCTCTTCGAGGAGTTCATCGCCGCCGAGGCGAAGGCCGGCCGGCTGGCGCTGCCGCTCGGCGAGATGAAGGCCAAGGCAGTTCTGCACGGCCACTGCCACCAGAAGGCCTTTGGCGCCATGGGCGCGGTGGAAGGCGCGCTCAGGCTCATCCCCGGCCTCGAGGTGCAGACGGTGGAGAGCTCCTGCTGCGGCATGGCGGGGGCTTTCGGCTACCACGCCGAGACCATCGACACCTCGCTCGCCATGGCGGAACTGTCGCTGCTGCCGGCCATCCGCAAGGCGCCGGAGGATGCCATCATCGTCGCCGACGGCACGTCCTGCCGCCATCAGATCGCCGATGGAGCCGGACGCGAGGCCGTGCATGTGGCCCGTATTCTGGCAAGGAGCGTGGAAGCGGCGCGGCCGGCCGATTGAGAAACGAAAAGGCCCGCCGTGGCGGGCCTTCCCTGTCGCTTCTTCGAGGCGCCGCCGGCTCACTCCAGCTTGACGCCCGCATCGGTGACCACCTTGCGCCACCGCTGCACCTCGGACGACACGAAGCGGCCGAACTCCTCGCCCTCCAACGTCGGAATGGGGGAGCCGTTGCGGGCCCAGGCGTCGCGGATCATCGGCACCTGCAGGGCGGCACGGATCTCGCGGCGCATGCGGTCGATGACGGGAGCCGGCGTGTTCTTCGGCGCGAAGATCGCATACCAGGTCGAGACGTCGAAATTCTGCAGGCCGGCTTCCGCCGCCGTCGGGACGTTGGGAACCGCCGGGCTGCGGGTCGCGGCGGCCACCGCGATGCCGCGGATGGCGTTGCCCTGGATCTGCGGGGCGGAGGTGCCGAGACCGTCGAAGACCATGTCGATCTGGCCGGCGACGAGATCGGCCATGGCCGGACCCGCGCCGCGATAGGGGACGTGGCGGATCTTCGTCTGGGTCAGGATCTTGAACAGCTCGCCGACGAGATGGTGCGTCGTGCCGATACCGGCCGAGCCGTAGATCAGATCGTCGGGCTTCGACTTCGCCAGCGCGATGAGCTCGGCGAGGGTGGTCGCCGAGACGCGGCGCGGATTGACGACGATCACCTGCGGCGGCTGGGCGATGATGGCGATCGGGATGAAATCGGTCTCGATATTGTAGTCGAGCCGGGGATAGAGAGACGGCGCGATGGTGTGATGGGCGGCGCCGACGAAGAAGGAATAGCCGTCGGGCGCGGCGCGCGAGGCGACGAGCGCCCCGGCCGTGCCCCCGGCGCCGGCGCGGTTCTCGATGATGACGCCCTGGCCGAGTTGCTTCTCGAGCTGGGCTGCCAGCGGCCGAGCGAAGGCGTCCGTGCCGCCGCCAGCGGCGAAAGGCACGTGGAAGGTAATCGGCCGCGTCGGCCAGGTTTGCGCGTCGGCGGTCGCACCGGTGAGCGTGACGGAAAGCGCGGCCAGGCCGGCAAGAACAAATTTTCGCATCGGGGTCCCTCGGAACGGTTTCCTCTGGCGGCCCGATTGGGACGGGCCGCTCGTCCGGACTTGTCTGCCGGTTGCTACAGAGACTAGCGCCTGATCCGGGGGTTGCAAGGTGGACGCGACCGTCATCGTTGCGCGACGACGGCCGCGGGCACGATTCAGGTGCCGACCCGCACCGGCGCATTCAGCTTGCGCAGGGCGGCGATCACCGACAGCGCGGTGATGCGGCCGGTCTTCGGGTTGTCCGACGGGATGTTCTCGATGGCGAGCGACAGCTTGGCCGAATCGCTGTCGA
Source organism: Phreatobacter aquiterrae (assembly GCF_053471285.1). Taxonomy (NCBI): domain Bacteria; kingdom Pseudomonadati; phylum Pseudomonadota; class Alphaproteobacteria; order Hyphomicrobiales; family Phreatobacteraceae; genus Phreatobacter; species Phreatobacter aquiterrae. Next base: position 432,236 of record NZ_JBJPHW010000002.1, on the reverse strand, counting down.
CCTCGATGGCATGGCAGTTCCGCGTCACCGTCGGGTCGGCCCAGATGTCGATGGTGGTGCGGTCCGGCCCGATGCCGGCGAGCGACAACGCCACGGCGACATTCACATTGGCCGGGAAGCCCTTCGCCGCTTCGCGGGCCGAACCCGAAAAGATCAGGGTCGGCTCCATGATCGCATCCATGTCGAGCCCCTTCTCGACGAGATAGGGGGCGCCGACGAGGCCCTTCGGTGGCTTTCGGGTGATCATGCGCACCGAATGGATCGTGCCCTCGGCCGCGGCGGTGACGGCGTCGAGGCCAAGCAGCGCGCCGGTCGGCACGATGATCTGGCCGCCATGGGTCTTCGCCAGGTCCATCAGGTGCGGTCGCGGCAGCAGCGCGCCGCAGGAGAGCACCATCACCCGCTTGCCGGCGGTCAGCATCGGCGTGCAGATCTCCTCGATCACGGCGGCCGGGGCGCATTCCACGGCGAGGTCGGCAAGCGCCGGAAACTCGGACAGCGGGACGACCGGCGCGGCGATGCCCTCTGCCGCAAGCCAGGCCTTCGCCTTGGCCTCGTCGCGGGCGGCCACGCAGGCGAGTATCGTCCCGGGAATCGCGCCGCCGGCAATCTTGGCGGCGAGCGTCCGTCCGATGGCGCCGAGACCGGCAATGGCGATGCGCGTGGGGGTCATGGAACTCTCCGTCGAAGGGAGCGGGACCATAGAATTTCCAGCGGCGAATGCCAGCCCATGCGGTCATGGAGGCCATGTGTCGCAGCGGTGATCCGAAGATGCGCGCCGCTGCCGGAGACCCGTGGCCGCACCCGGTGCCAGGGGGGTGGACAAGAGGTGGGTTTTGGCCATGATCCGCCGCTTCCAGAGGAGTTTTGCATGAATACCCCCTCCCGACGCTCCCTTCTCGCCCTTGCGGCGGCAGCTCCCCTCCTGATGGCGGCGCCCGCTGCAGAGGCGCAGACGTGGCCGGTGCGGCCCGTGACCATGATCATCCCCTTCGCCGCCGGCGGCCCCACCGACGTGCTCGGCCGTATTATGGCGGAACGGATGTCGCAGATCCTCGGCCAGCAGGTGGTGGTGGAGAACGTCGGCGGGGCCGGTGGCATGACCGGAACGGCGCGCATCTCGCGCGGCTCTCCGGACGGCTACAGCTTCGTGCTCGGCACGGTCGGCACCCATGCGGTGAACCAGACCCTGTACAAGCAGCCCCTCTACAATGCGGCCACCGACTTCGCCCCGGTGACGCTGATTGCCGAGGTGCCGCTGATCCTCATCACCCGCAAGGACTTCCCGGCGGCCAATCTCCAGGAGTTCATCGCCCATGTGAAGGCGAACCAGGCCAAGTTGCAGTTCGCCTCCGCCGGCGCCGGGTCCGCCGTTCACCTCGGCTGCCTCTACCTCAACTCGGTGATGGGCACGAACCAGGTGACCCATGTGCCGTATCGCGGCTCGGCTCCCGCCATCCAGGACCTCGTCGGCGGCCGCGTCGACTACATGTGCGAGATTTCCTCCACGGCGCTGCCGCATATCCAGGGCGGCACGGTCAAGGCGCTCGCGACGCTCACCGCCAATCGCGCCACCGTCTTCCCCGATCTGCCGACCGCCCAGGAGCAGGGCCTGCAGGGTTTCGAGGCCTACACGTGGAACGCCTTCTTCTTCCACAAGGACACTCCCCCGGCGATCATCGAGCGCCTGCACGCCGTTACCGTCGAGGCGATGGACACGCCGGCCGTGCGTGAGCGGCTGCAGGCTCTCGGGGCCATCATGGCGACGCCCGAGCGTCGCGGCCCGGCCTATCTCGCCCAACTCGTGAAGAGCGAGATCGAGAAATGGGCTGCTCCCATCCGCGCCAGCGGCGTCAGCCAGTAACGTTCGACATCCGGATGTGACCAAAGGGGCGGTCGGTCTCGGGGCCGCCCGCCCTGTCCGTTTAGGCCGCCCGTTCGAGGGCCGCCAGAACTTCGGACCGGCGCGGCAGCGCCGCGACGGCGCCATAGCCGGTTGTCGACAGGGAAGCCGCGGCGCAGGCATAGCGTCCCGCTACGAAGGGGTCGCCTGTCACCAGCCACTCGGCGAGGAAGGCTCCGTCGAAGCAGTCGCCGGCCCCGGTCGCGTCAACCGCGCCCACGGCGATGGACGGGATGATGCGCCGCTCCGCGGCCGTCGCGATGAGGGCCCCCTCCCGGCCGAGGGTCAGGGCGACGATCTTCGATCCGCCCTCCAGGTAGAAGTCGGCGATGGCATCCGGCGTATCGCGCCCGGTAAGCTGGCGCGCGTCGTCGAGGCCGGGGAGGGCGATGTCGGCGAGCCGCATGGCGGCATTGGTCACCTCGCGCGCCCGCTCCAGCGGCCACAGCCTCAATCGCAGATTGGTGTCGTAGGAGACGGTGACGCCCGATGCCCGGGCCTCCGCCATGGCCATGCGCACGGCCGCGCTGGCCGACGGCGAGATGGCCTGCGAGATGCCCGACACATGCAGCACACGGGCCTGGCGGATCGCCGTCACCGGCAGGTCGGCGGAGGTGAACTGCGCCGCCGCCGATCCGGCGCGGCGGTAGGCGAATTCGTGGCCCTCGGGGCCGTGGGTGACGAAGTAGAGCCCGGTCTCGCCACCCTTCACCAGGCGCATCGCGCTGGTGTCGATGCCCTCGGCCTGCCACAGGTCGAAGAAGGCCCGGCCGAAGGTGTCATCCCCCACCGCGCCGATGACGCCGACGCTCGCGCCTGAGCGTGCCGCCGCAATGGCGCAGTTCGACGTGTCGCCGCCGAAGCCGAACAGATAGGTCGGCTCACGCGGAATGGTCTGGTTGAACTCGCCGAGGGCTTCGCCGAAGCAGAGGATGTCGGAAGGCATGGCATGTCCGGTCGCGCAGGGGCGATCAGCATAGGCGGGGCGCGCCGGCCGGCAAGAGGCGAATAGGGCGCCTGTTCCGGCGGAATTGTCGCATTCCGGCTGTCGGCAGCCGGTTCTTGATCCATGTCGATGATTTAGCTGTTGCCTTGCGAGTATCTCTTGCCTAGTTGGTGCGATGCAGTATCATTCGTGTACGAATGAACCAGCGTCAGGCGCTTACCACCCCGGGCTCCGCCATGTCGAACATGAATTCCGAGCGTGTCCTTGAGGTTCGCCACTACACGGACCGCCTGTTCTCCTTCAAGACGACCCGCGACCCGGCGTTCCGCTTCGTCAACGGCCAGTTCACGATGATCGGCCTCGAGATCGACGGGCGCCCGCTCCTGCGCGCCTATTCCATCGTCTCGTCCAACTACGACGACAATCTTGAGTTTTTCTCGATCAAGGTGCCCGACGGCCCGCTCACCTCGCGCCTGCAGAACATCAAGGTCGGCGACCAGATCCTCGTTGGCCGCAAGCCGGTCGGCACGCTGGTGCAGGACGCCCTGCTGCCCGGCCGCGATCTCTACCTGTGCGGCACCGGCACCGGCCTCGCGCCCTTCATCAGCGTCGTCAAGGACCCCAACGTCTACGACCGGTTCGACAACATCATCCTCATCCACGGCACGCGCTTCATCGCCGAGCAGGCCTATCACGACTACATCACCAACGAATTGCCGAACGACGAGCTGATCGGCGATTTGGTGCGCGAGAAGCTGAAGTACTACTCGACGGTCACCCGCGAGCCGCACGTCCACAACGGCCGCATCACCCAGTTGCTGGAGAGCGGCGCTTTGCAGGCCGAGTTCGGCCTCGGCCCGCTCGACAAGGCCAACGACCGCGTCATGATCTGCGGCTCCCCGGCCTTCCTGAAGGACATGGTCGACATGCTGGTCGCTCGCGGCTTCGACGAGGGCGCGATCTCGAAGCCCGGCCATTTCGTCATCGAGAAGGCCTTCGTCGAGAAGTGACCCGCGCCTGGCCGCCGGCAGCGCCCAGCCGCGGCCGGCGTCATTCTTCGCGAATGACGTGAACCTTTTCTGCCATCCCGGCGACTGACGACGGGGCCGCATCCGCGGCTGCCTGTCGAACGTCGTCCGGATCCATGAACCCCGCCCTGCACCGGCCTGTCGCCGCTCCCTCCGCCCTCCATCTCATCAAGCGCGGGCTGATCCTGCTCGCGGTTGCCGGACTGGGTGTCGCGGCCGGCGGCCTGCTGGCGGCCGCGGGCGGCCGGGCGATCGCCGACGGTCTCGATCTCGGGCAGTTCAAGGACCGCGCCGTCTTCACGGCGGCAATGGGGCTGTCCGGCGGCCTCGGCGGGGGATGTCTCGGCCTCTGGCTCGCCCTGCGGGCCTCGGCCGCGCCGTGGTCGGTGGTGCGGGTGGTCGCCGGCGCCGTCGCGAGCCTTGGCGCCTCTGCAGCGGCCGTTCTCGCCTTCGCCTTCGTGATGACGACACCGCCGCCTCCGGCCTATCCCTATCTCGTCACCGAGTTCCGCGCCGGCGCCGCCGACGTGCTCTCGCTCGGGCTCGGGGCCGCTTCCGGCCGCACGCTCTGGTCGGAAGTGACGAAGACCAGCCGGACTGCACCCGGTGGTGGCACCGTCATCGAGGCGGTCTTTCCCATGGCCGTTCGGTCGGGCGTCGACTACATCGTCGTCCACCACCATCGCCGCGAGGTCGCGCGGTTCAGCCTCGGCCTGCCGTCCGATCCGCCGGCGACCGTGAGCTTCAGCCCCTGGCTCTCGCCCGACCGCTGGCAGGGCACCGAAGTCAGCGAGGCGCCGACCGGCGTCGAGATGCGGTTCCGCATCGAAAGGCGCATCGTGCGCTGAAGGCTCAGCCGGGTCGCTCGATGCCGAAGCGGGCGGCGGCGGCCTTCAGGTCGGCCTCGCTCCAGAAGCGGTGCTCGCCGCGCGCATAGGCGTCGGCATTGGCGGCATAGAGCCAGGCGTTGAAGCGGTTGGCGGCGCCCGAATCGCGGTTCGCCTTCACCACGGCCGGCACCCCGGCGACGATGGAGTTGGGCGGGATGACGGTGTTCTCCTTGAGGAAGGAGCCCCCGGCGATGATCGAGTTCTCGCCGATGATGCAGCCGTCCATGATCGTCGCGCCGATGCCGACGAGGACATTGTCGCCGATCCTGCAGCCGTGCAGCGTCACGTGGTGGGTGATGGAGCAGTCCTTGCCGACATGCGTGCCCGTGCCGTTGCCGACATGGATCATGACGAAGTCCTGCACGTTCGACCGCTCGCCGATGACGACCTCATGCATCTCGGCACGGATGACGGCGTTGGGCCAGACCGACACGCCGGCGGCGAGGCTCACCTGGCCGTAGATCTGCGCGCTGGGATGGACGAAGGCGGCGGGATCGATCGCGACGAGAGGTCCGCTGGGCGGAACCTCGGAACCCTTGAGCATGGCGTGACCTCGGCGGGCCGCTTCTGCGGGCGGCGGCGCCGACCATGCCCTTGCAGGCGAGCCGCGGCAAGCAGGCCCCGTCAGTCCTCGCGGGCGAGGGACGGGCGCTCAAGCCACTCGACGTCGTGCAGCGCTGCGACCTCCGGGTCGAAGCTCGCGGCCGGCGACAGTGGCGGCGCGACCATGACCGGCAGGCGGGTCTCGTCGGGGGTCATGGTCCGGCTCCTGTCGGCGAGGGTGTGGCGGTGGGCGGGCGCGGCACCGACCCGGTGGTCGCGGGGGCGCCCTGCTCCATCAGGTGGAAAACGATGGTGCGCATGACGGCGTTGTTCTCGTCCTCGGGAAGGTTGCGCAGATGCGGGTAGAACGGGCGGAAGGCCGTTCCCAGCAGGGCGACGAGTTCGGGAGACGCCTTGGGGATCTCGTCGGCCGCATAGGTCGCGTAGGAGGTGCGGCCGGCCAGCGCGGCGACCTGCGCCAGCACCCGCTCCTCGATCTCGCCGGTGTTGCGGAACTGGACGAGCGCGAAGGCGGCGCAGGCCGACAGTGCCTCGCCCGCGCCGGTGCGCAGATCGGCATCGGCGACCATCGCCTCCGCCGTGAAGCGTGCGAGGTCGGACGGCGCACAGGCTTCGCCCGCACCGGCCGGTGCGGCGAGCAGGGCGAGAATGGCGGGAACCGGGAGAAACCGGGCCAGCGCGCGCATCGGCGCCTCCGCACAGGAACAGACCTTGAGCGGAGACCGTGGACTGATCCGGTTAACGGGGTGTTAACAGCGCGTGCCGCAGGCCGGCCGTTCCTGTCGTGCGGCGACCGGACGATTCAGCGCACGCGGTTGCCGGAGACGCTGAGCTGGGCGTAGCGTCCGACGCCCTCGCGGGCCATGTCGCCGGTGACGGGCGTCTTCCATTCCATGCCCACCACGGCGCCGATCCGGGCGCCCTGCACGAGGTTGTCGGCGATCAGCGCCTGTCCGGCGCCGGGCACGACCGAGACTGCGATGCCGACCGGCGCGCCCTTGATGACGTTGGCGGTGACCGACAGGTCGCGCATGTACTGGCCCCAGCCGAGCTGGATGCCCGCGGTCGGCGCACCCTCGATGACGTTGGCCGAAATCGCGGCGTCGGCCTCCGCCGAGATGCCGATGCCCGCGACGTCGTTCGGGTCGGTGCCGGCCGGGCGGCGGTTGACGAGGTTGCGGATGATGTTGCCGTGGATGTTGGCGAGGCGTCCGCCGTGGTTGAAGTTGGTGGCGACGATGCCGAGGGCGGCGCCGTCGATGATGTTGTTGGCGACCACGGCGCCCTCGAAGCCGAACTCGACATAGACGGCGACCTCGCCGAGGGCGGCGAAGTTGTTGCCGGTGATGGCGACGTTGGCGGCGCCGTTGGCCCGCACCGCCGAGAAGGCGGCGCCGCGCACGCGGTTGCCGCTCACTGTCACGTTGCCGGCGCGGAAGACGTTGATGGCATTGCCGTTCTGGCCCGATCCACCGTCGCGCGCACCGATCTCCTCGATGCGGTTGCCCTCGACGATGGTGCCGTCGTCGCCGGCGAGCGTGCGCCAGACGAGGATGCCGTTGTTGGCGGCCGAGCGGATGGTGTTCTGGCTGAGCGTCAGGCCGCGGCTGTCGAGCGCCACGATGGCGGCCTTGGCGACCCCGGAGACGGTGTTGCCGCGCGCGATGCCCTCGATCCCCTCGAGGACGATGCCATGATGGCTGGAGCCGGCGATCTCGCAATCCTCGACGCGCACGCCGCGTCCGTGCTGGAGCACGATGAGGCCGCGCCTGTCGGGCAGCGCCTTGCCGGCGCCCTCGATGACGAGGCCCGACAGCGTCACCATGTCGGCGCGCTGGGCGGTCAGGCAGGCCGTCCCTCCCTGGAACACCAGGCGCGTGGCGCCGCGCACGCCGATGATCTGCGTGTTCGCGGGGAGGCGGACCTCGCCGATCTTGTAGGCGCCGGGCGCGAGCCGCAGCGGCATCCGCGAGCCTGCGGCGGTTTCCACCGCCCGCTGCATGTTGCGCGTCTGGTCTTCCGCTGCGCCCGGCTTGAGCCCGAAGGACTGGCCGTCGAGCGATGCGGCGCGCACGGAGGCGGGAAGCGCGAGCGTTGCGGCGGCGGCGAAGAGGAAGGAGCGGCGGGCGAGCATGAGGGCCTCCGGGGTTGCCGAGGCCCGCGCAAGCGCCGTGCCGGGGCGTCTGTGCCGGAATGGGATGTCCCGATGACGGTTGTCGCCGTCCATCGCCTGCGTCAGGCTCCGCCGACACTGCAGCGAAGGCCTCCATGAAACTCGCCATTATCGCTGACATCCACGGGAACGTCCTCGCGCTGGAGGCGGTCCTCGCGGACATTGCCGGGCGCGGCATCGACCGCATCGTCAATCTCGGCGACTGCGTCTCCGGCCCGCTCTGGCCGGCCGAAACGGCGGCACGGCTGATGGCGCTCGGCCTGCCGACGGTGCGCGGCAACCACGACCGCTGGGTTCTCGAGGCGCAGGGGGAGGGGCTCTCCTTCTCCGACAGATTGGCCCGTGAGCAACTGGACGAGGGCCAGCGCGATCGGCTCGCGAGGCTCCCCATGCAGCGCGACATGGATTGTGCCGGTCTCGCCGTCCGCCTCTTCCATGCGACGCCGGCCGACGACAACACCTATCTGATGGAAGACAAGCAGGGCGGCCGGCTCGTGCAGTCGGACGTCGAAGCGATCCTCGGACGGCTCGGCGATGTCGGGGACGCCCGGCTCGTGCTCTGCGGCCACAGCCATCTGCCACGGCTCCTCGTCCTCGGCGGCCTGACCCTGGTCAATCCCGGCAGCGTCGGACAGCCGGCCTATTCCGATCCGACGCCGCCGGACGCGCACGTCTCGGAGGCGGGCTCGCCCCATGCCCGCTATGCCATTGTCACCGTGCGGGCACGGGCGGTGGCGAGCGTCGATTTCGTCGCCGTCGCCTATGACTGGGAGCAGGCGGCGCGAAAGGCCGAGAGCTATGGCCGGGCCGACTGGGCGCGCGGCCTGCGGACGGGTTTCGCCAAGTAGGGACGGTCCACGATGGCGGCCGCGGCTCTGACGGCCACCTCGGCAAGGTCCGCCGCCGTCAGCCTTCGGTGGAAGCCGCCGCGGGCCGAGCGCCCGGTTCTCAGCGGCAGCGGCACGTGGACGAACACGGCACGTTTCACCTGCCGCCTCGCCACCGCTTCCAGCGCCAGCCAGTAGGCGAAGTTGCAGAGATACTCGCCGGCCGATGGCGACAGCCGCGCGTGAAGACCGGCGCGCCGGAGGCTCTGGGTCAATGCCCCTGTCGCAAAGCCGGTCGGCACGCGCCAGGGCCCGTCCGCGACGATGTCGGCGGAGGTGTGAAAGACACCCGAGGCGTCCGGCACGCGCCGGGTCGTGACGTTGTGGGCGTGCTTCTCGACGCGGACATGGCCGGTGCGGCCGGCGAGACCGAAGAGCAGCACCGCGTCCGGCCGCTTCAGGGCGATGAGGGCGGGCAGGTCGCGGGCGACCTCGGCATAGACGGTGTTGAACACGTGCCCGACGATGCGGACGCCGGGCAGGCGCAGCGCGGTGACGGCCTTCACCATGGCGGGCGTCGGGTTCTTCTCCCAGCCGGGAAAGGGGCCGAAGCCGGTGACGAGGAGGGTGGTCATGGGGCGGACCTCGCTAACGCGCCTCACTCGACCTCATCCGCCCTGCACCTCGCAAGTGCGTCCTTCGAGGCTGCAGGTCACAAGGGCGGCTGGAGGTCACCCTGCCTCACTTCAGCCACGCCCCGAGTCGCCGCACCGCCTCCTCCATGTCCTCCGTCGCGCCGGCGAAGGAGAAGCGGATGGCATGCATGCCCCCATAGGGGTCGAAATCTGGCCCCGGTGTCGCGGCGATGCCGGTCTCGGCCAGCATCCGCCGCGCGAAGTCGAGGCTGACATTGGTATATTTCGCCACATCCGCATAGACGTAGAAGGCCCCGTCCACCGGCAACAGCCGGTCGAGCCCCGCCTTCGGTAGCCCATCCAGCAGCACCCGCCGGTTCGCGGCATAGCCCGCCTTGATCGCCTCCAGTTCCTCGGTGGCGTCGAATGCGGCGAGCGCGGCTACCTGGGAGAGCTGCGGCGCCGAGATGAAGAGGTTCTGCGCGAGGCACTCCACCGAGCGCGCAAGGCTCTCCGGCACGATCATCCAGCCGATGCGCCAGCCGGTCATGCAGTAGTATTTCGAGAAGGAGTTGATGACGGTGACGTCGTCGCTCGTCTCCAGCGCCGTGTGGCAGGGCATCTCGTAGGAGAGCCCGTGATAGATTTCGTCCGAGATGAAGCGGATGCCGAGGTCGCGGGAGGCCTCCACCAGCGCCTTCAGCGCCTCGGGCGTCATCATCGTGCCGGTCGGGTTGGCGGGGCTGGCGATGAGGATCCCGTCGAGCCGCTTCCGCGCATGCTCGGCCGCCAGCATCTCCGGCGTGACGGCATAGCGCGTCGCGGCGGTGGTCTCGATGAACACCACCTCGCAGCCGAGCGCCTCGAGGATGTTCTTGTAGGCGGGATAGCCGGGGCTTGCGATGGCGACGCGGGCGCCCGCCTCAAACAGGGCGAGGAAGGACAGGATGAAGGCCGAGGACGAGCCCATCGTCACCGCGATGCGCCCGATCGGCACCTCGACGCCATGGGTCTCGGCATAATAGCGGGCGATGCGTTGGCGTAGCTCCGGCGTGCCGAGCGCCAGCGTGTAGCCGATCTGGCCGCCCATCAGTGCGTCCGACGCGGCCTTGCGGATGCTCATCGGCGTGGGAGCGGCCGGCTGGCCCACCTCCATGTGGATGACGTTCTGTCCTTCCGCCTCGGCCTTCGCGGCGGCCGTCATCACGTCCATGACGAGGAAGGGCGCCACCGATCCGCGCCGGGTCGGGGTCAGGAGGCTGCGGGCGATACCCTCGCGCGACATGGTCATTTCATCCCGGGCTGCTGCGGCGTCATCGTTTCGCCCCCTTGACCAGCCAAGAGAGCATCGCAGCGCCTATCACAGCGGGCGGGACGGGTCACCGTTCTCCGCGATGTGACCGGCGGCGCGTTGACCCTGGTCAGAGGGCTCCTTAGGTTCGCCAGCGATGACGTCGTCCCGATTTCCGATCCGTGCCGCGGCGGCCGCGATTGCCGGCCTGATCGCCCTGACGCCCGCCGCGCGCGCCCAGATGCCCGGCGGTCTGCCGATCATCCGCGACACCGAGATCGAGAACCTGCTGCGCGACTATGCCCGGCCGCTGTTCCGCGCCGCCGGCGTCGGCGGCAGCCAGACCAACGTCATCATCGTCAACAACCGCGGCTTCAACGCCTTCGTCGCCAATGGCCGGCGCATTTTCATCAATGCCGGCGCCATCCTCGATTCGCGCACGCCCAACGAACTCATCGGCGTCATGGCGCACGAGACCGGCCACATCGCCGGCGGCCACCTCGCCCGCCTGCGCGAGGCGGTGGAGCGCGCCCAGATCATCGCCGCCATCGGCATGATCGTCGGCGTGGCCGGCGCGGCGGCGGGTGCTGCGACCGGCGGGCGCTCCGGCACCGGCGAGGCCGCTCCCGGCGTGCTGACCGCCGGCGCCCACATGGGCATGCGCTCGCTTCTGTCCTACCAGCGCGGCGAGGAGGCCGCGGCCGACCGCGCTGCCATCACCTACCTCAACGCCACGGGCCAGTCGGCCAGGGGTATGGTCGAGACCTTCCGCCGTCTCCACAACGAGACGATGTTCATCGCCCGCCATGTCGACCCCTATGCGGTCAGCCACCCCATGCCGGCCGATCGCATCGCCATCATCGAGCCGCTGGCGCGCGCGAGCCCGCACTACGCCAAGACCGATCCGCCGGCGCTCGACGCCCGCCACCAGATGGCGCGGGCCAAGCTCGCCGGCTTCCTCGACCGCGCCGACGCCATCATGCGACGCTATCCGCCGTCGGACACCTCGCTGCCGGCCCGCTATGCGCGCACCATCCAGATGTTCCGCTTCGGCGACCGCAACCGCGCCGCCGCCATGGCGGACGACCTGATCCGGTCGCAGCCGAACAATCCCTATTTCCACGAGATCAAGGGGCAGATCCTGCTGGAGACCGGCCAGCCGGCCGCTGCCATGGGGCCGCTGCGCCGCGCCGTGTCGCTGGCGCCCAATGCCGGCCTGATCCGCATCATGCTCGGCCACGCCCTCGTCGCCTCCGGCAACAACAGCGTGCTCGACGAAGCCATCCGCGAACTGCGCCTCGCCCTCCAGCGCGAGCCGGAGGCCGGCGACGGCTACCGCCAGCTCGCGATCGCCTATGGCCGCAAGAACGACCGCGGCCAGGCCGATCTCGCCTCCGCCCAGGCAGCGTATCATTCCGGCGATCTCCAGACCGCGCGGGGCCTTGCCCGCCGCGCGCAGGGGTCTCTCCCCACCGGCTCGCCCGGTTGGCTGATCGCCGAGGACATCTACAATCAGCGCCCCCGGCGCAACTGAGGACCGTTTCCATGTTCAAGCGCCTGATCGCGCCGGCCTTCGCGGCCCTTCTCGCGGTGACAGCTCCGCTCGCTGCCCAGACGGCGGCCGCCCCGCCGACGGCCGAGGAGCGCGCCCGTATCGAGGGCATGATCCGCGACTATCTGCTGAAGAACCCGGAAGTGCTGCAGGAGGCGCTGGTCGAGCTTGAGAAGCGCCAGGCGCAGGCCGAGGATCGCGCCCGCGCATCGGCCTTCTCCGCCAATCGCGAGGCGCTCTACCGGTCGCCGAACCAGGTCGTGCTCGGCAATCCGCAGGGCGACATCACCCTGGTCGAGTTCTTCGACTACAATTGCGGCTTCTGCAAAAGGGCGCTGCCCGAGACCATGGAACTGCTGCGCTCGGACACGCGCCTGCGCGTCGTCCTGAAGGACTTCCCCGTCCTCGGCCAGGGCTCGATGGAGGCCGCCCAGGTGGCCGTGGCTCTCAAGATGCAGGTCAACGCGCCGAAATATCTCGAGTTCCACCAGAAGCTGCTCGGCGGCCGCGGCCAGGCCAACGGCGTCCGCGCCCTGGAGGTCGCCCGCGAGGTCGGGGCCGACATGACGCGCCTGCAGCGTGACATGCAGTCGCCGCAGGTGCGCGACACGCTGGCCGAGAACATGCGCCTCGCCGAACTGCTGCGCATCAACGGCACACCGACCTATGTGGTCGGCGACGAGGTCGTCGTCGGTGCCGTGGGCCTCGAGAAGCTGCGCGAGAACCTCGCCCGGGCCCGTGTCGCCTGCGCGTCGCAGCCGACCATGTGCTGAACCGCCGAGCGGACCATTCAGCATTGCTCGGTTGCCTTGTACAGGCACTCGGGGTCGCTTGAGTGTAGCTCGTCTTTTGAGGCTTGCTCGAAACGATTATAGATTGAGTGATCGGACGCCCCGAGAAGCATCGAGTGAGATCGCGAGGTTCTCAAAGAGGCGCCGGATGCTCTTTTCCCTCAGATCGACGTCCAAGACGGCCAACTCATGACCGATCCACAAATCTGTGGCGGTTGCCACCACGGCAGTCCCTCCCGCGCGCAGCAGGTTGGTAATCTGCGCGTTGATCCGGATGCTCGTTGACTGTGTCGGCCCCGGATTGCGGTAGTTGCCAAACCGCCTGCGCAAGCTATCGCTTTCTCCAATGTATCGATGTTCTATGCCGTCGGAATTGATCATTCGGATGGAGTATAGTCCAGGCTTCTCCTCAAGCGTTGGAGCAACAATTTTTCCTCTATTGTCTAGAGTTAAATGCCCTGCAGTTGTCCATCTCAATCCAATGAGACAGGTGTGTTCTTCCAAGGGTGGTTGATTGGCTGACGCGAGCCGAGTTTCTCGGGCGCGGCCGCTGTTTTCAGTTTGTCCTGGGGGTAGATTTGGCGCCATCCGAGGAAGGCACTGGAGGCAATTTCGGTTGTCGCGTCGGGCAGAACGGGCGGCCGCCTGTTGAGCCACCTCCATGGTTGGGAGAGGGCCGGTCCAACTGCCCGACGCCCGATCACCACCGCCGTGAATTCCCCTCCCATCTTGGCAGTAGGGACACGAGCCGAGATGAATACGTGTCTTATCGAGAACCCGATTCTCATAGACCCAGTAGTTCATCGGCTTCGAAGCCTCACTCTCTCACCTCGTACCGATAGGCCTTTGACACAATCCGCCAGCCGTCGGTGAGCTTCAGCAGCACCAGATAGTCCGTGAAGAAGCGCGGTGGCAGTGCGCAATTGACCTTCACGAAGGCGGTCGACTCGTCCGAGCGATCCACCGTGACGATGAAGTCGTGGCGCGAATGGCCCTGGGATTTCGCCGAGGGGCGCTTGGCGACGCGGTCGAGCCAGTCCTGATAGGTCAGCACCTGCAATTCGCCCTTGTCCTGCCAGCGCAGGTCGGCGGTCGGATGGAAGGCCGCGCCGAGCTTGGCAACGTCGCCCTCGTGCAGGCCGTCGAAATAGAGCTGGATGACGGCGTCGACGCTGGAGCGGTCGAAGGCCGGGGCGGTCGAGGCGGGAACGGGGGTCGCGATGGTCATGGGGGCGTCTCCTGTCGTGGTCTTGCCCGCAAGCTAAGCACACCATGGCGCGTGACGGAACGTCGCTTGCCCGCCGTGCGTCGCTTGGCCATAGTGCGGCGCAACCGACGGGGGCATGTCAGCCCGCGCCGTCGAAGTCGGGAGACCATCATGATTCAGGAGCTCATCAACCGCGTCGCGGCCGCCGCCGGTATCGACGAAGGGCTCGCAGCCAAGGCTGTCGGCATGATCCTCGGCTTCCTCCAGAAGGAAGGCCCGCAGGAGCAGGTGCAGCAGATGCTGGCGGCGCTGCCCGGGGCCGAGGGCCTCATCACCCAGAGCGGAGAGGGCGGCGGTGGCGGCCTGATGGGTATGGTCGGCGGCCTGATGGGCGGCGGCATCATGGGCCTCGGCGCCAACCTGATGGGTGCGGGCCTCGACATGGGCCAGATCTCGACGGTCGGCAAGGAACTCATGGCCTTTGGCCGCGAACACGCGGGCGAGGACGTCATGGGCCAGATCGTCGCAGGCACGCCGGGCCTGTCGCAGTTCGTCTGACGCCACATTCCGCATTGGCGCCCCGCTGTTGACAGGCGGGGCTGCCTGGCGTCCAAGGCAAGCCATGGCGCCCACTCAGCCCACATCCCCAGCCCCGATCAGCGGGCCGCTCGCGCGCATCCTCAAGGCCGGCCGGCCGGCGGTGATGGGCATTCTCAACATCACGCCGGATTCCTTCTCCGACGGCGGGCGCTTCTTTGATCCGCTCGTCGCCATCCGCCATGCCGAGCGCATGGCGGAGGAGGGCGCCGACATCATCGACATCGGCGCGGAATCGACACGTCCCTATGGCGGCCCCCAGCCGGTCAGCCGCGACGAGGAGATTGCCCGTCTCGCGCCCGTCCTGCCTGAAGTGGTGAGGCTCGGCCTGCCGGTCTCCATCGACACCATCAAGTCCGACGTGGCGCGCTGGGCGCTCGACCGGGGTGCGGCCATCGTCAACGACGTCTGGGGGCTTCAGCGCGACGCGGCCATGGCGCCGCTGGTGGCCGATCGCGGCGTGCCGGTTATTCTCATGCACAACCGCGAGACGTCCGACCCCGCGCTCGACATCATGACCGACGTCGTCGCCTTCCTGCGGCGCTCCATCGGCGTCGCCGAGAGCGCCGGCATCCCCCGCGACCGGATCGTCGTCGATCCCGGCATCGGCTTCGGCAAGACCCCGGAGCAGAGCATCGAGACCCTGGCGAAGCTGGACCGGCTGAAGGCGCTCGGCCTTCCCATGCTGGTCGGGGCCTCGCGCAAGCGCTTCATCGATACTGTCTCGCCCTCGCCCGTCACCGAACGCCTCGGCGGCTCGATCGCCGCCCATGTCCTCGCCATGGAGGCGGGGGCGGCCATCATCCGCACGCACGACGTCAGGGAGACGCTGCAGGCGCTGAAGGTGGTGAGCGCCATCCGGAAGGCCACATGAGCGACCGCATCTTCCTCAAGGGCCTGCTGATCCACGCCCACCACGGCCTCCTCTCGCACGAGAGCGAGGTCGGACAGCGCTTCGTCATCGACCTCGACCTGGCGCTGGACCTCTCGAAGGCGGCAGCCAGCGACCATCTCGTGGACACCGTCTCCTACGCCGACGTGGCCGAGGTCACGGTCAGCACCTTCAAGGCGCACAATTTCAACCTGCTGGAAGCCGCGGCCGGCGCGGTGGCCGACGCCATCCTCGCCGCCTTCGGCCGGGTCGAGGCCGTGACAGTCACCATCCACAAGCCGCATGCTCCGATCGCAGCCATCTTCGACGATGTCGGCGTCGCGATGACGCGGCGGCGGCCGGCCTGATGGCCGAGGCGCTGATCGGCCTCGGCGGCAATGTCGGGGATGTCCGCGCGACCCTCGATCGTGCCGTGGCGGCCTTCTGCGACGGGGACGCGGTGCGCCTTATCGCCCGCTCCGCCGACTATCAGACGCCGCCCTGGGGCGTTATCGACCAGCCGCCCTTCGTCAATCTCTGCCTCAGGGTGGAAACTGAGCTTTCGCCGAACGTGCTGCTCAAGCGGGCGCTGGCCGTGGAGGCGGGCCTCGGCCGCGACCGCTCCGCCGGCACCCGCTGGGGTCCGCGCCCGGTCGACATCGACATTCTCGCCTATGACGACCTCGTTCTCGACGCGCCCGACCTCACCCTGCCGCATCCGCGCATGACGGACCGCGCCTTCGTGCTGGTGCCGCTCGCAGAGATCGCGCCGGACTGGCTGGTGGACGGCGCGCGCGTCGCCGAACTCGCCGCGCGCATCGATCGCACCGGCGTCACGCGCTTGTCCGATCGTCCCTAGGCGAAGCTGACGCGCGTGCGCCCCTGCGGGCTGACGCGGATATGGGCCGAGGGCAGCATTTGCGGCATGACCTCGACGAAGGGGATATCAGAGCCGTCGAGGGCCTGATCCAGCGCCTCGGCGATCTGTGAGCCGCGGCGCGCCACGATGAGGTCGCTCATGTCGGTGCTGGTCAGGGCCACAGGCGTGAAATCGGCGCGCTTCATGAAGTTGCCGACCGCCTCCAGCACGCCGAGATTCTGGTTCATGCCCTTCTGGCTGTGGCAGCAGTCGTTCAGCATCATGACGCCGTTGGGCGCCAGCAGGTGCTGGTAGTAGAGCAGGTCGCGCAGCACATATTCGTACTGGTGGTTGGCGTCGACATAGATGAAGTCGAAGGCACCGTCGCCGTGCCGGTCGCGGATGCGGGCGAAGGCCGAGACCGTGTCGTCGCGGATGATCTCGACGTCGGGGCGTCCCTCGAAGCGCTGGCGGGCGACTTCGTAAGTGCGGTCGAACGTCGACTGGTCCGAGAGGCTGCCGCCGAAATAACGCTCGAAGGCGGTCAGCGGCAGGGTCCAGGGCGGCAGCCTGTCGAAATGGGAATAGGTCGCAAGCGACGCCGCGCTCCACGCGTCGACGAGGACGGAATGACGCGGTTTCAGCACCTCCATCAGGCGCGCCGCGTTGTCACCCTTGTGGACGCCGAGTTCGATCATCGCCGGCCGGCAATCCCCGGCCTGGAAGGCTGCCGCGACGACGTCGTAGAGGCGGGAACGGGGACAATCGACGACTTTCATGACGCGATCCGCATGGAGGAGCAGGCCGGAGAGGGCGACATCCACGGCGCGGTGCCCGCCTCCCAGAGATCGCCGAGCAGCTTGAGGGCGCGCAGCGTATCGGCGGCGAGCCAGAAGCCCTCGTGGCGGTAGGCGCCGAGCCGGCGTTCGTTCACCAGAGCCTCGTAGAGCCCGTTGAGGGTGGCGCCGTCGCCGGCGAGGGCAGGGTGTTCGAGGACGGCGGGATCGAAAACCGCGAAACCGCCATTGATCCAGCCTTCGCCGATCTGCGGCTTCTCGATGAAGCCGGCGACCTTGTCGCCGTCGAACCGGAGGCCGCCGAAGCGGGATGGCGGGCGCACGGCCGTGACGGTGACGACATGGCCGCGACGCTGGTGCTGGGCGACGACTGCATGGACGTCGACGTCCGACAGGCTGTCGCCATAGGTCACGATGAAGGGTTCGTCCGCCAGAAGCGGCCGGAGCCGTGACACGCGACCCCCGGTTTCGGTCTGCGTCCCGGTGTCGACCACGCGAACCCGCCAGTTGTCGCCCTCCGCGCCCGACCGGGCGATGTGGCGGCGCCCGGCGTCGATCTCGATGTCCCCGGCCGTGTCCATCTCGTCGAGGAAGAATCGTTTGATCTTCTCGCCCTGCTGGCCGGCCGCGACGATGAAGTCGTCGAAGCCCTGCAGGCAGAAGGCCCGCATGATGTGCCAGAGAATGGGCCTGCCGCCGATGTCGAGAAGCGGCTTCGGCGCGAGGTCGCCGTCGGACGACATGCGCGTGCCGCCTCCGCCTGCCAGGATCACCACCTTCATGCCAGCACCGTCCGGGCCCCGATTTGCCGACAGTGTTGCGGCGAACATGGTTAAGGGAGGGTAAAGCGCCTGCCTCGCGCCGGCATGCGCGTCCGCCCAAAGGACGCCTTCCTGTCGCCGCCGCTTCGTGGCATCGAAGCTGCATGACGACAGCCATGACACCCTCATCCGCGCTGCCCGCGCTGGCTTCCGAGTTTCCGCCCGCTACCGAGGCGCAGTGGCGCGCCGCGGTCGACGCCGTCTTGAAGGGCAAGCCCTTCGACAAGACGCTGGTGAACCGTACGGCGGACGGCATCGCCATCCAGCCGCTCTATCCGCGCAAGGCCGACGCCGCGACGCTGGCGGGGCGGGCTCCCGGCCAGCCCTGGAGCGTCAGCCAGCGCGCCGACCATCCCGATCCGAAGGCGGCCAATGCGCAGGCGCTCGAGGATCTCTCGGGCGGCGCCTCGGGTCTGGTCGTGGTGACGCGCGGCGCCATCGGCGACCGCCGGGGCGATGCGACCGTCATCGACGGCCTCGCCGATCTCGACGCCCTGCTCGCCGGCGTCATGCTCGACCTCATTCCCGTCCGCATCGACGCCGGCACCTCGGCCGGTCATGTCGCCGCCTTGCTCGCGGCGAAGGTGGAGCGCGACGGGCTCGACCCGAAGAGCCTCGCCATCGCCTTCGGCATCGATCCGATCGGCGCCTTCGCCCGCCGTGGCACGCTAGAGAGCTGGGACGGTGCGGCCGCCAAGGCGAGCGACGCGGTGCTGGCGCTGCGCCGCCGCGGCTTCGGTGGCACGCAACTCATGGCCGACGGCCGCGTCATCCACGATGCCGGCGGCTCGGAGGCGCAGGAACTCGCCTATGTGCTCGGCACGGCGGTGCAGTACTGGCGCATGCTGGAGGCGGCGGGCCTGCCGCTCGCCGACGCCGCCTGCAGCGTCTCGGTGGTGCTGTCCGTCGATGCCGACCAGTTCCTTTCCACCGCCAAGGTTCGCGCCATCCGCAAGCTCTGGGCACGGCTCGAAGCGGCGTGCGGGCTCGCTCCCACCCATCTCGACCTC
Organism: Phreatobacter aquiterrae; assembly: GCF_053471285.1. Taxonomy (NCBI): domain Bacteria; kingdom Pseudomonadati; phylum Pseudomonadota; class Alphaproteobacteria; order Hyphomicrobiales; family Phreatobacteraceae; genus Phreatobacter; species Phreatobacter aquiterrae. The sequence goes on along the minus strand of NZ_JBJPHW010000002.1, from coordinate 413,474 downwards.
CACGCCGAGACCGCCTGGCGCATGGTCACCAAGGTCGATCCGGCGGTGAACTGGCTGCGCACGACGACGGCAGTCTTCGCCGCGGGTGTCGGCGGTGCCGACCATGTCGTCGTCGAACCCTGGACGGCCGCCATCGGCCTGCCGGACGCCTTCGCCCGGCGCGTCGCCCGCAACACCCAGCTCATCCTCATCGAGGAATCGAACCTTCATCGCGTCACTGATCCGGCGGCTGGCTCCGGCGGTATGGAGGCGCTGACCGACGAGCTTTGCCAGCGCGCGTGGTCGCTGTTCCAGGACGCCGAGAAGGCCGGCGGCATCGTCGCCGCGCTTGCGGCCGGCACGGTTCAGGCGGCCGTCGCCGCGGTCCGCTCCGAGCGGGCCGCCGCCATCGCCAAGCGCCGCGAGCCGCTGACCGGCACGTCCGAGTTTCCCAATGTCCACGAGGCCGTGCCTGAGGTGCTGCAACCGCCGAAGCGCGAGACGCAGCGCGGCGCGGCGCCCGTCGATCTGCCCCCTGCCGGCAAGGGCGAGCGCTTCGAGGCGCAGGTGAAGGCCTTTGCCGGCGGCGCCATCCGCTCGGCGCTGTCGCGGCTGAAGAGCGACACCGTCTTCGTCGATCCGCTGTCGCCCATCCGCCTTGCCGAGCCGTTCGAGGCCCTGCGCGCCGATCTCGACGCCATCGCCGCACGGACCGGCGCGCGGCCGAAGGTGTTCCTGGCCGTGATCGGTCCCGTCGCCGCCTTCACGGCGCGCGCCAGCTTCGCCCGCAACCTGTTTGAGGCCGGCGGCTTCGATGCGCCCATTCCGGAGGGCTTTGCCGATCTCGCCGCGATCCGGGAGGCCTTCACGGCGAGCGGCACGGCGATCGCCTGCCTGTGTTCGTCCGACGACCTTTATGCCACTGATGCCATCGACGTCGCGGCATCACTGAAAGCTGCCGGCGCACGGCAACTCTGGCTCGCTGGCCGTCCCGGCGATCTCGAGGACAGCCTCAAGGCTGCGGGCGTCGACGGTTTCGTCTATGCTGGCGGTGACGTACTGGCCTTCCTGAAGGCCGCACGTGCGGCGCTGGATGCGTGAGGAGACAGCCATGACCCGCATCCCCGACTTCACCACCGTCGATTTCACCGACTCCGCGCCCGCCGCCTCCGGCGGCGAGGCCTGGTTGACGCCGGAGGAGATCGCCGTGCGCCCGGTGCACAGCGAGGCGGACCTCGCCGGCATCGACTTCCTCGACACCTGGCCGGGCATCAAGCCGTTCCTGCGCGGCCCCTATCCGACCATGTACGTGAACCAGCCCTGGACGATCCGGCAATATGCCGGCTTCTCCACCGCCGAGGATTCAAACGCCTTCTACCGGCGCAACCTCGCCGCCGGCCAGAAGGGCCTGTCGGTGGCCTTCGACCTCGCCACCCACCGCGGCTACGACAGCGATCATCCCCGCGTGTCCGGCGACGTCGGCATGGCGGGCGTCGCCATCGATTCCATCTACGACATGCGCACACTGTTCTCCGGCATCCCGCTCGACCAGATGAGCGTGTCGATGACCATGAACGGCGCGGTCCTGCCGATCCTCGCGCTCTACATCGCCGCGGCCGAGGAGCAGGGCGTGCCGCAGGCCAAGCTCTCCGGGACCATCCAGAACGATATCCTCAAGGAGTTCATGGTCCGCAACACCTACATCTATCCGCCCAAGCCCTCGATGCGGATCATCTCCGACATCTTCGCGCACACGGCGAAGGAGATGCCGAAGTACAATTCCATCTCGATCTCCGGCTATCACATGCAGGAGGCGGGAGCGACGCAGGACCTCGAGCTCGCCTACACCCTCGCCGACGGCGTCGAGTATATCCGCGCCGGCATCGCCGCCGGCATGACGGTCGACCAGTTTGCGCCGCGCCTGTCCTTCTTCTGGGCCATCGGCATGAACTTCTTCATGGAGGTGGCGAAGCTGCGCGCGGCGCGCCTCCTCTGGGCGAAGCTCGTCAAGCAGTTCGACCCGAAGAGCGACAAGTCCTTGCCGCTGCGCACCCATAGCCAGACCTCCGGCTGGTCGCTGACGGCGCAGGACGTCTTCAACAACGTCGTGCGCACCCAGATCGAGGCCATGGCGGCGACCCAAGGGCATACCCAGTCGCTGCACACCAACGCCCTCGACGAGGCGCTGGCCCTGCCCACCGACTTCTCCGCCCGCATCGCCCGCAATACCCAGCTCTTCCTGCAGCAGGAGAGCGGCACGACGCGCATCATCGACCCCTGGGGCGGCTCGCTCTATGTCGAGCGGCTGACCGCCGACCTCGCCGCCAAGGCCTGGGAGCACATCCAGGAGGTCGAGGCCCTCGGCGGCATGGCCAAGGCCATTGACGCCGGCATTCCGAAGCTGCGCATCGAGGAGGCCGCCGCGAAGACGCAGGCCCGCATCGATTCCGGCGTGCAGTCGGTCATCGGGGTCAACAAGTTCCGCCCGGACGGCGAGAAGCCGATCGACGTCCTCAAGGTCGACAATTCCGCCGTCCGCGCCTCGCAGATCGACAAGCTCCGGCGCCTGCGCGAGGAGCGCAATCCCGCCGAGGTGCAGGCCGCGCTTGACGCGCTGACCGCCGCCGCCGCCGGCGACGGCAACCTTCTGGCGCTCGCCATCAACGCCGCGCGGGCAAAGGCCACCGTCGGCGAGATGTCGGACGCCATGGAGAAGGTGTTCGGCCGCCACAAGGCCGAGATCAAGGCCATTTCCGGCGTCTACAAGCGCGAGGTCGGCGCCATGAACGAGAACGTCTCGAAGGTCCAGCACATGGTCGAGGCCTTCGCCGAGAACGAGGGCCGCCGCCCGCGCATCCTCGTCGCCAAGGTCGGCCAGGACGGCCACGACCGGGGACAGAAGGTCATTGCCTCCGCCTTTGCCGATCTCGGCTTCGACGTTGACATCGGTCCGCTGTTCGCCACGCCTGCCGAGGCCGCGAAGCAGGCGATCGAGAACGACGTCCACTGCGTCGGCGTCTCCTCGCTCGCCGCCGGTCACCTGACGCTGGTGCCCGAACTGAGGGCGGAACTCGAAAAGCAGGGCCGCGAGGACATCATGATCGTGGTCGGCGGCGTCATTCCGCCGCAGGACTTCGACGCGCTCTACGCCGCCGGCGCCTCCTCCATCTTCCCGCCGGGAACGCCCATCGCGGATGCCGCCATCGACCTGATGGACAAGCTCAACGCCAGGCTGGGCTACGTGCAGGCGGCGGAGTAGGCGCGTCAGTCGGGGCCGGCCGGCCCGGCGGAGACCTTGTTGCTGCCCTCGGCGTTGACCTGCGCGTCGCAGCAGACCAAGCCGGGGGAAGGCCATGATCGCGACCATCACCGCCTTTGAACAATCGCCGGACCGCGGCCGCGGTCTGGCGCGCGACATGGCGGTGCGATGGGCCCTCGAGGAAGTGGGTCAGCCCTATCAGGTCCGGCTGCTCAGCTTCGCTGCGATGAAGGAGGCGGCGCATCGGGCGCTGCATCCTTTCGGGCAAATTCCGACCTACGAGCAGGGCGATCTGGCCCTCTTCGAGTCCGGTGCGATCGTCCTCCATATCGCCGACCGCCACGCGGGTCTGCTGCCGGATAACGCCGATGGCCGGGCCCGCGCCGTGGGCTGGACGGTCGCCGCGCTCAGCACCATCGAACCGCCCATCATAGAGCGCGAGATGGCCATCCTGACGGAGGGTGACCGGGACTGGTTCGCCGCGCGCCAGCCGCTGCTCGACGAGCGGATTCACAAGCGGCTGGCAGCGCTATCGTCGCGACTCGGCACCGCAGACTGGCTCGATGACGCGTTCAGCGCCGGCGATCTGATGATGGTCTCGGTGCTGCGCCGGCTGGAGGGATCGCCGATACTCGACGGCTACCCCAATCTTTCCGCCTATGTGGCTCGCGCCAGCGCGCGACCTGCCTTCCGGCGGGCCTTCGAGGCCCAGCGCGCAGTATTCGCGGCCCTTGACGGACGGTCGTGACGCCCATCGCGGCGGGCGGCGCGACGATGGGCGGAACCCCGAGTGATCGCGTCATGCCTCCCCTGCCGCGCGAAATTCGGGCAATCGAAACGGTTGAACTGACTGCCATTCCAGTGCAGCTTCCTGTGATCACAGACAAGGACCGGATCAACCGGCCTCAATCGATCTAAGGGAGGATCATCATGACTGAACTTACGCGCCGCCATCTCATGGTCACCGCCGCGGGCGTCGGCCTCGCCTCGCAGCTCTCCGCGCCGGCCATCGCCCAGGCCTTCCCGGCCCGTCCCATCACGCTGGTCGTGCCGTGGGGCGCCGGCGGCGGCACGGACGCCACCGCCCGCATCATCGGGGCGTTGATGGAGAAGGAGTTCGGCCAGCCTGTGAACGTGGTCAACCGCACCGGCGGTTCGGGCGTCGTCGGCCATTCGGCCATCGCGACCGGCGCGCCGGACGGCTACACGATCGGCATGGTCACCGTCGAGATCTCGATGATGCACTGGCAGGGCCTCACCCAGCTGAAGCCCGACAGCTACACGCCCCTCGCGCTGATGAACGAAGATCCGCCCGGCGTGCAGGTTTCGGCCTCGAGCCCCTATGCGGAACTCAAGGCGCTCGCCGACGCCATCAAGGCCAATCCGGGCAAGCTGAAGGCCTCCGGCACCGGCCAGGGCGGCATCTGGCATCTCGCCCTCGTCGGCTGGCTCGGCGCCATGGGCCTGCCGGCCAGCGCCGTGCCGTGGGTGCCCTCCAACGGTGCGGCTCCCGCCATGCAGGACCTCGCCGCGGGCGGCATCGACATCGTCACCTGCTCGGTGCCCGAGGCCAAGGCCATGCTGGATGCCGGCCGCGCCAAGTCGCTCGCCATCATGGCGACCGCGCGCAATCCGCAGTTCGCCAACGTGCCGACGCTGAAGGAGGCGATCGGCGTCGACTATACGGTCGGCGCCTGGCGCGGCATCGCAGCGCCGAAGAACCTGCCGGCCCCGATCGCCGAGCGGTACACGACGGTCCTCAAGAAGATCAACGAATCCAAGGAATTCCGCGACTTCATGTCGGCCCGCGGCTTCGGCGTGAAATGGGCGGATGCCGCCGGCTTCGCCAAGTTCATGGACGAGGGCAACACTGCCATGGGCGTCGCCATGAAGGCGGCCGGTCTCGCCCGCTCGGCCTGATCTTTTCGTGCGGGGCGGCCCTTCCTCGGGGCCGCCCCGTTCCTTCTCCGCGGCGAGGGCCTTCCCGTGCGCTTCAACGATCTCGTGAGCGGGGCGATCATGATCGCCGCCGCCCTCCTCGTCATCGTCCTGACGCTGAGTTTTCCGGAGTTCCCGGGCCAGAACTACGGCCCGGCGGTGTTCCCACGCCTGCTGTCCGTGCTGATGATCCTCTGCGGTCTCCTGATGGTCATTCGGGGCTATGCCTCCTGGCGGGCGGGCGCGCCGCTGGCCGAGATTCCCTCCTGGGCGCGCGATCCGGTCAATGTCGTCTCGGCGCTGCTCGTCCTCGGCTCCGCGCTGGCCTATATCTTCATCCTCGACGCGGTCGGCTTCGTGCCGCTGACCCTCGTCGTCCTTCTCATCCTCTTCCTCTGGTTCAAGGTCCGCGTGCCGGTCGCCGTCGTCACTGCGCTCGTTGCGGCCTTCGGCATCAACTGGTTCTTCGCGAGCCTGATGCGCGTGCCGCTGCCGCGCGGCCTGATGGACTGGTTCCTGTGAGGAGCGCCCCGTGACCGTCGACATCCTCCTGCAGGCCTTTGCCCTCGTCTTCCGCTGGGACGTGATCCTGATCATCATCGCCTCGGGCATGTTCGGCATGTTCGTCGGTTCCATGCCGGGCCTCACCGCCACCATGGCGACGGCGCTGCTCATCCCGGTCACCTTCTTCATGGACCCGGTGCCGGCGCTGGGCGCCATCGTCACCGCCACGGCCATGGCCATCTTCGCCGGCGATATCCCCGCCGCCATGCTGCGCATGCCCGGCACGCCCGCCTCGGCCGCCTATACGGACGAGAGCTACCTGATGGGCAAGAAGGGGCAACTCGACCTCAATCTCGGCACCAACCTCGTCACCTCGGCGCTCGGCGGCCTCATCGGCGTCGCCATCCTGGTTCTGGCCGCCCCCGCCCTCGCCGAGTTCGCGCTGGCCTTCTCCAGCTTCGAATATTTCTGGCTCGCCGCCCTTGGCCTCACCTGCGCGGTGTTCCTCGCCACCAATGACCCGGTGAAGGGGTTCGCCTCGCTCTTCCTCGGCCTCGGCATCGGCACCATTGGCATCGATCCGGCCGCGGGCTTCCCGCGCTTCACCTTCGGCACGGTAGAGCTGATGCAGGGTGTCAGCTTCATCCCGGCCATGATCGGCATGTTCGCGATCTCGGAACTGCTGCGGGGCGTCACAAGCATGCAGACCACCAGCGAGGCGGTCACCCAGCGCGTCGGTCACGTCTTCAAGGGTGTCGGCGGCGTGCTCCGCAAATACTGGTTCAATTTCCTGCGTGGCTCGGGCATCGGCGTGGTCATCGGTGCGTTGCCGGGTGCCGGCGCCGACATTGCCGCCTGGATTTCCTACGCGGTCTCCAAGCGTTTCTCGAAGGAACCCGAGAAGTTCGGCACGGGCCATGTCGAGGGCATTGTCGATGCCGGCGCCGCCAACAACTCCGCGATCGCAGCCGCCTGGATTCCGGCCCTCGTCTTCGGCATTCCCGGCGATTCCATCACGGCCATCGTCATCGGCGTGCTCTACATGAAGGGCATGAACCCCGGCCCGACCGTCTTCCTGCAGAATCCGCAGCTCATCTACGCGGTCTTCATGATCTTCATTCTCGCCAACCTCCTGATGCTGCCGCTCGGCTGGGCGGTGATCAAGTCGGCCAAGCAGATCCTGCGGGTGCCGAAGAACGTCCTGCTGCCGCTGATCCTCATGTTCTGCGTGGTCGGCTCCTACGCCATGACCAATTCCACCTACGGCATCATCATCATGCTGGCGCTCGGCGTCTTCGCCTTCATGCTGGAGGAGAACGGCTTCCCCGTCGCGCCGATCATCCTCGGCCTGGTGCTGGGCGAGATGTTCGAGCAGAACTTCATCACCTCGATGATCAAGTCCGACGGCGCGTTCCTCGCCTTCTTCTCCCGGCCCATCGCCGGAATCCTCGGCGTGGCGACCATCGCCATCTGGCTCATCATGCTCTGGCGCATGGGGCCGTGGGCGAAGACGAAGCCGGCGGCGGCATGACGCGTTGACCTGAGCGGCCCGGGCTGGCATTCGATCATCGGATGCAGCCAATTCGTCTCGTTATTTTCGATTTCGACGGAACGCTCGCCGACAGCGAAGCCTGGTTCGCCGCCACGCTGAATCAGGTCGCCCGCAAGTTCGGCTTCCGCGAAACAGGCTTCCACGAGCGGGAGAGGCTTCGCTCGCTCTCCAGCCGCGAGATCATCGGCGAGCTCGGCGTGCCCTTGTGGAAGATGCCGCTCATCGTTGCGCATCTGCGCCAGCTCGCGAACCGCGATATCGACCACATTCCGCGCTTTCCCTGGGTGGAGAACCTGTTCGCCCAGCTGACGGCGGCGGGGACCGCCATCGCCATCGTCAGTTCCAACACGGAAGAGAACATCCGGCGCGTGCTGGGCCCGGCGTCCGTCCATGTCGCCGCATTCGGCGCCGGCGCGTCGCTATTCGGCAAGGCGGCGCGCTTCCGCCGGGTGCTCAAGCGCCTCGGCGTTCCCCCCAGCGCCGCGATGGCCGTGGGCGACGAGGTCAGGGATATCGAGGCGGCCCGGCAGGTCGGCGTCGCCTCGGTGGCGGCCGGCTGGGGCTTTGCCACGGCAGACGCCTTGCAGGCGGCCCATCCCGATGCCTTCGCCGCCGACGCGCCGATGCTGGCGGATATTCTGCTCGGGGCGAGGGTTCCGGTCTGATCAGGGCCTTGCCGGCGGCGGCTCGAGGCTTTCAGTCGTCACCGCCCGTGCGGTTTCCGGCTGGCCGGCCATCGGCGCCTGCTCCTGCGGCGGGCGCAGTTCAGAGGGCAGGGGCGGCGCCTCGGCCACCTGCGGCAGCGAATCCTCGATCACCGGCGGCTGGCTGATCTTGCCACCGATCAGGCGGACGATCTCGGGGGCCTCGGCGAAGGTGCCGTGGCGCACAAGGTCGGTCCACCCCGTGGCGCTCATCGTGAAGACGCGCACGCCGAGGCCGGAGATGATGCGCCGGTGCTCGGCATTGCGCACGTCGAGGGCGCCGAGCCGCTGGCGGTCCCAGGCGACGGTGGAGGAGGCGGCCAGCGCCCTGTCGTCGGACTGCACGAAGAGCGAGATGCGCGAGGGCCGCGAGATGCGCGCCATCTGCTGGCGGAACACCTCGACGTCGAGGTCGGGCGCCGCGAGGATCACTTCGCCGAGGCGGCCGCCGAGCTCGCCGTTGCCGGCGATGGAGGCCTGCCGCAGCGCCTCCATGGTCAGGAAGGCCCCCATGGAATGGGCGAGGATGTGGATGCGGCCGACGCCCGGCGTGCGGCCGAGATCGGTCAGGAGCCTGTCGAGCGCGTCGCGTGAGGCGGTCGCCACCTCGCGGTCGCCGCCATAGGCGAGGACGCGGCGGTAGCTCGGCCAGGTGAAGAGCACGTGCGTGCCGCGGAAGCCACCGTCCGCCGCCACCTGGACGATACGGAAGGCGGCCTCGTCGTAGTCGGTGTTGAAGCCGTGGACATAGACCAGCACGTCGCGCTGGTCGTGGGGCTTCGACGCGACGGCCTCCGCGACCTGCTGACGGAAGGCGTCGGGCGTGACCGCCGCGCGGTCGGCGAGCATGGCGTGCCGGCGCGGGTTCTCAGGAGTGATCTGCGGCCGCGGAATGGTGCCGGTGGCCCGGCCCGGCGGCATGGAGACGATCTGGCGATAGAAGCGGGCGCGCTCTGCCGAGGGGGCGCCCAGACTGTCGCCGCGGAAGGCGGGACGCGTCGAGGCGACGAAGACCGGCGTCGTGGTCGGCGTAGCGGCAGGGGCGGTCAGGCCGCCGAGCGAGCCGGTGATGCCTGTCAACCCGGTCGTGCCGAAGCAGCCGCCAAGCGCCAGCGCTGTTGCGGCCAGAACGGCCAGGCGAAGGGCGGCGAAGGGTGCGGCGACGGGGGCAGTCGACGGCCGGGACATGAGCAAAGGCTGCGCGGGATGGGGGTCGATCCAGATGGACGCCCGGAGGTGGCTGAAGGGTGAAGATCGCGCCGCAGGGCGGCTCGTCTGTCCTGCCGCGTAACCATGGCGCGTGGCCGCAATGGGGCGGGAGGGAGGCGCGAGGCGGCATCGAATCGCTCGCCTCGCGGGCGTGGCTTTGATACCACGCCGCCATGCGCGCCCTTCCCGATCCCGCCCAGTTGGCCGAGGCCATCCGTTCCGGCGACCGGGCCGTGCTGGCCCGGGCGATCACTCTGGTCGAATCGACGAAGCCCGACCATCAGGCGCTGGCCCGGCAACTCGTCCAGATTCTCCTTCCCGACACCGGCCGCGCCATCCGCATCGGCATCACCGGCGTTCCCGGTGCGGGAAAGTCGACCACCATCGACACCTTCGGCTCCAACCTGACGGCGGCCGGCCACCGCGTCGCGGTTCTGGCGGTGGACCCCTCGTCCTCGCGCACCGGCGGCTCGATCCTCGGCGACAAGACCCGTATGGCGCGCCTCGTCAACGACGACCGCGCCTATGTGCGGCCCTCGCCGTCCTCGGGCACGCTGGGAGGCGTCGCCGCCAAGACGCGCGAGACCATGCTGCTCTGTGAGGCGGCGGGCTTCGACGTGATCCTCGTTGAGACGGTTGGCGTCGGCCAGTCGGAGACGGCGGTCGCCGACATGACGGACCTCTTCCTCGTGCTGATGCTGCCGGGCGCCGGCGACGAGTTGCAGGGCATCAAGAAGGGCATCCTGGAGCTGGCCGACATCATCGCCGTGAACAAGGCGGATGGCGACGGCGCGACGCGCGCCAGGGCGGCGGCGGCGGAATATCGCGCCGCGCTGCACATCATGGCGCCGAAGTCGCAGGTCTGGTCGCCGCCGGTGCTGATGATCTCGGGCCTTGCGAACATCGGGCTGGACGCGCTCTGGGATCAGATCGTGGCGTTCCGGACAAAGACCGAGGCTGCCGGCGATTTTGCCGCCAAACGCCGCGCCCAGGGCGTCAAGTGGATGTGGACCATGCTGCAGGAGCGCGTCGCCGAGCGGCTGAAGCGCGATCCCGTGCTGAAGGCGCGCCTTCCCGCGCTGGAGGCCGACGTCGCGGCCGGCCGCCTCGCGCCCATGGTGGCGGTGGAGGAGATCGCCGGGGTGCTGGGGCTCTGAGGTCGCAGAGCAGGCGTCCGCAGTATCGCCCCTTTGCCACTCCCCGCCACGCGCATGACCCGCGCCCGTCGGCGGCACTTCCCCTCGCGACGTTCCCCGCGCACCATCCGCCCGTCATCAGCAGGGGAACAGCGACAGTGGCCAAGGCACCGATCTGGCAGTGGGGGGCGGTCGAGACCGCCAAGGCGATCAAGTCCGGCAAGGTCTCGTCGGAGGAGGTGGTCAAGGCGAACATCGATCGCATGAAGGCGGTCAATCCGAAGCTCAACGCCGTCGTCGTCGACCTGTCGAAGGACGCGATCAAGGCCGCGAAGGCCGCCGACAAGGCGCTCGCTAGGGGCGATGCGGTCGGGCCACTGCACGGCGTGCCGGTCACCATCAAGATCAATCTCGACGTGAAGGGCCAGGCCAATTCCAACGGCGTCGTCGCCTTCAAGGACAATATTGCGCCTGACGATTCGGCGGTCACCGCCAACCTGCGCAAGGCCGGCGCGGTCATTGTCGGCCTCACCAACACGCCCGAATTTTCCATGCGCGGCTTCACCGACAACCCCCTGCATGGCCTCACCCTCAATCCCTGGGATGCGGCCATCACCTGCGGCGGCTCCTCGGGCGGCGCCGGCTCGTCGATTGCGGCCGGTATCGGCGCCATCGCCCACGGCAACGACATCGGAGGCTCGCTGCGCTGGCCGGCCTTCTGCAACGGCGTCGCCACCATCAAGCCTACGCAGGGGCGGATCCCCGCCTTCAACCCGACGCAGCTCAACGGCGACGAGCGCCCGCTGATGGCGCAGTTCATGTCCTCGCAGGGGCCGATCGCCCGGTCGGTGGCCGATGTCCGCCTCGGTCTCGAGGTCATGGCCCAGCGCGACCCCCGCGACCCCTGGTGGGTGCCCGCGCCCCTGAAGGGGCCGAAGCTCAAGGGGCCGATCAAGGTCGCCTTCGCGAAAATCCCGTCGGACATGAAGACCGATACCAAGGTGATCTCGCTCGTCCGCACGGCGGCCGACCATCTGGCCGATGCCGGCTATGACGTGAACGAGGTCGAACTGCCCGATCTCGACGGCACCTGGAAGCTCTGGTCCGACCTGATCTTCACCGAGCTGGCGGTGCTGCAGGAGGCGACCATGCGCCAGCACGGCAGCCCCGACTTCATCACCGCCATCGAGGCCATGAAGAGCGCCAGCACGATCCTCGACCGCGAGGGCTACATGAAGGCGATCGCCCGGCGGTCGCGCGTGCTGCGCAACTGGCTGCTGTTCCTCGAGGAGTATCCGGTCATCCTGACGCCGCTGTCGGTGCAGCAGACGCCCTCTTACAACGCCGACCTCGAAGGGCCGGAGCGTGGCCACGACCTGTTCTGGAACGACCTGCGCTTCATGTCGGCGATCAACGTGCTCGGACTGCCGGCGGCCGTCGTCCCTGTCGGCCTCGTCGACGGCAAGCCGATCGGCGTGCAGATCATCACCTCGCGCTATCGCGAGGATGTCTGTCTCGATGCCGCCGCGGCGATCGAGAAGAAGGCGGGCACGGTCGTCCAGCAGCTCTGGGCGCGCGGATGAGGTGGGGCGCGGGGGCCGGGCCGGCCTCCGCCGCCTGCCTCACTTCTGCGGGCCGGAAATCGGCGGGCTCGAATCCTTGCCGGTATAGTCGACCCAGGCGAGCACCGAGCCGAACCCGACGAACACCACCAGAACCAGCCCCAGAAACATGGTCTCGGTCATATGTCCCCTCCCGGACTTTAGGGGCTGCATTGAGCCGATTGCCGGGGCCGGTGGCGTTGATTCACGTCAAGAGCAGATGTCCCGCCGGCTTTCGCGCGCAAGCCGCTTGGCGTTGACGGCAGGGCATTGCTAGAACGGACGACCTTTCCCGGTCAGCCCCAGGATCAGATCATGGCCGACGACGCCCTCCTCATCGGCAAGAGCACCAAGCAGGAATGGCTGGCGCTGAAGTTCGGCAACCGCCATGGCCTGATCACCGGCGCCACCGGCACCGGCAAGACGGTGTCGCTGCAGGTCCTTGCCGAAGGCTTCTCCAACGCCGGCGTTCCCGTCTTCGCCGCCGACATCAAGGGCGACCTTTCCGGCGTCGCCGCCATGGGCGAGGAAAAGCCCTTCATCCTTGAGCGCGCCAAGACCGTCGGGCTGGAATGGCACGCCGATTCCTTCCCTGTCGTGTTCTGGGACCTCTTCGGCGAGCAGGGCCATCCGATCCGCGCCACCGTCGCGGAGATGGGGCCGCTTCTGCTGTCCCGCCTGATGGACCTCAACGAGATCCAGGAAGGCGTCATCAACATCCTGTTCCACTATGCCGACCAGAACGGCCTTGCGCTGCTCGATCTGAAGGACCTGCGCGCCGTGCTGCAGGAGCTCGGCTCGAACAAGGAGTTGCAGAACGAGCTGCGCGCCGCCTACGGCAACGTCTCCGCTGCAAGCGTCGGCACCATCCAGCGCCAGTTGCTGACCCTGGAGAAGCAGGGCGGCTCGCATTTCTTCGGCGAACCGGCGCTGGCCCTGAAGGATCTGATGCGCACCGACAAGGACGGCCGCGGCACCATCAACCTGCTGGCCGCCGACAAGTTGATGGAAAGCCCCAAGCTCTATTCCACCTTCCTGCTCTGGCTGCTGTCGGAGCTGTTCGAGGAACTCCCCGAGGTTGGCGATCTCGACCGGCCCAAGCTGGTCTTCTTCTTTGACGAGGCCCATCTCCTGTTCAAGGACGCGCCGAAGGCGCTCATCGAGAAGATCGAGCAGGTCGTCCGCCTGATCCGCTCGAAGGGAGTCGGCGTCTATTTCGTCACGCAGAACCCCCTCGACGTGCCTGAGACGGTCCTCGCCCAGCTCGGCAACCGCGTCCAGCACGCGCTGCGCGCCTTCACCCCGCGCGACCAGCGGGCGGTGAAGGCCGCGGCCACGACGTTCCGCCAGAACCCGAAGCTGAACACCGAGGAGGTGATCACCCAGCTCGGCAAGGGCGAGGCGCTGGTCTCGACGCTCGAGGGCAACGGCGTGCCCTCCATCGTCGAGCGGACGCTCATCTGTCCGCCCTTCGCGCGGATCGGCCCGGTGTCCGAGCAGGAGCGCCGCCAGATCCTCGCGAAGAGCCCGTTCCGCGGCAATTATGACGAGACCATCGATTCGGAATCGGCCTACGAGATCCTGCAGAAGCGCGCGCAGCAGAAGCTGCGGGAGGCCGAACAGGCCGAACAGGCGCAGCAGGCCGGGACCGGCGGGCTCGGAGGCCTGCTCGGCTCCATCCTCGGCGGCAGCTCCGCACCGGCTCCGAAGGGTCGTGGCCGGCCGCCCATGTCGACCACCGAGGTCATCATCAAGAACGCGTCCGGTTCTCTTGCGCGCAGTGTCGGCACGCAGATCGGGCGGGCCATCATGCGCGGCGTGCTGGGGGGGCTCGGCCGTCGGTGAGGCCGAAATCGACGCGATCGCATCAATTGAAGCTAAATTCGTAGAGGCTCTCTAACAGGGCGACGCTATTCGGCTCATCCCGGTGCATGTTCGGGAATGGGCAGATGGCTGGGGTGAAGCGGATACGCACGGCGCGGGTTGTCGTGCTGCGTCTGGACGGGGTCGATGCCGGGACGGCGGCCGAGCGCCTGCAGAGCCTCGGCATGGTTCACGCGGTCGGCCTGTCGAATGCCACCGAGCTCAGCGTCCATATCGAGGGCGGCAAGGTGGACGTGGTGGTGATTGCCGCCACGGCGCGGCAGCCAGCCCTCGTGGATGTATCGCCGGCAGGCCTGCTGCCGCCGCCCGCCGCCGCGATCAGGGCCGGCATCCCCTGTCTCCTGCTTGCCGAGAGCATGTCCCGCACCCTCAAGCGGTCGGCGCTGGCCTGTGGCTATGCGGCGGTCATGGGCGCCGACAGCGCCCCGCGGCTCATATATCGCCGCGTCGGCGCCTTGATGCAGCGGGTCCGCCGCCTCGGCCGCGCCCGCGATGCCACGGATCAGATGGATGCGCCGGAAGCCGTCGTCGTGAAGAGCTGATCCGCGCCGCCGGTCGTTGCAATCCGGGGCGGGCTTGCTAGCGTCCCGGCCTCCCTTTCCCGCCTGCCGCAACCGGACCCGTGACACCATGACAACGCGACCCGTCGACAAGGTTCTCGCCGCCGTCGATTCCGGGCTCGACCAGAGCCTCGACCGCCTCTTCCAGCTCCTGCGGATTCCATCGATCTCCACCGACAGCGCCTTCGCCAGGGACTGCGCCGCGGCCGCCGACTGGCTGGTGGCAGACCTGACGAGCCTTGGCTTCGAGGCCTCGGCGCGCGCCACCGGCGGCCATCCGGCGGTGGTGGCGAAGAGCGCCGGCGGCGCGGGGCCGCACGCGCTGTTCTACGGCCACTACGACGTGCAGCCGGTCGATCCCCTGGACCTGTGGGAGACCCCGCCCTTCGAGCCGCGCATCGCCACCGCGCCGGACGGGTCGAAGCGGATCGTCGCGCGCGGCGCCTGCGACGACAAGGGTCAGGTGATGACCTTCGTCGAGGCCTGCCGCGCCTGGAAGGCGGTGACAGGATCGCTGCCCGTTGGCGTGACCATGCTGATCGAGGGCGAGGAGGAGAGCGGCTCGAAGCACCTCTTCGACTTCGTGAAGGCCAACAAGGCGGACCTTGCCGCCGATGTCGCCCTCGTCTGCGACACCGGGATGTGGGATGCGAACACGCCGGCCATCACCACCTCGCTGCGCGGCATCGTTTCCGACGAATTCAAGGTCGTGGCCGCCAACCGCGACCTGCATTCCGGCATGTATGGCGGTGCCGCCGCCAATCCCATCCATATGCTGTCGAAGGTCATCGCCTCGATTCACGGCACTGACGGCCGCATCACCATCCCCGGCTTCTACGACGGCGTCGAGGACCTCCCCGCCGACATCCTCGCGGACTGGAAGGCCCTCAACCTGACGGCCGAGGATTATCTGGGGGCTATCGGCCTCAAGCATCCGATCGGCGAGAAGGGTCGGCTGCTCATCGAGATGATCTCCTCGCGCCCCACCTGCGACATCAACGGCATCTGGGGCGGCTACACGGGGGAGGGCGGCAAGACGGTCATCCCGTCGGAAGCCTGGGCCAAGGTGACGATGCGCCTCGTCGGCAAGCAGGACCCGGTAAAGGTCCGGGACGCCTTCCGCGCCCATGTCCGGTCCATGCTGCCGGACGACTGCACGGCCGAGTTCTTCGGCTCGCGCGGCAGCCCGGCCCTGGCGCTGCCGTGGGACATGCCGGTGCTCGCCAAGGCGCGCGAGGCGCTGACGGCGGAATGGAACCGCAAGGCCGTGACCATCGGCTCCGGCGGGTCCATCCCCATCGTTGGCGCCTTCAAGGACGATCTCGGCCTCGATTCGCTTCTCGTCGGCTTCGGCCTCGAGGACGACCGCGTCCACTCGCCCAACGAGAAGTACGACCTGAAGAGCTTCCACAAGGGCATTCGCTCCTGGGTTCGCATCCTCGACGCTATCGCCGATTGACGTCCTCAGTCCGGCCGGGGCGGAGGTGTCTCCTCGCGGCCGTCCGCTCTCCAGGCGCGGATGCCGCGTGAGCGGCCGGGTCCGCACGCCTCGTCGGCGAGGCCATAGCTGCGCGCCAGCGCCGCCAGGGCGAGCTTCAGCACGATCCTGGCGGTGCGGACGGGCCAGCCCCGGTCGCGCTCGGCCTCTTCCAGCCCCTTCAGGAAGCCGCAGACGTCGAGAAGCAGGGAACTGAACTCCGGCCCCACGGCGACGATGGCGCGGTCGAGGCGTTGCCGCGCCGCGATGACGACGTCGGCATAGTCCAGGGCCTCGCCTGCGCGGCCACCGGAGACGGGCGCGGCCCAGGCGGCGCCGAGTTGCGGCGACAGGCCGGCCAGGGTGAAGTCGCGGCGGAAGCGCTCCCCCGCGGCGATCTCGCCCGGCGACAGGAACGGCCGTCCGGCGGCATCCTTCCGACTGGCGAGCCAGCGCAGCGGGCTCTCCGCCAGATTGATCTCCACCGGCCCCTCCGGCGTGTCGATGGTCTGGCGCAACTGGTGCGCCCGGCGGAACCGGTCGTCGTCCGGGGACGGGGTGTCGTACGTCGTGCGGCGGCTCATCGTCCGGCTCCCTTCGCCAGGGCGGCCCCGCGCAGCGGCATCAGGATCGCTTCCAACTGGGACAGGCGCCGGTCGAAGCCCGGATCGTCGCGCCAGTCCTCGATCCGTCGCAGCGCGTGGCGCACCGTCGCCCTGTCGCGTCCGAACGCCGACGACAGCCTGGACAGGTCGTGGCCGAGGGCGACATGGGCGAGATAGATGGCCAGTTGCCGGGCCGCTGCGACATGGGCTTCGCCGCGGGTGCCGCAGAACAGCGCGGCCGGGTCGACCCCGGAGACCCAGGCGGCGAGGGCGGTGGCGACATCGATGCCGGCATCCCGTGCGGAGCGGGGCGAGGCGGAACAGGTCTGGCAAGAACGCATCACCATGGGAACCTCCGATTAAAGGACAATAATCCTCATTCGGATCGCGACCAATGGTGATAAGTTTTTATTCCTCTGTGGGCACGTCGACTGCTGCCAGATCAGAAATGACGTGATTCATCAGCATGTTGTCCACGAGAGACAACCTGTGAGATGTAAAATACACTGATAAGTTGTCCCCATGCATCGTCGATGCGCGATCCTTCCGGCCAGACGCCGGGAGGTGACGATGAAACGAGTGGAGCAATCGCGCTGCCGCATCCGCAGCTGGCGCAGCGAGACCGTGGCGGCCACGGAGACCCTCGGCCGGCGGCTGCTGGCCGGAGAGGCCCTGTTCGGGCGCCGGGCGGACCGCCGCGCCCTGCAACGCCGGCTGGAAGGCGAGCTGCGCGCCGAGCGGTCGAAACGGTCGGGCGATCCGGCCGGCTACGATCTCGGCCGTCACGCGGCGCTGATCGGGGCCGTGGCCTTCCTCGGGGCGGCCGGCACGCACAAAAAAGCGCCGCCCGGCGGACCGGACGGCGCTTGGCGAAAGCCTGGAGCGGCGATCAGCGGCCCTTGCGGCGGCGCTGCTGGCCGAGGCCCATCTGCTTGGCGAGCTGCGAGCGGGCAGCCGCATAGTTCGGCGCGACCATCGGGTAGTCGGCCGGCAGGCCCCACTTCTCGCGATAGTCTTCCGGAGACAGATTGTACTGGGTGCGCAGGTGGCGCTTCAGCGACTTGAACTTCTTCCCGTCTTCCAGGCAGATGATGTAGTCGGGCGTGATCGACTTCTTGATCGGGATCACCGGCTTCGGCGGCTCGGCGGGAACCTCGATCTTGCCGGAGGTCACATTGATAAGAGCGTTGTGAACGCTGCCGATGAGGCCCGGAAGGTCGGCTGCGGAGACAGAATTGTTGCTCACATACGCCGAAACGATATCGGCGGCGAGCTCGATAAAGTTGTTGGCAGTCGACGAGTCGGCCATGGTGATGGAATCCTTCGACATGCGACGTTCAGTCATGCGTCGCGAATGGGAGCGTTGTGCTCGATTGCTGAAATGACAGGGCCCTTGGTCGATCACGCTGGGGTAAAGCGACTCAAGAGAGTGTCAATGAAAGGCAGATACTGCGGTTCAGCTTGTCTTGCAAGGCCGTCGGTGCTGTTCGTAAGTAAAAAAAGGACAGTAGTGGACGTATCCGTTGGTTTCCCGTAGGCCATTTTCACAATCGCATGTCGGAATGCGAGAAGCGCGAGCAAGAATGCAACCTGACGTTCTTGGGTAAGCTGGCGAGCACCGTCGCACTGTCCCGCGCAGCGATACACAGAATTGCCGACCGCAGGCATCGCCCTGTCTCCATGATCCATGCCAATACTGAAACAGACCGGTACGGTCGTTCCGGTCGCATCCCGAGCCGCACCTTGCCCTACGGAAGCCTGATGATTCTCCATCCCCTTGCCGCCCCGGCCCCCACCGCCGCCCGGCACCCGACCGAAAGAACCGTTCATGGCGCCGTCTTGCGCGACGACTACGCTTGGCTGAGGGCTGGCAACTGGCAGGAGGCGCTGCGCGACCCGGCGGTTCTTCCCGCCGACATCAAGGCGCATCTGACGGCGGAAAACGCCTATGCGGAGGCGGTGCTGACGCCGGTGAAGCCGCTGATCGAGGCCATGGTCCGCGAGATGCGCGGGCGCATCAAGGAGGACGATTCCTCCGTCCCCGCGCCGGACGGCGCTTGGGACTACTACGACCGCTATCGCGAGGGCGGCCAGCACCCGATCGTCTGCCGCCGTCCGCGCGGTGAGGAGGGCGGCGAACAGATCATGCTCGACGGCGACGCGCTCGCCGAGGGCAAGGCCTTCTTCGATCTCGGCGGCGCCGCCCACAGCCCGGACCACCAGCGCCTCGCCTGGAGCTTCGACGACAAGGGCTCCGAGTACTTCACGCTGAAGGTGCGCGACCTGACGAGCGGCGCGGACCTCGGCGACATCATCGGCGAGACGGGCGGCGAGGCCGTGTGGACCAGCGATGCCTCGACGCTCTACTACATCAGGCTCGACGAGAACCATCGTCCGCTCCGCATCTTCCGTCACGCGATCGGCACCGACACCGCCGGTGACGCGCTGGTCTTCGAGGAGAAGGACACCTCCGTCTTCGTCGGCATGGGCGAGACCACCGCCGGCGGGCTCGCGATCATTTCCTGTTCGCAGAGCGATTCCACTGAGACCTGGGTTCTCGACCTCGACGATGTGCAGGCGGCCCCGCGCCTCGTCCTGCCACGCGCCGGCGAGGTGAAGTCCTATCCCGACTACCACCCGGACTATCTCGGCGCGAAGACGCTGTTCATCCGCACCAATGACTACGCGGAGGACTACCGCATCGTCTCCGCCCCGCTCGCCGATCCCCGCCGCGAGACCTGGACGGAGGTGGTGCCGCACCGGCCCGGCATCCTCGTCCTCTCCGCCAGCGTGTTCCGCGACTGGCTGGTGCGTCTCGAACGCGAGAACGCCCTGCCGCGCATCGTCATCCGCAACCTGACCAGCGGTGAGGAGCACGCCATCGCCTTCGACGAGGAGGCCTATTCGCTCGGCGTGCTGTCCGGCTACGAGTTCGACACCGACACGCTGCGCTTCGTCTATTCCTCGATGACGACGCCGAACGAGACCTGGGACTACGACATGCGCGCGCGCAGCCGCGTGCTGCGCAAGCGCCAGGAGGTCCCGTCCGGCCACGATGCCGCGGACTACGTGACGCGGCGCCTGCTGGCACCGGCAGCCGACGGCGAGACAGTCCCCGTGTCGCTGGTCTACGCCAAGGGCACGCCGCTCGACGGCACCGCCCCGGTCCTGCTCTACGGCTACGGCTCCTACGGCGCATCCATGCCGGCCTCGTTCTCCACGGCGCGGCTGTCGCTGGTCGACCGCGGCTTCGTCTATGCCATCGCCCATGTGCGCGGCGGCATGGAGAAGGGCTACCGCTGGTACCGGAACGGCAAGCGCGAGCACAAGGCGAACACCTTCTCCGACTTCATCGCCTGCGCCGAGCACCTGATTGCGGAGGGTCTCACGGCGAAGGGCCGGATCGTCGCGCAGGGCGGCTCGGCCGGCGGCATGCTGATGGGGGCGGTCGCCAACATGCGCCCGGACCTCTTCGCCGGCATCCTGGCGGAGGTTCCCTTCGTCGACGTGGTCAACACCATGCTCGACGACACCCTGCCGCTGACACCGCCGGAATGGCTCGAATGGGGCAACCCCATCGCCGATCCGGAGGCATTCCGGCGCATGCGCGCCTATTCACCCTATGACAACGTCGCGGCGCAGGACTATCCGCCGATCCTGGCGCTGGCCGGGGTCTCCGACCCGCGCGTCACCTATTGGGAACCGGC
This sequence comes from Phreatobacter aquiterrae, assembly GCF_053471285.1. NCBI lineage: Bacteria > Pseudomonadati > Pseudomonadota > Alphaproteobacteria > Hyphomicrobiales > Phreatobacteraceae > Phreatobacter > Phreatobacter aquiterrae. Next base: position 393,359 of record NZ_JBJPHW010000002.1, on the reverse strand, counting down.
GAAATGGGTGGCGCGGCTGCGCGCCACCAGGACCGATGGCAACCCCGTCCTGCTGGTGACCAACATGGACGCCGGCCATGGCGGTGCGGCCGGACGCTTCGACCGTCTCGCCGAGGTCGCGCGCTCCTACGCCTTCGCCGTGGCGGTGACGGGCGCGTCGCAGACGCCGGTTCAGTAGTCCCGGCGGCCGCCGAGCTTCAGCGACAGCGCGAGATGGGCGAGGCCGACCAGGCCGAGCCCGACCGCTGCAATGCCGAGGCCGGGCGTGCCGCCGAGGCTCTTGGCGATCCCGGCGAGGCTCGCGCCCAGCGCCGCGCCGCCATAGATGCAGGCGGCATTGAGCGACAAGAGAACCTGAAGGCGCGCCGGGTCGAGCGAGACGAGGCGCGCCTGCTGCGACACGCCGATGGTCCAGCCGAGCATGCCCCAGAGGAACAGGATGACGCCGCCGAGCCAGGGCTCCCAGGCGATGAAGGTCAGCGCCGCCATGAAGGGCAGGGGGCCGGCCGCCGAGATCAGCAGCGTCCGGTTGGCGCCGATGCGGTCGACCAGGAAGCCGCCGAGCGCGTTGCCGGCGACCGAGCCGACGCCATAGACGATCAGCAGGGTGGCGACGATGCCGGGGCCTCCGCCGGTCTTCTCCTCGATGATCGGCGAGAGGAAGGTGTAGGGGATCCAGGCCGCTCCCATCACCGTCACCGTCACCAGCACGGCCAGCGCCAGCCTTGGATCGGTCATGGCGCGGGCGAGATCCCCGAGGGTTGCCGGCGCGATGGCGATGTTCGCCGGAACCCGCAGCCACAGCGCTCCGGCCATGACCACCGCGACGGCGGCGATGCCGATGAACAGCCAGGGCCAGCCGATCGTGAAGCCGATCGTGCTCGCCGCCGGAATGCCGATGACCTGCGAGACGGTGAGGCCGGCATAGACGGCGGCCAGCGCACGGCCCCGCTGGGCGTGCGGCACGGCCATCATGGCCACCCCGGCGGCGGCCGGCGAATAGAGGCCCGCGCCGAAGGCGAGCACGATGCGGCCGGCATAGAGCACCGGAGGGTTGGTGGCGGTCGCGGTGAGCAGGGCGCCGGCTGCGATCATGCCCATGCCGATGACCAGGACCGTGCGGCGGTCGAGGCGCCCGGTGATCGAGGCTCCGATCGGCGAGCCGATGGCATAGGCGAAGGCATAGGCGCTGATGATCCAGCCTGCGCCGACCGGGGAGAGGGCAAGATCGCGGGATATCGGCGTGATGACGCCGATCACGCCGAAAGCGCCGAAGCCGACGATGAGCATGCCGATGGAGAGAAGGACGAGCAGAGCCATCGGGCCTCGTGACTGGGCAGGCGGAAGCGGGGGAGCGGCGTCGCGGGAGGCGACCCTATACGAAGCCGCCGCCGCTCACGATGATGTGGATGGTCATAGCCGCTGCCGCGCTGGAACATGGCATGGGCAAACGGGAGGGCAGCATGGCGTCAGGTCGTGACCGGGAGGTGTCGAGACGCCTCGCCCTCGGGCTTGCGGCGGCGGCTGCGGCGCCGCGCCTTGCCGGGGCGCAGCGTCCGGTGCCGGTGGACGTCCTGCTCGCCCTCGCCGCCGACGGTTCCGGCTCCATCGACAACGATGAACTGCGTCTCCAGCGCGAAGGCTATGGCCAGGCGCTCGTCTCCCCCGAGGTGCTCTCGGTCATCGCGAAGGGGATCAACGGCGCCATCGCCGTCATCTACACCGAATGGGGCGGCCCGACCTCGCAGCATGTCATCGTCGACTGGACGCTGATCCGTGACGAGGCGAGTGCGAAGGCCTTTGCGGCCGAACTGCTGGTCCGCCCGCGCGCGGCACGAGGCTACAATTCCATCTCCGCCGCCATCGATTTCTGCGTGAACCTGATGGAAACCGGCCCCTATCGCGGCCTGAAACGCGTCATCGACGTCTCGGGTGATGGGCCGAACATCGGCGGACGCGCCGTGGAGGCGGCCCGCGATGACGCCGTCGCCAAGGGCATCACCGTCAACGCCCTGGCGATCATCAGGCCCGGCGGGAGCGTGCCGGCCCGCATCGGCCAGCCGCTGTCGGACTATTACCGCGAGGCGGTCATCGGCGGCCCCGGCGCCTTCGTCGAGGTAGCGGACGAGAACCGGTCGTTTGCCGACGCGGTCAGGCGGAAGATCGTGACGGAGATTGCGTGAGGGGGGGCCGGGCCTCGTAGCGGGGAGGCCGGTCGTTGACACGCCGGTTCGAGCAACTGGCTCCGCTTCACCTCTCCCCGGCGGGGAGAGGTCGGCTGCGCCAGCAGCCGGGAGAGGGGGACAAGCCCCTGCCGGCAAACACTCTCCCTCTCGCCCGCCTCGCTGCTCTCGGCGACCTCTCCCCGCCGGAGAGAGGTGGAGGCGCTGCCGTCGCGCGCATCGCAGAGGCAGCGCCGGCTGCACGCGTCGGCAAAAATGCAAAACCCCGGCGCGAGGCCGGGGTTTTCTTGAAATCAGCGGGGCCGAGAGCCTCAGGCGGTCGCCTTCTGGAACATCTCGTCGACGTAGTCCCAGTTGACCATGTGCTCGACGAAGGCCTTGAGGTAGTCGGGACGGCGGTTGCGGTAGTCGATGTAGTAGGAATGCTCCCACACGTCGCAGCCGAGGATCGGCGCCGCGCCATGCACCAGCGGGCTCTCGCCGTTCGGCGTCTTCATCACGACGACCTTGCCGTTCTGCACGGCGAGCCAGGTCCAGCCCGAGCCGAACTGCGTGATGCCGCCCTGGATGAAGTCCTCCTTGGCCTTGTCGACCGAGCCGAAGCCGTCGACCAGCGCCTTCTCCAGGCCGCCCGGGATCTTGCCGCCGCCATTCGGCTTCATCCACTTCCAGAAGTGGATGTGATTGTAGTGCTGGCCGGCGTTGTTGAAGATGCCCGCATTCTTGCCGTAGGAGCCCTTCACGACGTCCTCGAGGCTCTTGCCTTCGAACTCGGTGCCCTTGATCAGGTTGTTGCCGTTGGTGACATAGGCCTGATGGTGCTTGTCGTGGTGATACTCGAGCGTTTCCTTCGACATATAGGGCTGCAGCGCATCGTAGGCGTAGGGAAGATCGTCGAGTGTGAAGGCCATGACACCGTCTCCTGATGGGGGCCGGCCGCGCCATGATCGTGGGCGGACGGTCTGATACGAACCAACAACCCTCACATAGGCCCACCGTTCCTTCGCGGCAATTGCCCGAATGCCATGGCGTGGTGTAGTTGCGGGAATCTGACGGCTCGCCTTGGATAGGTCGTTTTTTGGCGGCTCAACGGGTGCCGGGAGCGGACGATACGTCCGCGCGGGGTGAAAGGACGAACCATGGCCCTCATTCTGAAGGTGGTGGCCGCCGTGCTGACTGCGATCGGAGCGGCGACGCTCTACTGGGGCACCAGCCCCTCGCTGCTCAGCCTCGGCAATACGGTGATGATCGTCGGCTCTGTCATCGGCGCCGGCGGAATCGTCCTCTTCGGCCTCGCCGCCGTTCTGGGGCAGTTGCAGGTTCTCGGCGCCAAGCTCGACGGCCTCCAGGGCATGGCGGTCGGGCCGACCGATGTCCCGGCGCCGGCGGCCGTGGCTGAACCTCTTCATGGCGAACCCTTTGGCGCCGGAACGCTTCACGCCGAACCAATGCACTCCGGGCCGCACGCGCCGATCGCCGCTCCCCTGGTCGAGCCGGATCTGCGTCCTGCGCCCGAGCCGGTGCTGGCTCCGCTGCCCACCCAGGCCCCGGAACCCGCTGCTGCGGTGCCGCCGACCCGGCGCTCCTTCGGCCTGCCGCCGCTGGCGACGCAGGCGCCTGTCGCTGCGGGTGCCGCCGTCGCGGGTCTTGCCGCCGGCACTTTCGCCGCCGCGGCGGCGCCGGCGCTGTCGGCGGACAAGACGGCCGACCGCGCTCCCCCGGTCGAGCCCGTTGCTGCCCTCGAGCCGCCGGCCGTGACACCTGTCATGCCCGCCATCGTCACGCCGGAAGCCGAGCGAGAGAAGGACGCCGAACGCGACAAGGACCGGGAGCGCGAGAAGGACGTGGAGCGCGCCGAGGACATCTTCGGAGATGCCAAGGACGCGGCCCCCGAGGACTTCAAGGCCATGCACGCATCGCCCGAACTCGACCATGCGGTCGAGGACCTGAAGGACGAGGTCAGGGCCGCCGAGGTCGATCTCGCTGCGTCGCAGGAGCAAGCTGGCGATGATGGCGGCGACGGACCGGTCGATCACCTCGCCTCGCTGGAGCGACTGCTGCTTGGCGCATCGGAAGGCGATGCCCGCGCCCCGGCCGAGCCCGAGCCGCTGGAGCGCGAGCACGTCAGTTCAGAGGAGCTTGAGCTGAAGTTCACCGACGCCGAACCGCTTGAGCCCGAGCCCTCAGCACCCGAGATGGTGAAGACCGCGACGTCGGAGCCCGTGGCCACGCCGCCGGGTCTCGACACCGACGACTTCATGGCGCGCCTGCGCGAGACCATCTCACGGCCGGTCGCTCCCCCTGCGCCGCTACCCGACTTCCCCGCTGAAATGCCGAAGGCGGGGTTCCGGCCCGAGCCGCCCGCCGCCGAGCCAGCGCCGCCGATGTCCATCGAGGAGGAACTGGAGCGTGCGCTGAAGGCCTCGCTCGAGGCGCCGCAGCCGGATCCGGTGAAGCCGGTCTATGTCGAGCCGCCGAAACCGGCGGAGCCGGCGCCTTTCCTGCGGCCGCTCCCGCCCGAGCCGCTGAAAGCGCCCGCCTATGCCCCGGAGCCGGTCGCGGACAGGGAGCCGGACAGGCGCGATGATCCGATGGCGGCCCTCGCCCGCGACTTCCCCGAGCTCAACGACATCCTGAGCCCGAAGAAGCCCGCCGCCGATCCCGCCGGCTCGCTCATTGACGACCTGAAGGACATCTTCGAGCCGGTCGCAAGACCCGGTGGCCGCCAGGAGCCTACCTTCGCCGCCCCCGCCTTCGCCGAGCCCGCGCCGCCGCCCTCAACGCCGAAGCCGCCGCTGCTGCGCGAGGGCGTCATCGCCACCATTCCGTTCCGGCTCTACGGCGACGGAACGATCGAGGCGGATCTTCCCGAGGGAACCACCCAGTTCGCCTCGCTCAGGGACTTCCGCGCCCACGTCGGCGGCTGAGGTCGGCCATTGACGGGCGGCCCGGCGCACCGCCGGGCCTACCCTTCGACGCTTTGCCCGGCCTCAGACCCGCAGACCTTCCGCCGCATAGGCGAAGTAGAGATCGCGCGCCTTGCGGCCGATCGGCCCCGGCTGCAGGGCCCGGTCGTCGATCTTCGTCACCGGCATCACCTTGGAATAGTTGCCGGAGGTGAAGATCTCGTCGGCCGCCTCGAAGTCGGAATAGCGCAGGCTCTGCTCGACCACCGTCACACCGGCCTGCTTGAGCAGGGCGACGGTGCGCTGGCGGGTGATGCCGTTCAGGAAGGTGCCGTTCGGGATCGGCGTATAGACCACGCCGTCCTTGACCATGAAGATGTTCGACGTCGCGGTCTCGGCGACGTTTCCGACCATGTCCATCACCAGGCAGTTGTCGAAGCCGCGGGATTTCGCCTCGCGCAGCGCCCGGCCGTTGTTGGGATAGAGGCAGCCGGCCTTGGAATCGGTCGGGGCGTTCTCGATGGTCGGGCGGCGGAACTTGGACAGGGTGATCGACATGCCGGTGGGCGCGCCCATCGGCGCCTCGTAGATGCACAGGCAGAAGCGCGTCGAGTCCGGATCGGGCAGGATGGCGTTCGGACCGTCGGTCTCGGCCCAGTACATCGGCTTCACGTAGAGCGGCGTCTTGCCGTCGAATTTGCGGGCGCCGTCGCGGGCGAGCCCGACGATGTCCTCGGCCGCCATGGTGGCCTTGAGCCCCAGCGCCACGGCCGAGCGGTTCACCCGCGCCGCGTGCATGTCCATGTCGGGCATCAGCCCGTCGAAGACGCGCGCGCCGTCGAAGACGGAGGAGCCGAGCCAGAACGCGTGGCTGCGTGGGCCGGTCAGCGGCGGATTGCCCTCGAGCCAGTCACCGTCGACATAGGTGCGGGTTTTCGACCACGTGGTCATGTTTCTTCTCTCCTTGCGCGGGAGCGGAAATCTATCCCGCCCGGCGGCGGCGTCACCATGAATTGTGGTGATCCCAGCCGCGCAGGAAGTCGATGGATGAGGCGGGCTTGCTGCGGCGCGCTTGTGGCCCGAAGCTCGTCGCAATCGGGGAGGACGCCATGCCGGCCAATACCTTCATGTTCGATGCCTACGGAACGCTGTTCGACGTCCATTCCGCCGTGCAACGGGCGGGCGCGCCGCTCGGGCCGCTCGCCGAGCCCGTCTCGCAGCTGTGGCGGTCCAAGCAGCTCGAATATTCGTGGATCACCACATTGATGGGCGGCTTCGAGGACTTCTGGACCCTGACCGGGCGCGGCCTCGACTTCGCCCTCGCCCGCCACGGCATTGCCGATGCTGCGCTCAGGGCGCAACTGCTCGACGCCTATCGCACCCTCGACGCCTATCCCGACGTCGCCCCCGCCCTCGGTCGGCTGAAGGCCGCCGGCAAGGCCACCGCGATCTTCACCAACGGCACCCGGGAGATGGTGGATGCGGCCATCGCCGCGGCCGGCATCGGCGCCCTGATCGACCATGTCGTTACGGTGGAAGGTGTCGGCGCCTACAAGCCGGTTCCCGCCGTCTATCATCATGCCATGGGCAGCGTCGGCGTCGGCCAGCCCGGCGAGATCGTCTTCGTCTCGTCGAACCGATGGGACGTCGCGGGCGCGGCCGCCTTCGGCTTCGTGCCGGTGTGGATCAACCGCACCGCCATGCCGAACGAATATCCCGGGGCCGATCCCGTAGCGACGCTTGCCGACCTCTCCGGGCTCGCGCCGACGCTCGCCGGCTGATCAGGCGGCCATGGCCCGCTGGGCGTCGCGGCGGATGCGGTCGATCATCGAGCGCACGCCGTTGGAGCGCTGCTGGGTGAGATGCTGCTCGAGGCCGAAGGAGCGGAACAGGTCGAAGGCGTCGTCGCCGACGATCTCCTTCGCCGGGCGGCCGGAATAATAGGCCATCGTCAGGGCGACGAGCCCCTTGACGATATGGGCGTCGCTCTCGCCCTCGTAGCGCAGCACCGCATCGGCGCCGGGATGGTCGACATGGGTCACCAGCCAGACATTGCTGGCGCAGCCCCGCACGCGGTTCTCCTCATTGCGCTCCTCCGGCTTCAGGGCCGGCATCTGCTTGCCGATCTCGATGAGATAGCGGTAGCGCTCCTCCCAGTCGTCGATCAGGGCGAAGGCGTCTTTGATCTCGTCGATCGAGGGCACGGTGAGGCTGGTCATGCGGCCGGATATAGTCCGGTCCGACCCTGAAACAAAGCCCTCGGGCTTCGCGGCCTCAGGCCGGCCGGCGCGGCGGCATCGGCGCCCTGAGCGGCGCATTGCCGGCCGGGGCCTGGACGCCGCCGAACGGCACCTGCAGGTCCGCCGGGGTCAGCGTGTCCTGTGCGGTCGGAGCGGCGGTGCCGATCAGTTCGCGCTGGGCCGTATCCGTGACCATGCCGACGCCGCGGGCGCAGGTCTCCGCATGGTCGCGGCACAGTTGCGCGGCGCCGCGGATCACCGCGCTCGCCACCTGGCCGCCGGTCGGCAGGTCGCTGGACGCCGTCTGCGGCGCGGGGGCCGAAGGCGGCAACACGTAGAAGACGAGGCCGAGCCAGAAGGCGGCCTTGAGGAGGAATGACATGACGCCGTTTCCGGTCGTTGGAGCCCTGTATCCGGGCGGTCGTTGTCGCCTCGAGGGCACCGCTCCGGTTGCCGCAATCATGTCCGCGACCCATGAACAGGGCCTTGGCGGACAAGGTGAATCCGCCGGAAACCGGTCTCAATTCCGGTTAAGGTTTATGCAAATCGCACCGGCCGGTCCGGGCTGGCGGCGGCAAGGCTTTCTTCACCATGGCGCGCAAAACGGCGGTGTCGCCGGTTTTGCCCCCGCTGCCCTCTGCCGACTTAGCGTTTCCTTCACGCGGCGGTGCGATCGTTTCGGCATTGAGAACGGCGGATGCCGCGTGTCGGGGTGAGTGCGTTGCGTGAAAGCGCGTTGATCGGTTCGGTGAGGTCCTATCTCGACGGCCTGGTGCATCCGGCCGCGACGGTGGATCCCGTCGTCTTCACCCGCCACAGGGCCTTCATCGCCACCCGCCTCGTGCCGGGCCTGATCGCGCTCTCGGCGCTGCCGCTCTATCTGGCTTTTCTCGGCGTTCCCGGCCCGGTCGAGGCCATCGCGTTCGGCTGGCTGGTCCTGCCCATCGCCATCGCCTTCTATCTGTCGCGCACCGGCGCCTATGAGCAGGCGCATCTGTTGTCGGCGGCGGCCCTCACCGGAATCGTCGGCCTCATCGCCTTCCTCTCCGGCGGGCTGACCTCATTCGCCGTCATCTGGTTCGCCCTGGTCCCGGCGGAAGCCGTCCTGTCGGGATCGCGCCGCGTCGTGACCGCCGCCGGCGCGATGGTCGTTTCCGCCGTGGCGCTGATCGCCGTGGCGCACCAGGCCGGCTGGCTGCCCGCCGCCGGCCTCGAGGTCGGGATGCTGGGCCTTGCCTCCTTCATCTCGGTCGCAACCGCCGTGATCTACGCGCTGGGCCTTGCCCTCTCGGCGGTCATGGTGAGCCGCGCCGGCGAGGAGATCCATTCGGTCGGCGAACAGCGCTATCGGCTGCTGGCCGAGAACATGACCGACCTCATCACCTGCCATGGTCCCAACGGAGCCGTGGTCTTCGCCTCTCCGGCCGCCGAGCGCGTCGTCGGCGCGCCGTCCTACGGCCTGCACGGCCAGGGCCTGTTCGACCGCGTCCATGTCGCCGACCGGCCGGTCTATCTGAGCGCCCTGTCGATCGCCTCCTCGCGCCGGATCGAGGCCGCCGCCGAGTTCCGCCTGCGCCGCGAGACCGGCGAGGGCGGCGAGCCACGTTTCATCTGGGTCGAGATGCGCACCCGGCCGCTGACCTTGCCGGGCGAGAACCAGCAGGTCGTCTCGGTGCTGCGCGACGTCTCCGAGCGCAAGATCCACGAGGCCGCCGTCGAGGCGGCCCGCGATGAGGCCGACCGCGCCAACGAGGCGCGCGGCCGCTTCCTCGCCAATGTCAGCCATGAGCTGCGCACGCCGCTGAACGCCATCAACGGCTTCTCCGAAATGCTGATGCACGAGGAGGACATGCGCCTCGACCAGGCGCGCCGCCACGAATACGCGACCCTGATCCGTGATTCCGGCGAGCACCTGCTGAACCTGGTCAATTCGATCCTCGACATGTCGAAGATCGAGAGCGGCCATTTCGAGATCACGCCCGAGCCCTTCGCCCTGCCGCCGCTGATCGCCCAGTGCGTGCAGATGATGGAGCTCAAGGCCTCGGCCGGCGGCGTCCTGCTCACCGCCGAACCCGCGTCCGGCGTGGACGAGGTGGTCGGCGACAAGCGCGCCTACCGGCAAATCCTGCTCAACCTCGTCTCCAACGCGGTCAAGTTCACCAAGCCGGGCGGCTCCGTCACGATCGGCCTGCGCCGCGACGGCTCGTGGCTGTCGCTGTCGGTCAGCGACACCGGCATCGGTATCGCGGCCAAGGACCTGCCGCGTCTCGGCAGCCCGTTCTTCCAGGCCCGCTCCAGCTACGACCGGCCCTATGACGGCACCGGCCTCGGCCTGTCGGTGGTGAAGGGCCTCGCCGAACTGCACGGCGGCCGCATCGAGGTCACCTCGGCGGTCGGACGCGGCACGCGGGTGACCCTGCGCATGCCCATCGACTGCGAGGGCCACGGCGTGGTCGAGCCGCTGCCGCTCGCCCGGGCGCCCGCCGCGCTCCGGCCGGACACCATCCAGGAGGGACGGAAAATTGCGTGACGCGACCTATGACGACGAGGATCTGCGTCCCCGCCGTGGACGCGCCGCGCATGACAGGGACGACGCGGCGCCGCGCGTCTCGCTCTGGCGCCGGATCATGGGGCAGCATCCCGGCGACCGGGTCGCGCTGGCGCTGATGGGCTTCATCGCCGCCGGCATCGTCGCCAACGCCCTGGTGCGCCAGTCCGGACCGCATCCGGCCCCCCTGTTCGCCACCGCCGTCATCCGGCCGGCCCCGGTGCCCGTGGCGCGTCCCGCCGACGTGCAGCAGACGGCGAGCATCACGGCGCGCCAGACCGAGGTCACCCCGGCCGCCTCGCCCGCCTCCCAGCCGGCCGGCCGGCCGCGTTCGGATATCGTCGCCGACGTGCAGCGCGAGTTGCAGCGCCGCCGCCTCTATGACGGCACCATCGACGGCCTGACCGGCCCGAAGACCGAGGCCGCCATCCGCACGTTCGAGACCAACTCCCGTATTCCGCCGACCGGCGAGGCCACAGAGGCCCTGCTGGCGCGGCTGAAGCGCGGCGGTCCGGCCCAGGCCGCCGCCCGTCCGGCATCCCCGGCTCCCGCCGCCCGCGCGCCGCAGGGGCCGCAGAACATCGCCGATCTCCTGTCCCGCGACCCGCGCGCCGTGCCGGCCGCCCGGCCGCAGCAGGCCCCGCGCGACCGCTCGATCGGCGACCTCATCGCCGCCGATACGGGCCAAGCGCGCCGCTGATGCGGGTCACCTCCGACTTCTGGGTCTCGGCCTTCATCCGCAGGGTCGGCCTCGAGGGCGGCTTCGCCACCCTGCGCCGCCGCGGTGCCGCTGAAGCCGGCGCCATCGCCGTGACCGTATCGCGCGCCGCCGACCGGCTGGTCGCGCTCTACCTGCAGGCGCCGCAATCGGCCTTTGACAACGAGCGTCCCGCTGACCGGCTCTTCGTGCCGGCCTGGCCGGAGGTCTTCGTCGAGGAGATGCGGGTGACGGAAAAGCTGGGGCGCGAGGTGTCCTACGATCCGGACCTGTGGATCGTCGACGTCGACGATCGCGACGGCCGCTGCTTCCTCGATATCGCGAAAGTCTAGCCCGACCCGACCTCAGGAACCCTTGAAGGTGCGGTTCGTGGCCGGCCGTGCCGACGGCGCGCGCGGCGCGGTGCGTCCCGTGGTCGAGGCCGCCTGCCGGGCGCCGACCCTGTCGGACGCATCCGCCGCATAGACCGGCTGGTGCCGGGTCGTCCGTGCCACCACTTCCTGGCCCGCCGCGGCCTGCCAGGAGCGCAGGATCGTCACGGCAGCGACCCTCGGCATGGCCTCGTAGAGCGCCGCGAGCGCGTAGATGCGCTCGACCGACGTGCCGATGGCCTCGTGGGCGAAGAGCAGGATGCGGGTGGTCGCCTGCGGGCCGAGGTCGAAGGCGCGGGCGCAGACGACCAGGGGCTCGCCGCCGGGATCGCCGGCGATGCGTCCTGCCAGCGACGGCTCCAGCGCAAAGGCCCGGGCGACGGCCTCGGCGAGCGCATGGGCGCGGCGCGACAGGGCGGCGACCTCCAGCCCCTGGCCGAGTTCGGCGGCGCGAGGACCAGCGCCGGGCGGCAGGGTGGTCGGGCTCATGGCGAGTTCGGCAATGATGGATTCGCGCTGGCTGGCCGAACCCGAGAGGAAACGCCGGCCGATCTCGGCCGGGCCTGAGCCGGAGGACGTGCGGGCAGGGGCTGGAACCCGACCGACGCGCGCCGCGAGGGCGGCCCTGATCACCGGGTCGTCCATCTCCTCCAGCGCCACCAGCGCGGCAAGGCCGATATCGTCGCGCTCGGCCACGGCCAGCGCCTTGGCGAGGTCGCCGGAGCGCACCGCCAGGAACAGGTCGTCGTCGGACAGCGCCCGGCTGTGCAGCAGGACCGGTCGGGCGACGGCGCCGACGTCTGCGGCGAGCCGCCGGGCGACCGCCGTCGGCGTCTGCCGATGCCCGGCGAGCTTCTCCGCGACGATGGCGCGGTCGGTCTCGCTGGACTTGGGCAGCAGGTTGAGGACGAGTTCGCCGAACCGCGTCACCTCCGCGGCCGGATGATGGCTGTCGATGACGAACTGGTCGACCAGGACCCTCAGCAGCGTCGGCCGCACGTCGATGCCGTTCGACCGCGCGAGACCGATGAGACGCTGGACGCTGGGAAGGCTGGAGGACGACATGCGGAAGGGGCGACCGGATTGCCGGAGGAACGACTGCCGACAATACGAATGACTTCGCTAATGATCCGTTAGTGACAACGTGTCGTTAACCATTTGGGCAGGCTTCCAAATCTCCCCTTCCGACAACCGGGTCAGGCAGCGGGACCCGCCATGAGAGTTGCATCGTCCGGCCAGGGATAGAGCCGGTAGCCGCAGAAGTGCGGCGCGGCGCCGAGTGCGGCCGTCAGGAAGGCCGGAGCCGCGCTGGCATCGATGACGTCGTCCGGCGGGCGGTGCGCCGATTCCAGCACCAGCGCCGCGGCGGGCCGGTTCGACGTGCCGGTCGGGGCAGGGCGGGTGCGCCTGAGCAGCCTCACCCGGTCAATGCCGCGGGCCTGTAGCAAGGCCCCCCCCTCCGTGTCGAGCCAGTCCGCCAGCCGCGCCGTCAGCGCCGCATCCGCATCGAGGCGCCAGAGGGTGATCCAGTCGACGGCGAGCGGCGCGTGCGCCTCGCGGGCCGGATCGGCGTGGACATAGGGCGTGCGGATATTGGGGATCGCCGGCATGAAGGACGGCAGGTGCGGATCGGCGGCGGCGATGCGCCGGTAGCGGGCGAAACGCTCACTCTCGAAGATGCTCCAGTCCGGCGCCTGGTAGATGTCGACGATCTGCATGGCGCCGGAAATGCCGCGATAGGAGGTGCAGGTGGTGAAGCCCGCCTCGTAGAGATGCGGGGCGTGGACGTTGGCGTACCACGAGCGGAAGACCGCAAGATCCCTCTCTGGATCATCCGCGGGCAGGTCGATCTCGACGACATAGAAGAGCGGATCGGACATGGGCTTTTCCTCGCGGAAGACCTTCCCATGCGGCGGCCTGCGGACGTCGGCGTCAACCCGGCCTGCCGCGGGCCTGCCGTGCCGTCCGGCGACATCGCAGGGCGGGGCGACCGGGTAACGACTCGTTAACCAAAGGAGTTTCTTAATGGCCCTGCGCGTCGGCGAATGGTCGCCGGGCATGGCCGCATTGGAGGGCAGGCGCAAAGGAGGGGTTTATGGGTTCCGTCATTCGCTTCCCGCTCGAGCGCCGGCGCATCCTGCGCCCCGATGCGGGTACTGCCGCGGCCGGCCAGATTCTGCTGCTGCCGGTGGTGCGCGTCGAACGCCATGATCTTCCCCCGCCGCCCATCCTGACCGTCGATCCGCCCCGCAAGGGCGGCGACCGGCCGAAGCGCAGGCGCAGGAGCGCCTGACCCCTCTATCCCGAGAACGGGCGGCGATCCTCTCCGGGAAGGCCTTCGCATGCCTCAGGTGCCCCCGCCATCGGCGACCGGGAGCCCCGTTTTTGCTCTGCTGCGTCACGCTGCGACCGCGGTCGCGCTGGCCTTGCTGACGGCCTGCGCGCCGCAGGGCGATCTCGGCCGCCCCGCGCCGAACGTGCTCAACGACGAGATCATGCCCTGGGCCGGAGGCCATGCCGCCCGCCATCGCGGCGAGCCCGTCTCCGGCTACTCCTTCACCGACGCCGAACGCGAGCTGCGCCAACTCGGCTACGGCCTGATGATGCCGACCCACCCGTTCGACCGCTGGAACCAGTTCTGGGCCGAGTTGCGCCGCACCCGAATCGGCGATCCCGTCCGCTTCGATCCCGACCCGCGCGGCTATTGCCGGACGCTGGCGCGGGAGGACTACCAGTCGTCCAAGTCGCGCTTCATCCGCATGACCGATGACATGCGCGCCGACCGCCAGCGCATCCGGCCCTTCTGCGTGAAGGCGCGGGAGGTGGCGGAAGCCGACCGGGTCCGCGACGGCGCGCTCGGCCACATTCCGAACCTGACGCCGGTCGAGGTCCGCTCGGCCCGCGACCGCATCGCCGAAAACCGCACCATCGTCGCCTGGGTGCGCCACGGCCTGCGCCAGCATGCCGACGCCTATCGCTGCGCGCTCAACACCCAGATGGTCGCCACCCCGGAAATCGAGGCGGTGATGGCCGAGCGCGAACTGCGCGGGCTGCTGGAGGACATTCGGGAATTCGACAACCTCTGCGCCGCCGGGCCCGCCCGCGGCTCCATCGGCGTTGAGCAGGCCCCGCCGCGCTACTTCCCGCGCTCGCCGCCGCCGGAAGAGGTGATCATCAGCAAGTAGGAGGCCGGGCAGAGGATCGTGTACCGCCACCTTGCTGTCCGTCCGCTCCGTACTGGTGCCCTTGCCCCTCAGCGGTGATCCATTCCCCTCAGCAGTGACCCTTGCCCCTCACCCTTCCCTCTCCCCGCAGGCGGGGAGAGGGTTGCTCTGGCGTCGCGTTCGCGTGTCGGCCATTCCGCTGGGTAGGACGGACGAGAGAAGGACGGGACATCGAAGTCACCCTCTCCCCGCCTGCGGGGAGAGGGAAGGGTGAGGGGCGGCGGGGTGAGGGGCAGAAGAACCGGCCTCAGGGAGCCTGGCAATTGGCCAGCGGCCTCCCACCTACTGCGTCGCCGGCGCCTGCTCGGGCGTCAGGATCTCGCACAGGGACTGCGAGGCCAGTTGCTCCCGGATGATTGGCGCGAGGCTCGGCTGCACCGCCAGCGCCCGGATCAGCACGAAGCCCTCGACGGTGGGCGAGACGAGGATGAGATTGTCGGCCGCCGTGTCCTCCTCGTCGGTGGACAGCTCCCGGCGCTGCGCCTGGGTGACAACGAAGAGGTCGAGCGTGCGCCGCGTCGCCGCCCGGTCGTTGATCGCGCCGAAGGCGATGCCGGTTGATGTATAGAGCGCGATCGCCGTGTAGTGCGGCGTCACCGGCGCGCGGACATGCAGCGCCCCGGCGGTGAGGTCGAAGCGGCACACCGCGGTCTCGAAGGCCGGGTCGGCCAGCGGCAGCACGACCTCGCTTCGCCCGGACAGCGTCGTGACGCGGTTGACGGTGGTGACGTCGGCAAGGCGCGAGCGGGCGTCCTGTGGCGCGAGGCGGGGCAGGGCGAAGACCGACAGGATATGCACGGCGACGCCGAGCAGCAGGCCGGCCACGACCCAGGGCACCGTTCCCACGACGCTTCTGACCAGGGGCGGCATCCTCATGGGCAGCCCACCCGGGTGACCGCGGGCAGCAGCGTGCCGGAGGAGATCGTCGTGGCGATGGGCGTGTCGTAGAGCCTCAGGATCAGGCGAATGTCGGGTGCGCCTCCCGATGGCAGCCAGTTGCCCGGCCGCGCCTCCGGGGCGACGACGATCTCATCGGGGGCATCGGCGGCGCGGACGATCTCATAGCTGGTGAAGCCCTGGCGCACGCCCTCGGCCACCACGGCGCGATAGTCGGCGTTGGCTACGGTGAGCGTCCAGAAGCGGGCCGGCGGCATGGCGCCGGCGACCTTGTAGGTGCAGCGACCGTCGAGAGGTCCG
Organism: Phreatobacter aquiterrae; assembly: GCF_053471285.1. NCBI lineage: Bacteria > Pseudomonadati > Pseudomonadota > Alphaproteobacteria > Hyphomicrobiales > Phreatobacteraceae > Phreatobacter > Phreatobacter aquiterrae. Next base: position 377,972 of record NZ_JBJPHW010000002.1, on the reverse strand, counting down.
CCGGCGCTGTCCCGGTCCGCGATGACGGCGAGGCCGTCGGCGAGGGCCAGCGGCAGGGCGCCGAGGCGCGCCGCCACGGCGCGGGCATAGGGATCGGCGTCGGTCGTGCCGGCCTTCGGCGTCACCTGCCAGGCGCCGATGCGCAGCGTGCCGGCGCCGGTGCCGCCGCCGACGGAGAAGGCGGTCAGCCCGAGGCCCGTCACGGCGCCGATCCCCATCGCCAGCAGGATGCCGGGAAGCGCGCGCATCTAGCGACTGTCCTTCCGTTGGCCTGCCATGGGTATCACCCCGTTGCCCCCGCGGTCAGCGCAGGAGGGAGCGCGCCGGCCCGGCCGACAGCGGTCCCGGCCGGTTGGTCTCGGCGGCATCGCGCAGCAGCAGGTCGATACGCCCGAGCACCTCCAGCGAGTGCCGCGAGAGAACCTGGGGACGGTCGGGAACGCCGGCCTGCGGCACCGGCGCCGATGCCGGCGCACCGGGCGTCGGCCGCGGGGCGATGGTGAGGCCGAAGATCGGCTTGCGATCGAGCCCCTGATGGGCGGCCGCCATGATCTGCGAGAAGGTCATCGCGGGCAGCGAGCCGCCGGTCATGCGGTTGGTTTCGGAATAGTCGTCGTTGCCGTACCAGACGCCCGTGACGAACTGGCCGGAATAGCCGACGAACAGAGCATCACGGTAGGAATTGGTCGTGCCGGTCTTGCCGCCGACCTGCACGGTCGGCACCTGCGCCCGGCGGCCGGTGCCGGATTCGACGACGCCGACCATGATGCCGTTCATGTCCGCCGCCACCTGCGGGGTGAAGACGCGGCGGCGGGCCGGCAGGTCGCGGTCGGCGCGCCAGACCAGTTCGCCGGAGGAATTGCGGATTTCGATCGCCGCATGCGGCTGGACACTGAGGCCGCCCGCGGCGAAGGTCGCATAGGAGGTGGTGAGCTCGACCAGCGTCACCTCCGCCGCGCCGATCGGGAGAGGCGCGGAATCGGTGAGCGGGCGGGTGATGCCCATCTCGCGCGCCGTGGCGATGATCTTCTGCCGGCCGATGCGGCTGTCGCCGCGGCCCATCTGCTGGGTCAGGATGACCGGGATCGAGTTGATCGACCGGACCAGGGCGGCGGTCACCGTCGTCGAGCCGGAGAAGCTGCGGCCATAGTTCTGCGGGCACCAGTTGCCGAGGCAGATCGGCCGGTCGACGACCACCGAGCGGCCGTTGATCAGCCCCTCGCGCATGGCGGTGCCATAGACGATCGGCTTGAACGAGGAGCCGGGCTGGCGCATCGCCTCGGTGGCGCGGTTAAACTGGCTGGTGCCGTAGTCGCGGCCGCCGACGATGGCGCGCACCGTGCCGTCGACGTCCATCACCACGGCTGCGGCCTGGCTCGCGCCGTAGTCGCCGCCATACTGGCGGATGATGCTCTCGATGGAGAGTTCCGCCTGCTTCTGGATCGTCAGGTCGAGGCCGGTGCGCACGGTCAGCACCCGGTCGACGAGGGACGGGGTTGCCGCCACCAGCCGCTTCACGTCCTCGAAGGCGTAGTCGAGATAGTAGTTGGGAACGGCGTCGTCCTTGCGGTCGACGGGCGTCGCCGGATTGCGGCGGGCGCCGAACACCTGGCCCTCGGTCATGAAACCGGCCTCGACCAGATTGTCGAGCACGGTGTTGGCCCGGGCGCGCGCCGCCGGCAGGTTGACGTGCGGGGCAAAGCGCGTCGGCGCCTTGAACAGGCCGGCGAGCAGCGCCGCCTCGGCCAGCGTCACGTCGCGTACCGACTTGCCGAAATAATACTCCGAGGCCGCCTCCGCCCCGAAGGCGCCGCCGCCCATGTAGGCGCGGTCGAGATAGGTCTTGAGGATTTCGTTCTTGCTGGCCCGCGCCTCCAGCCACAGGGCGAGGAAGGCCTCCTTGATCTTGCGCTCGATGGATCGTTCGTTGGTGAGGAACAGGTTCTTGGCGAGCTGCTGGGTCAGCGTCGAGCCGCCCTGCACGACGCCGCCGGCGCGGGCATTGGTGGCCAGCGCCCGGAACGTGCCGATGAGGTCGATGCCGTAGTGCTCATAGAAGCGCCGGTCCTCCGTCGCCAGCACCGCCTTGATCAGGTGGTCGGGAAACTCCTCCAGCGGCACGGAGTCGTTGTGGCGGATGCCGCGCCGGCCGACCTCGTTGCCGTAGCGGTCCTGGAACACGACGGAGAGTTCGGAGCGCTTGCGCCAGTCGTCGGCCGTCTCGCGGAAGGCGGGGATGGCGAGCATGAGCAGCACGACGAGGCCGCCGGTGCCGAGGGTCATGCCCTCCGAGGCGACCTCCGCCCCGACGCGCTTCCAGCCGTAGAGCTGCACCCGGTCGGCGAGGTCGGCAAGCTTCTCCCAGCCACGGCCGAGCATCCCGGCGAGGCGCCAGGCCCCGTCGTTCAGTCGGGCGTCGAGGTCGAGGAAGAAGCGCCTGATGGCGCCGCCCCACCCGCCGCTGGGCTGAGGATCACTCAAGCCGGGAACCCTTTCCGGGTGAACTCTTGACGATCCGCTTACCATATCGGAGATCGGCAGGGCGAGCCAACGGCGAGGCGCCCGGCGCATGGTTCTCTGACAACAAGGTTACTGCGGGCCCGGCCGGAGCCTAGGTCGTCGCAGCACGAGGAGCAGGCCGTTCATGGCCGATGACGTGACAGGGAAGGGCGCCCCGGAGGCGCCGTTCTGGCAGGTGAAGAGCCTCGAGGCGATGAGCGAGGCCGAATGGGAGAGCCTGTGCGACGGCTGCGCCCGCTGCTGCCTGAACAAGCTCGAGGACGAGGATACCGGCCAGATCCACTTCACCTCGGTCGCCTGCACCCTGCTGGACGGCGAATCATGCCGCTGCCGCGACTACCCGAACCGGCAGGACAAGGTGCCGGACTGCGTTCGCCTGACGCCGGAGGAGGCCCGGACCCTGCCATGGCTGCCGCCGACCTGCGGCTACCGGCTCGTCGCCGAAGGCCGCGATCTCTACTGGTGGCACCCGCTGGTCTCCGGCGATCCGGAGACGGTGCATCAGGCCGGCGTCTCGGTGCGCGGCCGCATCACGGCGTGGGAGCATGACCTCGAGGCGCTGCAGGACCTCGAACACCATCTGGCCGAATGGCCGGGTCAGGAAATCGACTGAAGCCGGTCATCATGGCGCATGGCCGGACCACGGGAGGATGCCGCCATGGCTGACGAGACGCAGGGACACGTCGACCCGTCGAAAGAGCGCTTCGCCCTGTTCAAGGACCTGCCCCGCGACGCGCCGGTCCACATGCTGAACCTCGTCAGGGTGCGGGCCGAGGCCGCCTATCCGGACGGGCGCAAGGCGACGGGCCGCGAGGCCTATGCCGCCTATGGCCGCGAGAGCGGGCCGATCTTCCGCCGCCTTGGCGGCCGCATCGTCTGGATCGGCCGCCCCGACCTGACGCTGATCGGCCCGGAAGCCGAGCGCTGGGACATCGCCTTCATCGCCGCCTATCCGTCGGGACAGGCCTTCATCGACATGATCCGCGACCCCGCCTACCGCGAGGCGGTGAAGCACCGGCAGGCCGCGGTGGCGGATTCCCGGCTCATCCGCATGACACCGGGCCAGCCGGGCGAGGGCTTCGGCGAGGAGGAGTGAGAGGGCTGGTCCTCTTCTGCTCTGCACTACGTCCTAGTTGGGAGCTTGGGCCGTGGGGGTGCCGTTTGCTGTTGTTGTCGGATCGCGTCCTCCAAGCATCCGGCGTAATCGCGGAGGCACACCGCGGTGTCGTAGAACCATCTGCAATATGCGACTGGGTCTCGATTTTCGATCTCCAGGCCCCTTTTGTGTTGCCCCAAATGCAGCGTTGAGATTCGTCCTTGAGCCTCAAAGAAGGGTGAGTGCGCCAGGTTGTTGCGGTCCTGTTCAAGGCCCTCGACGCGATCAAGGAGCCACTTGATCTCCGTTCGTAGAACTAGCGGGATGTCGTGGCCGAAAGCATCGAGCTGCGCCAATGCCAGCGCCATATCGCGCTGCGCGCGATCGACCTTAAGTGCGTGCCAAATGGCGCCTGGAATGAGAGCATTTGGAATCTTGGTTAGCGCCCAAAAGATCCCCCCAATCGACAAATGCAAATCATTCCAGATGAGTAGCGTCCGACCAAGCTCCGCCGCGAACACGTCGAATTCTTTGCGGCGAAAATCGCGGCGAGGATCTGGCATAGACATCTGACGTTCTCTGAGTTCTTGCGAACTGCCCATCGCAGAGCGACTCTACCGTGGTCGAATTCGTATTATACCGACCACAGGATGATTGTTGGGACGCGCTTGGTCACCATGTCACAGCGGGATTGTCAGGCTCCATGTCGCATAGAGTTGGGCTGGCGCCTGCGGGGATTGCCCAATCCTCGTCCCGACGGGTCGGGTACAATTCTACGAGCGACGATCGCGGTGAGCTACTGCGATGCTTCTGCCAGCGCGTTCTGCGACTATCACTGAGGAGGCGAGCCATGTCCCGGACCGTTCCGCTGCCCCATCCCGGTGAAATTCTGCGCGAGGAGTTCCTCGAGCCGATGGGACTTTCGGTCTATGCGCTGGCCAAGGCCATCGGCGTCCCGCGCAGCCGGATCAACGAGATCGCCCACGGCCGGCAGGGCATTTCGGCCGCCGTTGCCCTGCGGCTCGGCAAGGCGTTCGGCGTCGATCCGCAGTGGTTCATGAATATGCAGAGCAGGTACGACCTGCAGATCGCCGCGCAGACCGCCGACCTCTCGGCCATCCGGCCAGTCAGGGCGGCCTGACCCTCACGCCGCGCGCCGCGTCTTCCTCGCCGCCGCCGCCGGGGCGGGCCGGTGATCGCCGAGCTCCTCGATGATCGGGCAGGCGCTGCGCCGTCCCTTCTCGCAGGAGCCGACCAGCGCCTTCAGTGTTGCGATCATGTCCTGCAGCTTGCGGGCCTGGTCCTCCATCTCCTTGAGGTGGGTCTGGGCGATGGCGCGGACATCGGCATTGGACCGCCCAGTATCGCCCCACAGCGCCAGGAGCGAGCGGATCTGATCGATGGAGAAGCCGAGGTCGCGGGCCCGCCGGACGAAGCCGAGACGGTGGACGTCCTCCTCGCCATAGTCGCGATAGCCGCTGTCGCGACGCCCGGCTGCCGGCAACAGGGCGATGGACTCGTAATAGCGGATCATCTTGGCGGAGACGCCGGAGGCGGCCGAGGCCTGTCCGATGTTCATGGGCGGGATCCTTCTGATGGTCCGATCGGTTGAAGAGGGCGAAGCCGCTGTCCTTCTCCACCTTTCCCGGCCGGGGAGGCGATGCGGTCCCGATCTCGTCACTCGACCGGGAGTCGCGGAACTTGACCTTCCCATGATGGGAAGGATTACACGCCGACGCAAGAGCTGAGGGAGGCTGTCCATGACAGATCACGATCACAAGGCACCCGGCGGCTGCTGCGGTGGCGCAGGCAAGGCCGAGGCCGTTCAGCCGGGTGCCGCGGACCAGGGCTGCTGCGGCGGCAAGGACAAGGGCACTGTCGCGACGACGGCGGCCCCGGCGAATGCGGGCGGCTGCTGCGGGGGGCATGAGCACGGACCTGCTCACGATCACAGCCCTGCTCACGATCACGGTCATAGCCATGGCCACGGGCACGCCGATGCGGCAGTTGCCGACGGCAAGGTCATCGATCCCGTCTGCGGCATGACGGTCGATCCCCTGACGACGCCGCACAAGACGACTCACAAGGGCATCGAGCACTATTTCTGCTCGGCCGGCTGCGTCGTGAAGTTCACCAAGGACCCGCAGCGCTACCTCGATCCGTCCAGCGCGCCGCCTGCCGAGCCGGTGCCGGAAGGCACGATGTTCACCTGTCCGATGCATCTCGAGATCCAGCAGATCGGTCCCGGCACCTGCCCCATCTGCGGCATGGCGCTGGAGCCGATGATGGTGACGGCCGACGCCGGCCCGAACGAAGAGCTGATCGACATGACCCGGCGGTTCTGGGCCGGCCTGGTCCTCACCCTGCCGGTGCTGGCGCTGGAGATGGGCGGGCACCTCTTCGGCTGGGATCCGCTGCCGCACGGCTGGTCCAACTGGGTGCAACTGGTCTTCGCCACGCCGGTGGTCCTCTGGGCCGGCTGGCCCTTCTTCGTCCGCGGCTGGCAGTCGGTGCAGACGCGCAACCTCAACATGTTCACGCTGATCGCCATCGGCACTGGCGTCGCCTGGGCCTACTCCGTCGTCGCCACCCTGGCGCCCGGCCTGTTCCCGGCCGCCTTCCGTGACCATCACGGCACCGTCGCGGTCTATTTCGAGGCGGCGGCGGTGATCGCCGTGCTGGTCCTGCTCGGCCAGGTGCTGGAGCTGAGGGCGCGCGACGCCACCTCCGGCGCCATCCGCGCCCTGCTCGACCTCGCCCCGAAAACCGCCCGCCGCATCGGTGCGGATGGGACCGAGGCCGAGGTGCCGCTGGACGAGGTCCATGTCGGCGATGTGCTGCGCGTCCGTCCCGGCGAGAAGGTGCCGGTGGACGGCAAGGTCACCGAGGGCCGCTCGGCGGTCGACGAGAGCATGGTGACCGGCGAGTCGATGCCGGTGACCAAGGAGGTCGGCGACCATGCCATCGGCGGCACGCTGAACCGCTCCGGCGCCCTCGTCATCACCGCCGAGAAGGTCGGCCGCGACACCATGCTGGCGCGCATTGTCCAGCTGGTGGCGACCGCCCAGAGGTCGCGGGCGCCGATCCAGCGCCTCGCCGACCAGGTGTCGGGCTGGTTCGTGCCGGTGGTGCTGGCGGTGGCCGTTCTCGCCTTCACCGTCTGGGCGCTGTTCGGCCCGCCGCCGCAACTCGCCTTCGCCCTGGTCGCGGCCGTCTCGGTGCTGATCATCGCCTGCCCCTGCGCCCTCGGCCTCGCCACCCCCATGTCGATCATGGTCGGCGTCGGTCGCGGCGCCGAGGCCGGCGTGCTGATCCGCGACGCGGAAGCCCTGGAGCGCATGGAGAAGGTCGACACCCTCATCATCGACAAGACCGGCACGCTGACCGAGGGTCGCCCGGCGGTCACCGCCATCGTCGTGGCCGATGGTTTCGAGGAGGCCGAGGTGCTGCGCCTCGCCGCCGCTGTCGAGAAACCGTCCGAGCACCCGCTGGCGGAAGCCATCGTCCGCGCCGCTGAGGAGCGGGGCATCGCCATCCCGAAGGTGATGGGCTTCGATTCCCCCACCGGCAAGGGCGCCTACGGCATGGTGGAGAGGAAGCGCGTCACGCTCGGTTCGGCGGCCTTCCTGAAGGAACTCGGCATCGACGTCGCGCCGCTGGCGGAGAGGGCGGAGGAGCTGCGACGCGACGGCGCCACGGCGATCTTCGCCGCCGTCAACGGCAAGCCGGCCGCCGTCATCGCCATTGCCGATCCGGTCAAGGCGACGACCCCGGCCGCGCTGAAGGCGCTGGCGGACGAGGGCATCCGCATCGTCATGCTCACCGGCGACAACCGCACCACGGCCCTCGCCGTCGCCAGGAGCCTCGGCATCGCCGACGTCGAGGCCGACGTGCTGCCCGAGGGCAAGGCCGCCGTCGTCGCCCGCTACCGGGCCGAGGGACGCGTCGTCGCCATGGCCGGCGACGGGGTGAACGACGCCCCGGCTCTGGCCGCAGCCGATGTAGGCATCGCCATGGGCACCGGCACCGACGTCGCCATGGAGAGCGCCGGCATCACCCTGGTGAAGGGCGACCTCACCGGGCTCGTCCGGGCCCGCCGGCTGTCGGAAGCGACCATGCGCAACATCCGTCAGAACCTAGTTTTCGCCTTCGGCTACAACATGCTGGGCGTGCCGGTGGCGGCGGGTCTGCTCTATCCGGCCTTCGGCCTGCTGCTCTCGCCGATGATCGCGGCGGCGGCGATGTCGCTGTCCTCGGTCAGCGTCATCGGCAATGCGCTGCGGCTGCGGAGCGTGAAACTGGACGGATGAGAGCGGGCAGCGGCGGGCTGCGTCCGGAGATCGACCGCGCTTCGGCCGTGGAACCTTGTTCCTTCAAGCCGCGTTGTTGTCCCGTCAGTACCCGCAGCGAAGGAGAATTTCATGGGCAGCACCAGCGACAAGATCAAGGGCATGGCCAACAAGGCCTCCGGCAACGTCAAGCAGGCCGTCGGCAAGGCCATCGACAACAAGGAAATGCAGGCCAAGGGCAAGATGCAGGAAATCAAGGGCGAGGCCCAGCAGCTGAAGGGCGAAGCCAAGGACACGATCAAGAAGGTCGTCGACCGCGCCTGACGCCTGCGGAAAAAATGATCATCATGTGAAAATAAGCCTTGACAGCGTGACGCTGGTCGGCTAGGTTTTCGTCATATTGAAGAATTGCGCCCGGCGGGGGAAACCCCGGCCGGGCGTTGTCGTTTCCGGCGCTGTCATGCCGGCCGCCGATGGAGGCCTTCTTGCCGCCCTCCCGCAACCGCTCCGCACCCGAGACCGCCACTGCCGCGTTGCCGGCGGCAGGACGCGCCACACCGGCCCCCGAACTTGCCCGGCCTGCCGCTCCGCACCGGGCGGCGGCGAGCCCGTCACCGCCGCGGTCCGCGCAAGCGCCACCGCACGCCTTCGTCGAGGCCTCCCACGCCGGCAAGCCCTGTCCGGGCCTGGCCGACTGCCCGGAGCGGCCGCGCCTGGTGCGCCGGCTCTTCGCCGCCGCCGAGCGCGAGATCGAGGCGGTCGAGGCGAGCCTCGGCGGTCCCTCCGCCACAGCCGCCCGTCGCCTCGGCGCACTGGCCGCGACCCTCGACCGGCTCAGCGCCCTCGACCGCAAGGCGCTCGCCGCCCGCGACTCTGCCGGAGATGCCGATGCCCCGTCCGTCACCGCGCCTGTGGACGCCGACGCCTGGGCTGAGGCGATTGCGGCGCAACTTGATCCGGGCCCGTCCGGAGGGGGTCGCAAGCCTGGAGCCGGATGATGTCATCCGCCTGAGGGCCTTCTGGCCGGCCTTCGCCCGCCGCGAGCAGATGCCGCCGCCGGGTCGCTGGCGTGTCTGGGCCTTCGTCGGCGGTCGCGGCGCCGGCAAGACCCGCGCCGGGGCCGAATGGGTTCACGGCATCGTTCATGGCCGCGACGACTACGGTCCGAAGGCCGGCCGCATCGCCCTCGTTGGCGAAACCATCGACCAGGTCCGCGAAGTCATGGTGGAGGGGGTCTCGGGGCTTCGCGCCTGTGGCTTTCCGGCCGAGCGCCCGCGCTTCGAGCCGTCGCGCCGCCGCCTGGTCTGGCCGAACGGGGCCGTCGCCCACGGTTTCTCCTCCGAGGACCCGGAAGCGCTCCGCGGCCCGCAGTTCGACGCCGCCTGGGCGGACGAGACCGGCAAGTGGGTTCACGCCGAGGCGAGCTGGGACATGCTGAGCTTTGCGCTGCGCCTCGGCGAGCGGCCACGCGTCATGGTGACGACGACGCCGCGCGCCACGCCGCTGATGCGGCGGCTCCTCGCCGACGCCGACACCGTCGTCACCCGCTCGGCGACATCAGCCAACGCCGCCAATCTCGCGCCCGGCGTCGTCAAGGCGCTGATGGCCCGCTACGGCGGCACCCGCCTCGGCCGGCAGGAACTCGACGGCGAACTGATCGATGACCGCGACGGCGCGCTGTTCTCCCGCGCCGCCATTGAGGCGGCGAGGGTGGCGACGCCGCCAGCGCTGAAGCGCATCGCCGTGGCGGTCGATCCTCCCGCCTCGCACCGCAAGGGGGCGGATGCCTGCGGCATCGTCGCCTGCGGCCTCGATGCGGAGGGCACGGTCTTTGTCCTGGCGGATGTGAGCGCCGAGGGGCTCAAACCCCACGAATGGGCGGGCAGGGCGGCGACGCTCTACCGCAAGCTCGACGCCGACGCCCTCGTCGTCGAGGTCAACCAGGGCGGCGACATGGTGGCGGCGGTGATCGGAGAGGTCGCGCCCGACGTGCCGGTGACGCCGGTGCGCGCGGCGCGCTCCAAGCACCTGCGCGCCGAGCCGGTTGCCGCCCTCTATGCACAGAGCCGCGTCCGCCATACCGGGCGCTTTCCGGCGCTGGAGGACGAACTCGCCGATTTCGGCCCGGACGGCCTGTCGAACGGCCGCAGCCCCGACCGGCTCGACGCCCTCGTCTGGGCGGTGACCCATCTGGCGCTTCGGCCGCGCGCCGAGGCGCGGGTGCGGGGGCTTTAGACGTCGCTTTCCATCCCCTCCCGCCCCCTCGCGGAGACCCCCAATGTCCTTCCTCTCCCGTCTCCTCGGCGCGCCCGAGGCGAAGCGCTCGCGCACGGCCGCGCTTGTGGCGCTGTCGCCGCTCGGCCGCCCCTCCTGGTCCTCGCCCGAGCCGAAGCGCTTCCATGCCGAGGCGCTGGCGAAGAACCCTGTGGCGGCGCGGGCGGTGGCGCGCGTCGCCCGCGCGAGCGCCGAGATCCCCTTCCAGTTCACGGAGGGCGGCGCCGATGCCTCGGCCCACCCGGCGGCGCTCCTCATCGAGCGTCCCAACGAGACCCAGGACCGCGTCGCCCTCGCCGAAGTGCTGGCGACGCACCTCCTCCTCACCGGCAACGCCTATGTGGAGGCGGTGACGGTGGAAGAGCGGGTGCGCGAACTGCACGTGCTCCGCCCCGACCGCATGCGCCTCGTACCCGGCGCCGACGGTCGTCCCGCGGCCTATCTCTACGAGCTCGACGGCCGTTCGCTGCGCTTCCCGCAGGAGGGCGCGGTGCCGCCGGTCCTGCATCTCACCCTGCCGCACCCCTTCGACGACCATTTCGGCCTGTCGCCGCTCACGGCGGCGGCGAGCGCCATCGACATCCACAACGCCGCCACCGCCTGGACCAAGGCGCTGCTCGACAATGCCGCCCGGCCCTCCGGGGCCCTCGTCTATTCCGGCGGCGACGGCACGCTCTCCGAGGACCAGTACGAGCGGCTGAAGGCCGAGCTCGCCGAGAGTTTCTCCGGCAGCCGCAATGCCGGCCGCCCCCTGCTGCTGGAGGGCGGGCTTGACTGGAAGGCGCTGTCGCTCTCCCCGAAGGACATGGACTTCATGGAGGCCAAGCACGGCGCCGCCCGCGAGATCGCGCTGGCCTTCGGCGTGCCGCCGCTCGTCCTCGGCATTCCGGGCGATGCCACCTACGCCAACTACCAGGAGGCGAACCGCGCCTTCCACCGCGACACCGCCCTGCCGCTCGCCCGCCGCATCATGGGGGCGCTCACCGGCTGGCTGGTGCCGGAGGGAACGCTTCACGCCACCCCCGACGAGGATGCCATTGGCGCGCTGCACGCCGAGCGCGAGAGCCTCTGGCGGCGCATCGGGCAGGCCGGCTTCCTGTCGGAGGGCGAGAAGCGCGAGGCGCTGGGCTATCCGCGGGACAGGCCGGCGGTATGAGGGATGGGCGGCAGTCGGCAATAGGCAGTCGGGTTTTGTGGAATGCCCCTCACCCTTCCCTCTCCCCGCAGGCGGGGAGAGGGAGCACAGGCGTCGCTTTCCGCCATCGGTCGTTCCGCCAGGCAGGTCGGACACAAGACAGACGAGACGTCGTCGTCCCCCTCTCCCCGCCTGCGGGGAGAGGGAAGGGTGAGGGGCGTTCCGCCCGGCCCGACTGCCGACTGCCTATTGCCGACTGCCTTCATCCCCCGAAAGGACCGCCATGCTCCCCCAGGGCGCCGAACCCGTCGTCCGCGCCTTCGTCGAGCGCGCCGACATCGCCGCCCTGGCGCTGTTCATGTGGGCGGCGGTGACCACCGGCCTGCTGGTCTGGACGCTCAGGGAGCTCGCCGCCGCCAACCGCCGCTTCGACGCCTTCGTGCGCGAACTGACCCGCTTCAACGAGCGGGCGGGGCTACGCCGCTCCCTGCCGCGCGATGACGTCCCGCACGACGACTGAGGACCCTTGCCATGCTCATCGACCGCCTGACCGCGCCGCGGCGCGACCGCCCCGCCATGCCTGCCGCCGACCCCTTCCGCCGCTTCGTCGAGACGCTGGAGGCGCTCGAAAAGGCGCGGCCGGGGCCGGCGGGCGGCCGTGTCAGGACCCTCGATCCCGACCCGGTCCGCATCCCCCAGGCCCGGAGGCCCGCCTGATGCTGGACATGCACGCTCCCCCGGCGCGGCTCGACCCGGCGACCGGCCTCTTCACCGGCTATGCCTCGCTCTTCGGCATTCCCGACGCGCAGAACGACGTGGTCGAGCGCGGCGCTTTCGCGGCCTCGCTGCTCAGGCGCGGCCCCGCCGGCATCCGCATGCTGTGGCAGCACGACCCGGCCGAGCCCATCGGCACCTGGCTGTCGCTGGCCGAGGACCCGGTCGGTCTGCGCGTCACCGGCCGCCTGGTGACGCTGACCGCCCGCGGCCGCGAGGCGCGCGATCTCCTCGCCGCCGGCGCCGTCGACGGGCTCTCCATCGGCTTCAAGGCGCTGCGCGCCGAGCGCCGCCGCCGCGACGGCCCCCGCCGCCTTCTCGAGGTCGACCTCTGGGAGGTCTCGGTCGTCACCTTCCCGGCGCTCGCCGGGGCGCGGGTGACGCGGGTGGCCGCCTGACCGTTCCGCCTGTCTCCCCCAGCCCCGCCATCGCGCGGGGCTTTGTCGTTTCCACCCCCTCAAACCCCGAGGACCCCATGCCCGAGATCCACACCGACGCCTCCCCCGAGACCAAGACGCTGCTCCCCCACGAGGCGCAGGTGACCCATAGCGAGGTCATGCGCATCTTCGAGGCCTTCAAGGAGGCGAACGACGCCCGCCTCGCCGAGATCGAGCGGCGTGCCGGCGACGTCGTCACCGAGGAGAAGCTCGCCCGCATCGACCGGGCGCTGGACGACAGGCTCGCCCGCCTCGACCGCCTGGCGCTGGAGGCGCGCCGGCCGGGGCTGGCCCCCGAGCGCCGTGACGCGAGGACCGGCGCCAGCGAGCACAAGGCCGCCTTCGAGGCCTATATCCGCTCCGGCGAGACCTCCGGCCTGCGCAGCCTCGAGACGCGCGCCATGTCGGTCGGCTCCGGCCCGGACGGCGGCTATCTCGCCCCGCCGGAGATCGAGACGACGGTGACGCAGCGCCTCGCCGCGCTGTCGCCGATCCGCGCCATCGCCGGCATCCGGCAGGTGTCGGGCGCGACCTTCAAGCGGCCCTTCGCGAAGACCGGCCCGGCCACCGGCTGGGTCGGCGAGACGGCGGCACGCGCCCAGACGGACAGCCCGGTGCTCGCCGAGCAGGTCTTCCCGGCCATGGAACTCTACGCCATGCCGGCAGCGACCCAGACGCTCATCGACGATGCGGCAGTGGACCTCGAGAGCTGGATCGCCGGCGAGGTCGAGACCGTCTTCGCCGAGCAGGAGGGCGCCGCCTTCGTCGCCGGCGACGGCGTCAACAAGCCGACCGGCTTCCTCACCCAGACCCTCGTCGCCAACAGCGCCTGGGAATGGGGCAAGATCGGCTTCACCGTCACCGGCGCGGCGAGCGCCTTCCCCGAGGACGATCCGGCCGACGTGCTCTTCGACCTGATCTACGCGCTGAAGGCCGGCTTCCGCCAGAACGGCCGCTTCGTCATGAACCGCAGGACCCAGGCCGTGGTGCGCAAGATGAAGGATGCCTCGGGCGCCTATGTCTGGTCGCCGCCGGCGCAGGCTGGCGGGACGGCCGGGCTCTTCACCTTCCCGGTCACCGAGGCTGAGGACATGCCGGACATCGGCGCCGGCACCACGCCCATCGCCTTCGGCGACTTCCGCCGCGGCTATCTCGTCGTCGACCGGCTCGGCCTGCGCATCCTGCGCGATCCCTATTCCGCCAAGCCCTACGTGCTCTTCTACACGACCAAGCGCGTCGGCGGCGGCGTGGCGGACTACGACGCCATCAAGCTCCTGAAGGTCGCGGCGTGATCCGGCATCGGCCGGAGTGAAGCCATTGAGGCCCTGCCGTGTCGGCAGGGCCTTCGTTCTGAAGGGCTGCTGCTATGACACAAAGACAATTCCTGACTGAGATTGCGAAAGCAGGCCAAATCATCCGGGAGTTCAAGAGGTGCCTGTCCGACGCTCGTCTTTCGCGGCGCTATGATCCAGATCAGCCCCGGGTACCAGCCGGCAATCCCGGCGGTGGCCAATGGAGCGGCGGTGGTGGTGGAAGTGGGAGCTCGCTAGGAACGCTGTTGGCTGGTCGTCCCCACTCTCAGGCATACTGCGACCAGCAGTACAAGCGAGACATTTTCCAGTGCAAGATGGTCGGACTTCCGCAATGCTATGCACAAGCTATGGAGCGCTTGGTGGCCTGCGAACGAGGCCGACCAATTCCACCCATTAACTATTGAGGCGGTAATGCTCATCGGAACGCGAATGCTTCGCCTCAAGCTTCCTGACGGCCCGGTAGTAGTACCGGTCAGCGTCTATGTGCCGACGCCCAGCGACAACGCCTGGTCATGCGAATTTGAGATCGGCTGGCCCGACGGCATGAGAAGAAGTCGGGCAGCGGGCGCAGATGCCCTGCAGGCAGTTCACGCGGCCATGCAGAGGATAGCCATTGAACTCTACATGAGCCCGTATCACACGCAGGGACTCCTCGCATGGGGCGATCGCCCCGGTTACGGCTTTCCCATGCCGAAGAGCGGTCGCGACCTGCTGGTCGGCTACGACAAGGAATTCGGCGGCTGACGCCTCAGTTGCCGCCGCGGTCGATGCGCGCCCAGGGCGGCAGGCCCGCCCGCTCGGGCGCGCGCGGCGGCGGCAGGGTCGCGACCCGCGGATTGCCGGGGGCGCGGCTCTCGCCGGTGGCAACCGCGCCGCGGATCCATGGCGCGATGGCGACCACCGGCATGGCGACCGTGAGCGAGCCGCAGCCGCGCGTCTCGGGCGGACCCGAGACGAGGCTGACGACGCCGACGACGCTGCCCCCTGCCAGTGCCGGCCCACCGGAATCGCCCTGGCAGGCCGAGGGACCGAAGCCGCGCGCCATCATCTGCAGGTCGCCGAGGGCCGTGTAGCCCGAGGGCGAGCGCTGCAGCACGGGAAGCGTCACGCGGCGGAGCTGACCGGCGCTGCGCATGTCGTCGAGCTGCTGGCGGCCGAAGCCGGCGATCGTCACCCGCGTGCCGGGCGCCGGATCGCGGCCGCCGAGGCGGGCCGGGCCGAAGCCGGACGGCGGCAGGTCGCGCATGGTCAGCACGGCGACGTCGATGGGCGCGGTGCTGCCGGTCGGGCTGCGCACGCCGGGATGGCCGGCGGCGGCGAGGACGGGGGTCAGCGCGATGATGCGGCCCTGGCGGATGAAGGCGACGACGGCGAGCCGGGCTCCGGCGACGCAATGGGCGGCGGTCAGCACGCTGCGGCGGCCGATCAGCGTGCCGGTGCAGCCGTTGGCGTCGCCGGTGACGACGAGCACGGAGGACCGCGACAGCGCGTCGCCGGCGCCCACCGCCGAACCGCCGATGATGGCGTGGGCGGGATTTGCCGAGAGGGCCGCCGCCAGGGCGACGCCGGCCAGAAGGGAACGTCGGGGGGACGCGATGCGCATCACAAACCTCCAAGGCCGCGAACGGCTTCCTCGATCCAGCGCCGGTGGGGAGCCACGGGCACCGTTCCCGTCAGGGCGCCGCAGCGGGCCGACCCGCGACCGGTCGTCCAGCTGACGATACCCGATACGACGGGACGCCCCGCTTCGGATGCATAGACGGGCCCGCCGGAATCGCCCGTGCAGGCGCCGAGCGCCTGGGGACCCGGGCCGGTAAGCCTGACCTGATAGGTTGAAGGACGGCCCGTCACCGTCAAGGCGGCGGATCGCAGCACCCCGGCGCTGCGCGCATCGCCTTCCGCCGCCGGGCCGAAGCCGACCAGCCGGATGGCCGCGCCGGACCGGGGAATGGCGCCGCTCGCCAGCGCTGCCGGGCGGGTGCCGTGGCCGATCGGCAAGGTGGTGCGGATGACCGCGAGATCCACCGCCGTGCGCCGCGCCTGCCAGTCGGCGCGGCGGTAGGCCGGATGCACCCGCCGGTCGGCGATCTCGTTGATGATCGGAACGCGGCCGGGTCCGAAGATGAGGATGCCGAGACGGCCCGCGCCGTCGACGCAATGCGCCGCCGTGAGCACCAGCCGCTCGCCGAGCACCGCGCCGGTGCAGAAGCCCTGGCCGCCGGTGATGATCACCGTCTGCGGCGCCACGGGGTCGCTGGCGGGCACCGGAGCGCCGCCGATCACCGCCCCGGCCGGGGCGGCGCCGATGAGAACCAGCCCGGCCATGGCCCGGAAGAACGTCCGGAAGAACTGATGCACGTCGCCACCTCGAAATCGTCGGCCTGAGAAGGCCCCGTGCCGGCCCACCGTGTCAACACGATGGCCGGTCATCCCGCCGCGCCGATGAACCTCGGCGCCGCACGTCGCCACGCATGGCCAGCCGAAGCGAGATCCCATGAGCCTGATCCTGACCCAGCCACCCGCCGAGGAGCCACTCGGCCTCGCCGATCTCAAGGCCTTTCTCAAGGTCGAGGGCTCGGAGGAGGACGGCCTGATCCAGTCGGTCGCCGCCGCCGCCCGCACCCATCTCGAGGCGCTGACCGGCCGCGCCTTCGTCACGCAAGGGTGGCGCATCCGCCGCGACGCCTGGCCACCGGCCGGGCGCCTGACCCTGCCGCTCGGCCCGGTGGCCAGCCTCGACGCCGTGACGGTGGAGACCGGCGACGGCGCGGTGAGCGTGCCGCTCGACCGCTTCCGCCTCGACGGCGCGGCCCTGCCGCCTCGCCTCGCCTGGCAGCCGGGGAGCGTGCCGTCCCCGGCGGTGCCGCTCGCGGGCATCGCCATCGACGTGACGGCGGGCTTCGGCTCGCCCGCCGCGGTTCCGCCGCCGCTGGTCCAGGCCATCCGCCTGCTCGCCGCCTACTGGTTTGACAACCGCTCGCTGGTGACCGTCGGCCACGAGGTGGCGGTGATGCCGCGCATGGTCGCCGACCTTGTCGCTCCCTTCGTCGCACGGAGGCTGACATGAACCCCGGCGCCTTCCGCCACCGCCTCTTTGTCGAGGCGCCCTACGAGACCCCGGACGGCGCCGGCGGCGTCACCCGCGCCTTCGAGACCGTCGGCCTCATCTGGGGACTGATCGAACCGATGGGCGGCACCGAGGCGATGAGCCAGGACCGTCTCGCCCAGCGCCTCACCCACCGCATCACCATCCGCGCCTTCACCGGCCTCACCGCGGCGCACCGCCTGCGCAAGGGCGCCCGCTTCTTCGAGATCCGCGCCATCAGCGCGGACGTGCCGGCGCGCCGCCTGATGACCCTGTCCTGCGAGGAGATCGCCCCGTGAAACCGCTCGTCACCGTCGCCTTCGGCGGGCTCTCCGCCGACGCCCGCCTGCCCGGCTGGACCGCGCCCTTCCTGGTGCGCCTCGCCGACCGCTTCATGCTCGAGGCCGCCAATGGCGGGCCGCCGCTGCGCCTCGTCCGCAGCGACCGGGGTGTCGCGGTGGTCGATGAGGCGCCCGACGCCTTCGCCCGCGAGTTCGGAGCCCTCGACCGACCCGCCGCGCCGCGCCTCGGTCCCGCTGCCGACCGCCTGCGCGCGGGAGGCGTGTGATGAGCCTCGCCAGCCTGGCGCTGCGCCGGTCGCTGCACGACGTGCTCAACGCCCATGCCCCGCTCGTCGCCACGCTCGGCGGCGCGAAAGTCTATGACGAGCCGCCGCGCACCGCCGCCTTTCCCTATGTGACCCTCGGCGATGCCCGCACCACCGACTGGTCGACGGGCGATTCCGCCGGCCACGAGCACGCCCTGACCCTGCACGTCTGGTCGCGCCAGGGCGGCCAGTCGGAAGCCCATGTGGTGGCCGGGGAGGTGATGTCCGCCCTCGAGACGGTGCCGCTCACCCCCCTCGGCCAGCGCGTCGTCAACCTGCGCTTCGCCACCGCCGACATCCGCCGCGAGGACGATGGCCGCACCTGGCACGGTGTGGTGCGTTTCCGTGCCGTGACCGAGCCGGCCTGACCCCGTTCTGACCCTGATCCGGAGATCCCCATGGCCGCCCAGAAAGGCAAGGACCTGCTCGTCAAGATCGCCGACGGCGAGAGTTTCGTTACCGTCGCGGGCCTGCGCTCGCGTCAGCTGCGCTTCAATGCCGAGACCGTCGACGTCACCCATGCCGAGAGCGCCGGACGCTGGCGCGAACTGCTCGGCGGCACCGGCGTCAAGCGCGCCTCGGTGTCGGGTTCTGGCATCTTCCGTGACGAGGCCTCCGACGCGCTGATGCGCCAGGTCTTCTTCGACGGGGCGATCCGGACCTTCCAGGTGATCGTGCCGGATTTCGGCACGGTGGAGGGGGCGTTCCAGGTGACGGCGCTGGAGTTTGCCGGCAACCACAACGGCGAGGTGACCTACGACATGGCGCTGGAGAGCGCCGGTCAGCTCGGCTTCAGCGCCGCATGAAGCGCTTGAATCGAAATTCTCAGGGGGGCGGTACGAGGTCGTCACCAACGGCACCAACTCCCTGCGGGACCGGCCAAAACACCCTTCCACCTGAATCACCGTGTCACCAGCGGAGGCTTCCATGCCCAATGCCCGTCGCGGCGAGATCGAGGCTGAACTCGGCGGCGCGACGCGCCGCCTGGTGCTGACCCTCGGGGCCCTCGCCGAGCTTGAATCCCATTTCGAGGCGCAGGACCTCGTCGACCTCGCCGAGCGCTTCGGCACCGGGCGTCTGTCCGCCGGCGATCTCGTCGCGGTCATCGGCGCGGGGCTGCGTGGGGCAGGGGAGAGCATCTCGGACCGCGAGGTGGCGGCGCTCACTGCCGCAGGGGGAGCGGCGTCCTACGCCCGGATCGTGTCCGACCTGCTGACCGTCACCTTCGGGGCCGGTTCGGCCGGGGAGGGGGCCGCCGCCGCCCCTTTCGGTCCGGCGCCTCCGGCAGGCGCCAGCCCGAGCCCTTTCCGTGGGACGACGTGATGCGCCTTGCCCTCGGCCGGCTCGGCTGGTCGCCGGATGCCTTCTGGCAGGCAACGCCGCGCGAGCTCGCGGCCGCCCTCGAGGGGGCCTTCGGGCGGATGGGCGGCGCGGCGGACCGCCCGATGCTGGAGCGGCTCATGGCCGCCTATCCGGATCGGTGAGGCCCATCCTCGCAGGGGACTTGCATCTAACAAGTGCGTCCTTCGAGGCTCGCCACCGGTCGATGCTGAGGCATCGCCGGAGGCTCGCACCTCAGGATGAGGCGGGTGGGTGAGTTGCACCGGCGTCGACCGACGCTCGGCCGCTCCGCTCTTCCTGCACGTGCAATCCACGGCCTTCCTCATCCTGAGGTGCGAGGCGATAGCCGAGCCTCGAAGGACGCACTTGGCTGATGCAGGGCGCCGATCCGGAGCCCGACAAGCAGGTTCACGCATTCAGGAGCTTCCATGACCGCCATCGACACGCTTTCCGTCGAGATCACCGCCGACACCACCGCCTTCCGCCGCGAGATCGGCGAGGCGGACAGGCTGGCGCGCGGCTTCGGAACCTCGATGAGCCGGGCCTTCGCCAATGCCGTGGTGAAGGGACAGGACCTCGGCAGCGTCGTGCAGACCCTCGGCCAGCAGCTCTCGGCCATGGCGCTGCGCGCGGCGATCAGGCCCGTCACCGACGGCCTGTTCTCTTCCTTCCAGGATCTGCTGATGGGCTTTCGCGGCCTCGGCTCGGGCGTCACCGCGGAGGCCGGCCCGCTGTCCGGCCTCGTTCCCATGGCGCGGGGCGGCGTGATCGCCGCGCCGACCTACTTTCCCATGCCCGGCGGGCGCACCGGCCTGATGGGCGAGCGCGGCGCCGAGGCGGTGATGCCGCTGACGCGCACCGCCGACGGCCGTCTCGGCGTGGCGGCGGGAGGCCAGGGGTTGCGACCCGCCATCGTCATGAACGTCACGGCCCCGGACGCGGCGAGTTTCCGCCGCTCCGAGGCCGAGATGGCGGCCCTGCTGGCCCGCGCTGTGGCGCGCGGCCGGCGCGGGCTGTGAGGGACTGCGGGAAGGCTCAGGCCGCCTTGGTGAGGAGCACGACCAACTGGTCGAGCAGGTGCAGGCGTTCCTTCTTCAACTCCTCCGCCGTGTCGTCGGAGGCCGGCGTCACCTGCGTGTCGATGCGGTGAATCTCGCGGTTCACCGTGTGATAGCGCTCGGCCAGCCGGGCGAAATGCGCGTCGGTCTGCTTCAGTTTCGAAATGGTCTCGGCCTTGTCCGGGAATTCGGCGGCGAGTTCGTGGGGGGTATGGCTCACTGAATGGGTCTCCTTGGCTGAACCGCCGCCACTATCGCCGCGCCCGTGGCCGGCGGCCTTGTCCAGGATCAAGCGAGGGATGCCATGCCCGCCTTTCACGAGGTGACCTTTCCGCTCGACATCGCCCTGGGGGCGTCCGGCGGCCCTGAACGGCGCACCGACGTGGTGCTGCTCGGCTCGGGCGCCGAGGAGCGCAACGCCCGCTGGGCTCATTCGCGCCGCCGCTACGACGCCGGCTACGGGGTGAAAAGCCTCGCCGGCCTGCAGGCGGTCGTCGCCTTCTTCGAGGAGCGGCGCGGCCGCCTCCACGGCTTCCGCTTCCGCGACCGGCTGGATCACGCCTCCGCCCAGCCCGGCGCGGCGCCGTCGCCCGTCGATCAGCCGATCGGCATGGGCGACGGCGAGAGGCTCGTCTTCGCCCTGGCGAAGACCTATGGGGCAGGCGAGACCGGCTATGTCAGGCCCGTCGTCAAGCCGGTCGCCGGTTCTGTGAGGGTGGCGGTGGATGGGGAGGAGACGGCGGCCTTCTCCGTCGATCCGACGACGGGGCTGGTGACCCTCGCCGCGCCGCCTCCCGATGGGGCGGCGCTGACGGCCGGCTTCCTCTTCGACGTGCCGGTGCGCTTCGACACCGACCGGCTGGACGTGAACCTCACCTCCTTCGCCGCCGGCGAGATCCCCTCCATTCCCCTCGTCGAGATCAGGGTGTGACCGATGCGCGCCATTCCGCCCGCCCTGCAGGCCCGGCTCGACAGTGGCTGCACGAGCCTCGCCACCTGCTGGATCGTCCGCCGCATCGATGGCGTGGCGCTGGGCTTCACCGACCATGACCGCGATCTCGTCGTCGATGGTGTCGCCTGCCGCGCGGCCAGCGGCTTCGACGGCTCGGCCGCCGCCGAGAAGCTGGGCTTTGCCGCCGGCACGGCGGAGGTCGCCGGCGCGCTGGTGGACGAGGCGATCACCGAGGTCGACATCCGCGCCGGCCGCTATGACGGGGCGCGGGTGGAGGTCCACCTGGTCGACTGGTCGCAGCCGGACCTTACCGTCCTCATCAGGGTGATGACCCTCGGGGCGATCACCCGCGAGGGCAAGGCCTTTCGGGCGGAGCTGCGCTCGCTCGCCGCCGCCCTCGACGTGGAGCGCGGCCGGCTCTACACGCCGCGCTGCCCGGCCGATCTCGGCGACGCCCGCTGTGGCGTCGCGCTCGATGCGGCCGACCGCCGGGCGGATGGAACGGTGACGGCGGGCGGCACCGCAACGATCGTCTGCGCCGGGCTCTCCGCGCTCTCCGCCGATGCGCTGGCAGGCGGACGGATCGAGATCCTGACCGGTGCGGCGCAGGGCTTTATCGTGGAGATCGCCTCGGCGACGCCGGTCACCGACGGCGTCAGGCTCGTCCTCTGGCAGCCGGCGCCGGTGCTGCTCACGGCCGGCGACGCGGTCCGCGTCACCGTCGGCTGTGACAAGGCCTTCGCCACATGCCGCGACCGCTTTGCCAATGCGCTGAACTTCCGCGGCTTCCCACACATGCCGGGCATCGACCGCATCCTCTCCGTGCCGCTGCCGGGCGAGGGCGGGCACGACGGGTCGGTGGTCGGGCGGTAGGACGCCCGGCCCCCGGCCTCTTGCGTTGCCTGGCCCTCTCAACCCCATGGAACACCGCCCCATGCCCACGCGCTCCGCCATCGTCGCCGCCGCGCGCGGCTGGTTCGGCACGCCCTATCGCCATCAGGCCTCGATGCGCGGCATCGGCTGCGACTGCCTCGGCCTCGTCCGCGGCGTCTGGCGCGAGGTGATCGGTCCCGAGCCGGTTTTCGTGCCGCCCTATACGCCCGACTGGGCCGAGGCCCACGGCCACGAGACCCTGGCGGAGGCCGCCCGCGCCCACCTTGTCGAGGTTGCGCCCGCCGCAGCGCAGGCCGGCGACGTCGTTCTGTTCCGCTGGCGCGCCGGCCTGCCCGCCAAGCACTGCGCCATCCTCACCGGGCCGGCGACGCTGATCCATGCCCATGACGGCGCGGCCGTTGCGGAGGTCGCCTTCGCGCCGTGGTGGCGGCGGCGCATCGCCTTCGCCTTCGCCTTTCCAGACCTCGTCCCGGAGACCGCCTGATGGCCGCTCTCGTTCTTTCGCTGGCCGGCGCTGCGCTCGGCGGCACCTTCGGAGCAGCAGGTGCCGTCGCCGGCCGCCTCGTCGGTGCGCTGGCCGGAGCCGTCGTCGACCGGGCCCTGTTCGGTGCGCGCCCGCCGGACGGGCCGCGGCTGAAGGATCTCGACGTCATGTCCTCGACCGAGGGCGCGCCGATCGCGCGGGTCTATGGCCGCATGCGCGTCGCCGGTCAGGTCATCTGGGCGACGAAGCTGACAGAACATCCCTCCGGCGGCGGCAAGGGCGGGCCGCGCCAGCGCACCTACAGCTACACCGCGAATGTCGCCGTCGGGCTCTGCGAGGGGCCGATCGCCGGCATCGGGCGCATCTGGGCCGACGGCAAGGAACTCGACCAGACTGGCAAGACGATTCGCGTCCATCGCGGTACCGAGGATCAGCCGGCCGACCCGCTGATCGTCGCCAAGGAGGGCGCGGGCGAGACACCGGCCTATCGCGGCCTCGCCTATGTCGTCTTCGAGCAGCTCGCCCTCGACGATTTCGGCAGCCGCATCCCGCAGCTCACCTTCGAGGTGATCCGCCCCATCGGCGCGCTGGAGCCGATGGTGCGCGCGCTCGTCGTCATCCCCGGCGCGACCGAGTTCGGCTACGAGCCCGGCATCCACGCCCGCGAGCACGGCTTCGGCCGCTCGGCCCCCGAGACGCGCCACACGACACGCGACGGCTCCGACTTCACCGTCGCCCTGGACGAGGCGCAGTCGCTCTGCCCGAACCTCGAGGGCGTCTCGCTCGTCGTCGCCTGGTTCGGCGACGACCTGCGCGCCGGCCATTGCACCATCCGCCCGGCCGTGGAGCGCCGCGACAAGGAGGTCGCGGGCCTCGAATGGCTGAGCGCCGGCGAGACGCGCGCCACCGCCCGCCTCGTCTCCGAGGCGGACGGCAAGCCCGCCTATGGCGGCTCGCCGTCGGACGCGACCGTCATCCGCGCCATCCGCGACCTGAAGGAGCGCGGGCTGAAGGTGACGCTAATCCCCTTCGTGATGATGGACGTGTCGGCGGACAATGCGCTGCCAGACCCGCACACCGGCGCGGCGAGCCAGCCGGCTCATCCCTGGCGGGGACGCATCACCTGCGACCCCGCGCCGGGCCGGGAGGGGTCGCCCGACGGCACGTCAGGCGCGGAGGCCGAGGTCGCGGACTTTCTCGGCACGGCGGCCGCCGCCGACTTCGCCTGGGCGGGTGATGCGGTCGCCTTTTCCGGCCCGGCCGAATGGCGCTATCGCCGCTTCGTCCTGCACATGGCGGCGCTGGCGAAGGCTGCCGGCGGGGTGGATGCCTTCCTTCTCGGCTCGGAAATGGTCGGGCTGACGCGGCTGCGTGGCGCCTCCGGCCATCCCTTCGTCGATGGCCTGGTCGATCTCGCCGGTGAGGCGAGGGCGCTGTTGCCCGACACCATCCTCACCTATGCCGCCGACTGGACCGAATATGGCGGCCAGGCGCGGGGATCCGATCTCGACTTTCCCCTCGATCCGCTCTGGGCGAGCGCCGACATCGGCGCGGTCGGCATCGACTGGTATGCGCCGCTCTCGGATCGCCGGGACGAGACGACGGGCTCGCCCTATGACCGGACGCAGCTTGCGGAGGGCTTTGCCTCCGGCGAGGGATACGACTGGTTCTACGCCTCTGATCTCGACCGGGCCGTGGGCACGCGCGCGCCGATCGCCGACGGCCTCGGCAAACCCTGGGTCCACCGGCAGAAGGACATTCTCTCCTGGTGGTCCGAGCCGCATGTGCCGCGTGTCGGCGGCGTCGAGACGGCGGCGACCGCCTGGGTGCCGATGTCGAAGCCGGTCTGGCTCACCGAACTCGGTTTTCCCGCCGTCGACCGCGGCACGAACCGGCCCTCGGTCTTTCCCGATCCGAAGTCGAGCGAGAGCGGCCTGCCGCCCTTTTCCAATGGCGACCGCGACGACCTGATCCAGCGCCGGGCGCTGGAGGCGGTGCTGGGGCGGCTCGACCCGGCCTTCGGCGCGGGCGAGGCGGCGAACCCGGTCTCGCCGCTCTATGGCGGCCGCATGATCGACCCCGCGCGCATCGCGCTCTGGGCCTTCGATGCGCGGCCCTGGCCGGCCTTTCCGCGCGCCGCCGATGTCTGGGCCGATGGCGCCAACTGGGACACCGGCCACTGGTTGAACGGCCGTCTGGGTGGAGCCCCGGTCGGCGATCTCATGCGCGCCGTGCTGGCGGACCACGGGATCACGGCGGTGGACTCGGAGACGGTGGAGGGCGTCCTCGACGGCTTCTCCATCGACCGGCCAATGACCGCGCGGGACGCGCTGGAGGGCATCGCCCGCGCCTTCGGTGTGGATCTCGTCGAGCAGGCCGACCGGCTCGTCCTGTCGGGACGGCCCCCGCCGCCGGCGGGCAATCTCTCCGTCGACAGCTGCGTCGACGAGGACGACCGCTACCCGCTGTCCGTGACGCGCGGCGATCGCGACGACCTGCCGGCGGAACTCTCGATCGCCTATACGGAGACGGACGCGGACTTCCGCGCCAGCGCGGTGACGACGCGGCGGCTGGCCGGCGGCAGTTCCAGGGTCTCCGGGCTCTCCCTGTCGGCGGCCGGCGACCCCGGCGAAATGACGCTGCGCGCCGAAGGGCTGCTGCACCGGCTCTGGTCGGGCCGCGATGCGGCGGCCTTTGCCCTGCCGCCGTCGGCGCTGCGCTATGAGCCGGGCGATGCGCTCGTCATCGCCGGGCCGGCGGGGGATATGGCGGTGCGCATCACCGCCCTCGAGGGCACACTGATGCGGCGCGTCGAGGCCGAAAGCCTCGCGCCCGCGGTGCGGGGCCGCAAGCCGAAGCCGGTCCGCCGGGCCTATGACGGGCCGGCCGGCGATGGTCGCCCGGCTGTCGCCATCCTCGACCTGCCGCCGCTGTCGGAGGCCGAGCCCGTGCCGCTGTCGTGGTGCGCCGTCGCCGCCGAGCCCTGGCGCGGACCCTATACGGTCTGGCGCGGCGGGGAGGGGCTCGGCGACGAGCCGGTGGCGAGCCTGGTGCGTCCTTCGATCATGGGCCGGACGCTGTCGCCGCTTGGCGGCGGCGGGCCCTGGCTGTGGGAGCGCGGCGCGGGCGTCACGGTGCAACTCGTCACCGGCGCGCTCTCCGGGCTACCGGAGGCCGCCGTGTTCGGCGGGGGCAACGGTTGCGCCATCCAGCACGGCGATGGCGGCTGGGAGGTGATGCAGTTCCGCGACGCGCTGCTCGTCGCCGACCGGACCTATGTCCTGCGGCCTCTGCTGCGCGGCCAGCGCGGCACGGAGCACAGGACGGGACCGGTGGCGGCCGGGGCGCTGGTGGTGATGCTCGACGGACCGCTGGCCTCGCTCGGCACGGGACTCGACCTCGTCGGACGACCGTTCCGCTACCGGGTGGGCTCGTCGACGCTGCTCGCCGCCGACCCGGCGGTGGTGGAACTGGAGGCGACGGCCGGCCTCACCGCGCTGATGCCCTTTGCCCCCGTCCACGCCCGGGCGCGGCGGGAGGCGGCGGGCATCCGCCTCGCCTGGACCCGCCGCTCAAGGCTTGGCGGCGACGGCTGGGACCTGGCGGAGATCGGCCTCGGCGAGACCGCCGAGCGCTACCTCCTCACCATCCGCGATACGGGCGGCGCGGCTGTCCGCACCGTCGAAACCGCGGCGCCCGGCCATCTCTATGCGGAGGCCGACGAGATCGCCGATTTCGGTAGCCCCCAGCCGACGGTCCGCTTCACCGTCCAGCAGATCTCGGCGGTCGCCGGCCCCGGCCATGCGCTCGATGCCGTCCTTCCCCTCTGACGCGAGATTGCCATGTCCACGACCACCCACCTCGGCCTGCCGCTGATCGCGGCGGCGCAGGCGCAGAAGCACGTCACCCACAACGAGGCGCTGCAGGTGCTCGACGCGCTGGTGCAGCTCGCCGTCGCCGACAGTGATCGCACCGCACCGCCGACAGGTCCCGACGACGGCGACCGCCACATCGTCGCGGCGGGGGCGACCGGCGACTGGTCCGGCCATGACGGCGAGGTGGCCGCCTTCCTGTCGGGCGGCTGGGTCTTCGTCGCCGCGCGCCGCGGCTTCGTGGCGCTGGACGCGGCGGAGAACCGGCTGCTGATCCACGACGGCGCGGAGTGGCGCGACCTCTCCACCGCCTTGCGGCTGCAGAACCTCGGCCATCTCGGCGTCAACGCCACCGCCGACGACACCAACCGCCTCGCGGTGCGGTCAGGGGCGGCGCTGTTCTCGCACGTGCCGGCGGCCGAAGGCGGTAGCGGCGACATGCGCCTGACGCTCAACCGGGAGACGGCGGGCGACACGGCGAGCCTGGTCTTCCAGTCGGGCTGGTCGGGTCGGGCGGAACTTGGCCTCGCCGGCGACGACACGTTCCGCCTCAAGGTGTCGGCGGACGGCGCGGCCTGGACCGAGGCCGTCGCCGTCGATCCCGCCAGCGGGCGCCTGTCCGTGCCGGCCGCCGGCCTCAGGGCGGGCGCGGCCGAACTCGCCGCCCTCGGCAGCCTCTGGGGCATCAACACGGCGGCGCCTTCGGGAACGCTGCACATCGTCCATGACGGGACCGGGCAGGTGCCGCTGGTCCTCGAGCGCTGCCAGGACAGCGGCTCGCCCAATCTCGTCACCCGCCGCTCGCGCGGCTCTGTGGTGGCCCGCACCGCCGTTCAGGCCGGCGATGTCGTCGGCGGCCAGAACGCCTTCGCCCATGACGGCGCCGACTATCGCGTCTGCGCGCAGCTGCGCCCCGTCGTCGACGGCGCCGTGTCGACGGGGATCGTGCCCTCGCGCTGGGAGCTCTTCACCACCGACGCGAGCGGCGTCACCGCGGTCAGGACCACCGTCGACCGCAACGGCGACCTCACCCAGACCGGCGCTATCAGGGCTGGCGGTCCGGTCCGGCCCGGATCCTTCACGGTGGTGACGCTTCCCGCCGCCGCCGATCATGCCGGCGCGCTGGTCGACGTGGTCGACGAGGCGGGCGGGCGGACCCTCGCCATGTCCGACGGCGCCGACTGGCGGCGGGTTCACGACCGCGCCGTCGTGTCCTGACGGCGCGGCCCGTCCATCACCTTCATCCTTCCCCAACCAGGAGACCTGTCATGAACGACCTGTCCGATCTCGGCCTCAAATCCGTCCTCGCCAGCCGCACCGTCTGGTCGAGCCTCGTCGGCATGGGCTGCCTGCTGGCCTCGATCTTCGGCGTGCAGACGCATCTCATCGACCAGGGCGCGCTCGCCGAGGCCCTGCTGCAGGCGGCGACCGGCGTCAGCTTCGCTGGCACCATCGTCTTCCGCGTTCTGGCGAAGCGGAAGCTCGTGCCGTGACCGGGCTGTCATTCATCCGGGGTTCAGGCCGGGGGGCTAGCCTTCCCGGTTCTCTCAAACCCGGTGCCCCCGGTTGACCATGCCACTCGCCCGCATAGCCGCCACCGCCGTCGTCCTGGTGCTCGCCGCCGGGACGGCGCATGCGCAGGTCTCGTGCCTCTCGCCCACCGAGAGGCGCGCCGCCGTGGCCGGCGGACAGGCGATGCCGCTGTCGCAGGCGCAGCGCGGCCTCAGGGCGGAGCATCCCGGCGAGGTCATCAATGCCCGGCTGTGCCGGGCCGGCACCCAGCTCGTCTACCTGCTGACAGTCGTCGCCCGGCATGGCAAAGTCATGCGGGTGCGCATCGATGCGAAGACCGGACAGGTCGTCCAGGTTCGCTGACCGCGGCTGATTTTCTCAGGAGACTTCCCTTGCGCCTGCTCGTCGTCGAGGACGATCCGGATCTCAACCGGCAGATCACCACCGCCCTGACCGACGCGGGCTATGTCGTCGACAAGGCCTTCGACGGCGAGGAGGGCTATTACCTCGGCGACAGCGAGCCCTATGACGCCGTCGTGCTCGATATCGGCCTGCCGAAGATGGACGGCATATCCGTTCTTGAGCAGTGGCGCCGCTCCGGCCGCACCATGCCGGTGCTGATCCTCACCGCCCGCGACCGCTGGTCCGACAAGGTGCAGGGCTTCGACGCCGGGGCCGACGACTATGTCGCCAAGCCCTTCCACATGGAGGAGGTGCTGGCGCGCCTGCGCGCCCTGCTGCGCCGCGTCGCGGGGCAGGCCACCAACGAGTTCAACTGCGGCCCCGTCCGCCTCGACGCCCGCGCCGGCCGGGTGACGGTCGACGGCAATCCGGTCAAGCTGACATCGCATGAATACCGGCTGCTCGCCTATCTGATGCACCAGCAGGGCAAGGTCGT
The DNA here is from genome assembly GCF_053471285.1 of Phreatobacter aquiterrae. NCBI lineage: Bacteria > Pseudomonadati > Pseudomonadota > Alphaproteobacteria > Hyphomicrobiales > Phreatobacteraceae > Phreatobacter > Phreatobacter aquiterrae. The sequence continues at coordinate 349,431 of NZ_JBJPHW010000002.1, read as the reverse complement.
CTCCCGGACGGAACTCGTCGAGCACATCTACGACCAGGATTTCGACCGCGATTCCAACACGATCGAGGTCTTCATCGGCCGCCTGCGCAAGAAGCTGGGCGTCGACGTCATCCAGACGGTGAGGGGCCTCGGCTATATCCTCCAGCCGCCGACGCAGCCCGCTGCGAGCCCCTGACATGGCCGCCGCGTCCCGCGCGCCCTCGCTGGCGCGGCGCCTCTTCGTCCTGGCTCTGGCCTTCGCGGTGGTCCTGCTGACGCTCACCGGGCTTGTGCTCAACGCGGTGAACCGGGCGGCGATCGAGCGCGGTTTCGACCGGCGGCTCGGCGTCTATGTGAAGCTGCTGATCGCCGATCTCGCCGGCGCGGTGGATGATTCGCAGATTGTCGTCGGCGCCAATCTCGGCGAACCGCTTTTCGAACTGCCCCAATCGGGCTGGTACTGGCAGATCGTCCGCACCGACGCCGGCCGCAACGAGGTGCGCACCTCGCGCTCCCTGTTCGACGGTCGCCTGCCCAATCTTGGACCCGAGGCGGTCGCCGATGGCCCGACCCGCTCGCGCGAGGGCTATCTCGATGCGCCGAACGGGGTGCGCCTGCGCGCGGTCGAGCGCACCATCGAACTCGGCGAGGACGGCAATTTCACCATCCTCGTGGCCGGCCCGGCCGACGACATCGCGCAGGCGGTGCGCGAATTCAGCATCACCCTGATCGGCGCGCTGCTGTTGCTGGCGGTGGGCATGGGCGTCGCCGCCCTCTTGCAGGTGCGCGTCGGCCTCAAGCCGCTGCAGCGGCTGGTCGGCGGCCTCACCGCGATCCGCGCCGGAGAGCAGGAGCACCTGGAGGGCGACTTCCCGGTCGAGATCGCCCCGCTGGCGCGTGAGGTCAACGCCCTCATCGACAGCAACCGCGAGATCGTCGAGCGCTCGCGCACCCATGTCGGCAATCTCGCCCACGCCCTGAAGACCCCGCTCTCGGTGATCCAGAACGAGGCCGCCGGCCGCGACGATCCGCTCGCGGCCAAGGTCGTCGAGCAGGCGCGGGTGATGCGCGACCAGGTCAGCCATCACCTCGACCGGGCGCGGGCGGCGGCGCGCGCCCGCGTAGCGACCACGACGGTCCCGGTGGACGAGGTGGTGGCGGGGCTCGCCCGCACCATGGAGAAGATCCACCGCGACCGGTCGCTCTCGGTGACCTGCGACGTCCCGGCCGAGGTTCGGTTCCGCGGCGAGCGCAACGATCTGGAGGAAATGGTCGGCAATCTCGTCGACAATGCCTGCAAATGGGCCTCCGCCAGCGTCGCCGTCACCGGCTGGCGCGAGCAGAGCCCGACCTCGGCCGACCGCGCCTTCTTCTCGATCGCCGTCGACGACGACGGCCCGGGCCTGACCCCCGCCGAGCGCGAGTCGGTCGGCCACCGCGGCCGCCGCCTCGACGAGACCAAGCCGGGCTCGGGCCTCGGCCTGTCCATCGTCTCCGAGCTGGCCGGGCTCTATGGCGGCGGCCTGAGGCTCGATGCCTCGCCGCGCGGCGGCCTGCGCGCAATCCTGCGCCTGCCGGCGGTGTGAGGGGGCGCGGCGCCGCCTTTTCGCCTCATTCGGCTGGACAGTGGCGCCGTCATTCACGCTCCGGCCCGGCGGCCGGGCTCCATGAACGGAACGATCCCATGCGCCTGCGCCTTGTCGCCGCCACCGCCCTCATCGGCCTCACCGTCGCCGGTTGCGAGACCCGCGAACAGTCCGGAACCGCCATCGGCGCCGTCGCCGGCGGCCTCATCGGGTCGCAGTTCGGCGGCGGACCGGGCGAGCGCCTGGCAGCCGGCATCGCCGGCGCGGCCATCGGCGGCCTGATCGGCAACGCCATCGGCCGCGACCTCGACGCGCAGGACCGCGAGCGCGCCTATGCCGCCGAGCGCGTCGTCTGGGTCGAGGGCCGCCGCTCCGAGTGGCGGAGCGAGAAGGCCTACGGCTATGTCGAGCCGGGCCGCACCTACTACCGCGGCGCGGTGTATTGCCGCGAATACACCCATACGATCTATGTCGGGGGCCGCCCGCAGACCGCCGTCGGCACCGCCTGTCGCAACCCCGACGGCAGCTGGTCGCAGGTCGGCTGAGGCGCGGCCACCACTTCTTAACGCCCGCCGGTTAACGTCTGCGCCTCATGACCGAGGCTGCCACCGCGACCCGCCAGGAGAATGCCGCCGCTTCATCCCCCTTGGAGCGGCTGCGCGCCTATCTGGCTGCCCTGCCCGAGGCGGCCAAGCAACTCCTGTCGGCCGAGATCACCCGCGCCAAGGCGCGCGGCGAGGAGGTTCCCGGCGGCGATCTCATTCTGGCCGCCCTGCGCCAGGGAAGCGGTCCGGCGGTACCGGCCGCCATCGGCGCCGCGGCCGAGCCCCTTCCCGAGCGGGAGGATGTCGTCCCTCGGCTGATGTTCCGGCCGCTCGAACCCTTCCTCATCGACGAGCGCCTGGAAACCAAGGTGCGCGGCCGGATCATGCGCGCCTCGCTGCCGGCGATCTGGACCTTCGTTCGCCGCGATCTCAAGCCCAAGGAGGCGGCTGATCTCGAAAAGGCCTGCCGGCAGGCGCTGGAGGCGGTGGATGAGGCCCGGGCGCTGGCGCTGATCGCCGCCTTCCTGCCGCCGTTCACCGCCGCCGCCCATGCCGCAATCGAGCAGTCGAACGCCAGCGAGCAGGACCGCAAGCGCCTCACCGTGCGGCTCGGCGACGAACGGGTGCGCGACGACATGGTCGATGTCCTCGCGATCCTGACCGATCTTCCGGCAATCACCGCCGCCATTGCCAAGGGGCCGCCGTCGATCAAGAATCTCGCCGACGAGGGCCTCGCCAATGCCCGCGCCATGCTCGATCCGCTGGCGGCGAGCCGGCCGGGGCTGCTGCCCTATGCGCTGGCGCTGATGCAGGGCCGCCTTGTCCATCGCGCCCAGCTCGTGCGGCTCGCGGTATCGGCCGCCGACAGCGACGAGCCCAGCAAGATCGCGGCCAGCCCGTACCGCGCAGCGGTCGACCTCGTCATCGGCGACGTCGAGCGGGCGACCCAGCGTGTCTCGCGCGCGCTGAAAGAGGGCCGGGGCGACAGGGCCGCCTCCGGCATCAAGGAATTCCACGATTCCGTCCGGGCGCTGCGCACCGACATGAGCCTGACCAGCGACGGCCCCTGGCCGCGGCGCATCGGCAAGCTGCGCGCCGACCTCGCGACGCTCCTGTCGGCGCAGATCGAGGGCATTCCCGGCGAGGTTCGCCGCCTGATCAGGCCGCGCCAGCGCAGCGAGCAGCCGATGGCCCCGATCACCGAGGAGGTGGTCGTCGAGGTCGAGAATCGCCTCGAACTCCTCAACCATTGCCGCACCTACGCCTCCGAGATCGCGCTGAACGAGATCACCCAGCGCGTCTTCGCCGAGATCCAGGGCTATCTGGATCCGACCCTGACCCAGTTGATGGAGAACATCCGCAGCTCCCCCGACACGGATCGGGCGCTGAAGATCAGCCAGATCGAGGCGGCGGTGCGCTTCTCCGCCCGCATCTTCGGCGCGAGCTACGCCCAGCTCCTGCAGAAGGCGGCCGATGTCGCCATCAACAGCGGCAAGGCGCCCCGCTGAGGGCCGAAGGCTTGCGCCACATCAAACCTTGACGAGCGCGACAACCTGAACGTTGTCGGGCGTGCCCGTGTGGTCTATCTGGCGGGTATCGAGAGTGCCCCCCGGCGCTCGCCCGGATCACACCCGCCCCCGAAGCTCATGGACGGCTCCCTCACCATCTGGCTTGCGATTGCGGCGATGACCGGCGCGGCGGTTCTGGCCGTGCTGCTGCCCCTGTCGCGGACCGCCGGCGCCGTTGCCACCGGCGTGGATGTCGCCGTCTATCGCGATCAACTGGCCGAGATCGGCCGCGACTCCGAGGCCGGTCTCATCGGCGCGGCGGAGGCCGAGGCAGCGCGCATCGAGGTGTCGCGACGCCTGATCGCCGCCGCCGACCATCGCGACGAGGCCGATCTGGCCGGCGCGACGCGCCGCCGTCGGATCGTCGCCATCGCAGCCATCGTCGTCATTCCTGTGATCGCCGCGCTCGCCTATGGCCTGCGCGGCCAGCCGGGTTATCCCGGCCAGCCGCTGGCGGAGCGCCAGCGGGCAGCGCCCGCGCAAACCGACATCGCCTCCCTCGTCGGACGCATCGAGACGCATCTCGCCGCCAATCCCGAGGACGGACGCGGCTGGGAGGTGATCGCGCCGGTCTATCTCCGTCTCGGCCGGGTTCCGGACGCGCTCAGGGCGCGGGCCAACGCCCTGCGCATCCTCGGGGCGACCGCCGACCGCGAGGCCGACCTCGCCGAGGCGCAGACGATCGCCGCCGGCGGCGTCGTCACGGCGGAGGCGAAGGCCGGGTTCGAGCGCGCGCTCGCCCTTGGCCCCGGCCATCCCAAGGCCGGCTACTTCATGGGCATCGCCGCCGAACAGGACGGCAAGCCCGAGGAGGCGCGGGCGATGTGGACGAGGCTCGTCGAAAGCGCTCCGGCGGGAGCGCCGTGGATCGGCCTGCTGCAATCCGAGATCGCCCGCCTCGGCGGCCCCCCGGCCCCGGCGGCGGCCGCGACTTCCGCCCCTCCTGACATCCGCGCCATGGTGGACGGCCTCGCGGCGCGCCTCGCCGCCGACGGCTCGGACTTCGAGGGCTGGCTGCGCCTCCTGCGCTCCTATGCCGTGCTGGGCGAGGCGTCCAAGGCGCGCGAGGCTGCGGCCACGGCGCGCCAGCGTTTCGCCGCCGAATCCGACAAGATCACCCGGCTTGACGGCCTGCTGAACGAACTGGGGCTCGGTGGCTCATGACCATGACCGGCACTCCCGTCCTCGTCCGCAAGGGCATGACCCGCAAGCAGCGCCGCCTGACGCTCATCGGCCTGGCGCTGGGCGTTCTCGGCATCGCCGCCGGCCTCGTGCTCTACGCCCTCTCCGGCTCCATTACGCTGTTCCAGTCGCCGACCGATATCGTCCAGAAGAACCTCGCCCCCGGCTCGCGCATGCGCCTCGGCGGCCTGGTGGAGAACGGTTCGGTCCGGCGCGGCGAGAACATGCAGGTGAGCTTCACCGTGACCGACGGCACCCATTCGATCCCGGTGACCTATCGCGGCGTCCTGCCGGACCTGTTCCGCGAGGGGCAGGGGGTCGTCACCGAGGGCGTTCTGGGACCCGACCGTTCCTTCCGTGCCGACAGCGTTCTCGCCCGCCATGACGAGAACTACATGCCGAAGGAGGTGGCCGACAGCCTGAAGCGGCAGGGTCACTGGAAACCGGGTGAGGCGGCGCCGAACCCCAATGCCGCCAATCCGCGTCCCGCAACCGCCCCCGGCGCGGCGCCGACGCCAGCGGGGTCGCGCTGATGTCGCCCGAGATCGGTCACTACGCCCTCGTCCTCGGCCTGGCGCTGGCGCTGGTCCAGTCGGTCGTGCCGATCTGGGGCTCGCGCAAGGGCGACGCCGGGCTGATGGGCATTGCAGGTCCCGTCGCCATCGGCCAGTTCGCCTTCGTCGGCCTCTCCTTCGCGGTGCTCACCTACGCCTATCTGGTGTCCGACTTCTCGGTCGAGAACGTCGTCCTCAACAGCCATTCCACCAAGCCGCTGATCTACAAGATCTCCGGCGTCTGGGGGAACCACGAGGGCTCGATGCTGCTCTGGGTGGTGATCCTGACGCTGTTCTCGGCGCTGGTGGCGCTGTTCGGGGGCAACCTGCCGCTCTCGCTGAAGGCCAACGTGCTGGCGGTGCAGGGCTGGATCACCGTCGCCTTCCTGGTCTTCGTGCTGAAGACCTCCAATCCCTTCACCCGCATCAGCCCGGCGCCGATGGAGGGCCGCGACCTCAATCCGCTGCTGCAGGACGTCGGCCTCGCGATCCATCCGCCGCTGCTCTATCTCGGCTATGTCGGATTCTCCATGTCCTTCGCCTTCGCGGTGGCCGCCCTCATCGACGGCAAGATCGACGCCGCCTGGGCGCGCTGGGTCAGGCCCTGGACGCTGGTCGCCTGGATATTCCTCACCGCCGGCATCTCCATGGGCTCCTACTGGGCCTATTACGAGCTCGGCTGGGGCGGCTGGTGGTTCTGGGACCCGGTGGAGAACGCCTCGCTGATGCCCTGGCTCGCCGGCACGGCGCTGCTGCACTCGGCCGTCGTCATGGAAAAGCGCGAGGCGCTGAAGGTCTGGACGGTGCTGCTCGCCATCCTCACCTTCTCGCTGTCGCTGCTCGGCACCTTCCTGGTGCGGTCGGGCGTGCTGACCTCCGTCCACGCCTTCGCGGTCGACCCCGAGCGCGGCGTCTTCATCCTCGCCATCCTCGTCGCCTTCATCGGCGGCTCGCTGGCGCTCTATGCCTGGCGCGCGCCGGCCCTGAAGCAGGGTGGGCTCTTTGCGCCGGTGTCGCGCGAAGGCGCCCTGGTGCTCAACAATCTGTTCCTCACCGCCTCCTGCGCCGCGGTCTTCGTCGGCACCCTCTATCCGCTGGCGCTGGAGACGCTGACCGGCGCCAAGATCTCGGTCGGCCCGCCCTTCTTCAACTGGACCTTCGGCCCGCTCATGGTGCCTCTGATGGTGGCGATGGTCTTCGGACCCTTCCTCGCCTGGAAGCGCGGCGACCTCTATGCCGTGGCGCAGCGGCTGACGCTGGCCTTCGCCGCGGGATTCGTCGCCATGGCGGTGACCTTCGCGGTGAAGTCGGGTGGCCCGATCCTCGCGCCGGTCTTCGTCGGCCTTGCCGCCTACATCATCGTCGGCTCGCTGATCGACATCGCCGAGCGCGTGCAACTGTTCAAGGCGCCGGCCGCGACGAGCCTAGCCCGCGCCCGCGGCCTGCCGCGCTCCGCCTGGGGCACGGCCTTCGCCCATGCCGGCGTCGGGGTCATGCTGCTCGGCATCGTCGGAGAGACCGCCTACAAGCAGGAGACCATTGTCCAGATGAAGCCGGGCGAGAGCGTCTCCGTCGCCGGCTACGACATGACGTTGGTCGGGCTATTCCCGGTGCAGGGGCCGAACTACCGCGATCTCGTCGCCCGCCTCTCGGTGCGCGAGGGTGGGGTCAGCGTCGGCGTTCTCGAACCGGCGAAGCGCCTCTATACCGCGCGCAACATGCCGACCACCGAGGCTGCGCTGAAGACGCGCGGCGTCTCGCAGCTCTACGTCTCGCCGGGCGATGCCGGCACCGACGGCTCCATCGCGCTGCGCTTCTTCTACAAGCCGATGGTCCTGCTGATCTGGATCGGCACGCTGGTGATGATGTTCGGCGGGCTCCTGTCGCTGTCCGACCGCCGCTTCCGCGTCGGCGCGCCGAAACCCTCGGCCCGCCGCGCCGCGGCCGCCGCCCAGCCGGCGGAGTGACCGCCATGCGGATGCTCGCCCTTGTCCTTGCGCTCGTGACCGCGACGCCCGCCTTCGCCGTCCTGCCTGGCGAGCGGCTCGACAATCCGGCGCTGGAGGAGCGGGCGCGCAACCTGTCGCAGGACCTGCGCTGCATGGTCTGCCAGAACCAGTCGATCGACGATTCCGACGCGCCGCTCGCCCGCGACCTGCGCCTTCTGGTGCGCGAGCGGCTGAAGGCCGGCGACAGCGACAGGCAGGTGATGGACTATCTCGTCGCCCGCTATGGCGAGTTCGTCCTGCTGCGACCGCGCTTCGGCTGGCATACGGCGGTGCTCTGGGGCGCGCCGGCGCTGTTCCTGCTCGCCGGCGGGGCCTATCTCGTGCTGTGGGCCCGCCGGCGGCGGTCGTCTCCGGTGGCCGGCCCGGCGCCGCTGACCGACGAGGAGAAGGCGAAGCTCGAGGCGGTGCTGAAGTCCTGAGGCGGCCCAACCTTACGGAGATGTAACTTCCCCGACAGGGTGGCGTAATCCACGATCCTCCATGGTCCGGTCATACACGGCACTCACCGTGTGCCCCCATTCCGTGGAGATCCCCCATGACATCCGCTTCCAAGGCGTCCCGCATTCGCGCCGCCCTTCTCGGCACAGTGGCCGTGGTCGCCGTCGGCGCCGGCGTGCTGACCTTCCAGCCCCCCCGCTCCCCCTTCGTCGCCAGCGCCACCGCGCAGGGCGCGCAGACCGCTCCCATGTCCTTCGCCGACGTGGTCGAGCGGGTGAAGCCCGCCGTCGTCTCGGTGCGCGTCGCCCAGGCCGCCCCGACCCAGGCCATGAGCTTCCGCGAGCTTCCCGGCGGCGACGACGACGAGAACGGCCAGATGGAGCGGTTCATGCGCCGCTTCGGCGAGCAGTTCCGCAACGACCCCCGCTTCGGTGGTCCGCGCGGCCAGGGCGGCCCGCGCTTCGGCGGCCCGCGCGGCCCCGGCGGTCCGCGTTCCATGTCGCAGGGCTCGGGCTTCTTCATCTCGGCCGACGGCTACATCGTCACCAACAACCACGTCGTGCGCGGCGCGACCGAGGCCGACATCGTCATGGACGGTGGCCGCAGCTTCAAGGCGAAGGTGGTCGGCACCGACGAGCGCAGCGATCTCGCACTCCTGAAGGCCGATGGCACCGACTTCCCCTTCGTCCGCTTCGCCGCCAGCGCCCCGCGCGTCGGCGACTGGGTCCTGGCGGTCGGCAATCCCTTCGGCCTCGGCGGCACGGTGACGGCCGGCATCGTCTCGGCCCGTGGCCGCGATATCGGCTCCGGCCCCTACGACGACTTCATGCAGATCGACGCGGCGGTGAACCGCGGCAATTCCGGTGGTCCGACCTTCAACGTCAACGGCGAGGTCGTCGGCGTGAACACCGCCATCTTCTCCCCGTCCGGCGGCAATGTCGGCATCGCCTTCGCCATCCCCTCCGAGACGACCCAGAACGTCGTCGCGGCGCTGCGCGAGGGCGGCTCGGTCCAGCGCGGCTGGATCGGCATCCAGATCCAGGCGGTGACGCCGGAGATCGCCGAGAGCCTGAAGCTCGCCAAGCCCGAGGGCGCCCTCGTCGCCGGCATCCAGTCGGGCAGCCCGGCGGCCAACTCGGACATCAAGCCTTCGGACGTGATCATCGCCGTCGACGGCCAGCCGGTGCGCGATGCCCGCGACCTGTCGCGCCGTGTCGGCACCGCCCGCCCCGGCACGACGGTTCGCCTGACCGTCATGCGTGACGGCGCCGAGACGGCGGTCAACCTGACGCTCGGCCGCCTGCCGGACGAGCGCCGCAGCGCTTCCCTGCAGGACGGCCGCCGGGCACCGCCCAGCGACGTTGCTCCCGAGACGCCGCCCGCAGGTCCGCGTCTCGGTCTGTCGCTCGAGCCCGCCGGGCGCGGCGAGGGCATGGTGGTGACCGAGGTCGATCCCTCCGGTCCCGCCGCCCAGCGCGGCATCCGCCAGGGTGACGTCATCCTCGACGTCGCCGGGCGCTCGGTGTCCTCGCTGCGCGACGTGCGCGAGGCCCTGAACGCGGCCCGCGCCGACGGCCGGCGCTCGGCGCTGATCCGCCTGCGCTCCGGCGAGGGACAGCGCTTCGTCGCCATCCCTCTCAATCCGAGCTGAGACAAAAGTGATGCCGGCGTCGAACCTTTCCGGCGCCGGCCGCTACTCACGAGTGATCCCGGACTGGCAACCCCAGTCGCCCCCCGCCAGCCGGGATCGTCTCGAGCGGGGCGGTCGGAACTCCATGTCCGGCCGCCCCGCCATTTTTTGTCTCCGATCCCCCAACGTCTCTCGCCGGTCTGTGTCTCGCCGCGCCGGTCCGCCCGGGCGCGACGGACAACTGGATATGGCTCGCGGAGCCCGTGTAACATGGCCCCCATGCGGATTCTGATCATCGAGGACGACCGCGAGGCGGCGTCCTACCTCGTCAAGGCCTTCAGGGAGACCGGCCACGTCGCCGATCACGCCGCCGATGGCGAGGACGGCTTGGCCATGGCGGGCGACGGCCCCTATGACGTGCTCATCGTCGACCGCATGCTGCCGAAAAAAGACGGCCTGACCGTCATCGCAGAACTGAGGGCCGCCGGGCGGGACACGCCCGCGCTCATCCTCTCCGCGCTCGGCCAGGTCGACGACCGCGTCAAGGGCCTGAGGGCCGGCGGCGACGACTATCTCCCGAAGCCTTATGCCTTTTCCGAGCTTCTGGCGCGGGTCGAGGTGCTGTCGCGCCGTCGCGCCGCCGGGGCGCCGGAAACCGTCTATCGCGTCGGCGATCTGGAACTCGACCGCCTGTCGCACCGGGTGACGCGGGCCGGCGGGGAACTCCTGCTTCAGCCGCGCGAGTTCCGTCTGCTCGAGTACCTGATGAAGAATGCCGGCCAGGTGGTGACCCGCACCATGCTGCTTGAACACGTCTGGGACTATCATTTCGACCCGCAGACCAACGTTATCGACGTCCACGTGTCGCGCCTGCGCTCCAAGGTCGACAAGGGCTTCGAGCGGCCCCTGATCCACACCATCCGCGGCGCCGGTTACACGGTGCGCGCGTGACCACGGCTGCGCCGGCGAAGGCGCCGCGCCGGCCGTCGGGCTTGCGCACGCTGGTTTCGACGACGGCGTTCAAGATCATCGCCGCCTATCTGCTGATCTTCGTGCTCTTCGCCGGCTTCGTCATCGGCTGGCTCGGTTTTGCGACGCAGCGGCTGTTCACCGACCAGCTCACCGAGACGATCACCGCGGAGGTGCGGGGCCTCGCCGAGCAATATTCAGTCGGCGGCATCCGCCGGCTGGTCGAGGTTGTAGAGGAGCGCGGCAATCGTCCCGGCGCCTCGCTCTATCTCGTCACCTCATTCACCGGCGACGCGATGGCCGGCAATATCGGCGAGTTGCCTGCCGGGACGCTGAACCGGCCCGGCTGGATCGAGACGGATTACCGCCGCGCCGGGGAGAGCGTCACCGACCGGCCGCACCGCGCCATTGTGCAGATCTACGGCCTGCCCGGCAATTTCCGCCTGCTGGTCGGCCGCGACCTCGAGGAACGCGACCGGATGCGCGAGATCTTCGGGCGCGGTTTCCGGCTGGCGCTGATGGTGGCGCTCATCCTCGGCCTGGTCGGTGCCTATTTCGTTACCCGCCGCGTGCTGAAGCGCGTCGACGCCATGACCGACATGTCCCGCCGCATCATGGAGGGCGATCTGACTGGTCGCCTGCCGACGGCCGGCTCACGCGACGAACTGGACCGCCTCGCCGGCAGCGTCAACGACATGCTGGCGCGCATCGAGGCGCTGATGGCGGGCATGAAGGAGGTCTCCGACAACATCGCCCACGACCTCAAGACGCCGCTGACCCGTCTGCGCAACAAGGCCGAGGACGCCCTGCGCGTCGCCTCGGGCGAGGATGCCTATCGCGCCGCGCTGACCGGCATCATCGAGGAATCGGACGGGCTGATCCGCACCTTCAATGCCCTGCTCATGATCGCCCGGGCCGAGGCCGGCAACCAGCGCGAGGGCATGGCGCCGCTCGACCTGGGCGAGATCGCCCGCGGCGTCGCCGAGCTCTACGAGCCGGTTGCGGAGGAGGCGGGCATCGCGCTGGAGGTCGTGGCGGTGCCGGTGCGCGTCAGCGGCAACCGGGAACTGCTCGGCCAGGTCGTCGCCAATCTCGTCGACAACGCCCTGAAGTATGGCGCTCCCGAAGGCGGCGAGCGCAGGGTCAGCGTGACGGTCACGGCGGAGGGAGCCGATGCGCTGATCAACGTCGCGGATCGCGGCCCCGGCATCGCCGACGGCGACCGCGGCCGGGTTCTCGACCGTTTCGTCAGGCTGGAGACGAGCCGCTCCCGGCCCGGCTCGGGCCTCGGCCTCAGCCTCGCCGCGGCGGTTGCGCGGCTACATGGCGGTGGATTGTCGCTCGACGACAATCGTCCGGGTTTGAAGGTGGCGCTGCGTCTGCCACGATTGGCCGATGACACGAACCTCCCGGTCCGGCCCGCCTGATTCGTCGCTGAGCCTCGCCGCGCGGCTGAAGGCCGCCCCCGTCATGCCGAAAGGCGCGACGGCGGCCAAGCGCAGCGCCGAGTTCCTCGGTGGCGTGGACGATGCCGCCCTGCGCGCCAGTCTCGAGGCTGCGCTCAAGGCACCGAAGGCGCGCGCGCTGGTGGCCGGCGTCCTCGCCCACTCGCCCTTCCTCACCGCCATCGCGGTGGACGATCCCGGTCACCTCGCCGCCTGCCTCTCCGAAGCGCCCGAGGGCTGCTTCGCGCGGCTCAAGGCCGAGGCCTCCGCCGCCTGCCGCAAGGCGCGCAGCGACGAGGGGATCGGCCGCGCGCTCCGGCGGTTTCGCGCCCAGGTGGCGCTGCTCGTCGCGCTCGCCGATATCGGCGACGTCTGGCCGCTGGAGACCGTCACCCGCGCTCTGACCGCGACGGCGGACCTCGCCGTGGCCGAGGCGGTCGCCCATCTGATGCGCGACCTCGCCGACGGCGGGATCCTCGACCCCGCCGACCCGAAGAACGCGGAGGTCGGCTCAGGCTACATCGTGCTCGCCATGGGCAAGCACGGCGCCTTCGAGCTCAACTATTCCAGCGACATCGACCTGATCGTGTTCTTCGACCCCGACAAGGCGCCGATGAAGCCGGGTAGGGAGGCCCAGCCGGCCTATGTGCGCCTCACCCAGCGGCTGGTGAAGATCCTGCAGGAGCGCACGGCGGACGGCTATGTCTTCCGCACCGACCTGCGCCTGAGGCCCGATCCCGGCGCGACGGCGGTTGCCATCTCGACGCCTGCGGCGCTGCACTACTACGAGACCATCGGCCAGACCTGGGAGCGCTCGGCCTTCATCAAGGCGCGGCCCTGCGCCGGCGACATCGCGGCAGGCGAGGCGTTCCTCCAGGAGATGCAGCCCTTCATCTGGCGCAAATATCTCGACTATGCGGCCGTCGCCGACGTCCATGCGATGAAGCGCCAGATTCACGCCTTCCGCGGCCATGATGCGCTGGCCGTCGAGGGCCACAACATCAAGCTCGGCCGCGGCGGCATTCGCGAGATCGAGTTCTTCGTGCAGACGCAGCAGCTCATCGCCGGCGGCCGCAACCCGGCGCTGCGCGTTCGCGACACGATGACCGGGCTCGAGCGCCTGCGCGAGGCCGGCTGGGTGACGGCCGAGACGCGCGAGGCGCTGGAGCGCGCCTACCGCTTCCTGAGGCAGATCGAGCACCGGCTGCAGATGGTCGCCGACGAGCAGACGCACAGCCTGCCCGAGACGACCGAGGGCGTGGAGCGCATCGCAATGTTCCTCGGCTACAGCAACCATGCCGCCTTCGCCGCCGCGCTCACGGCGGAGCTCAGGCCGGTCGAGGCGGCCTATGCAAAGCTCTTCGAGACCCTGCCGACGCTGTCCGAGGTGAAGGGCACGCTCGACCTGACGTCCTCGCCGCCGAAGGCGACGACGGTGGCGGCGCTGAAGGACATCGGTTTCGCCGACCCCGTGGCCGTCGTCGCCACCGTGCAGGCCTGGCAGCATCCCAGGAGCGGCGGCCTTCGCGCCCGCGACGCGCGTGAGCGCGTTGCCGAACTCGCGCCGGCTCTCCTCGACGCCCTGTCGCGCAGCGGCGATGCCGATCTCGGCCTCAGGGCCTTCGACCGCCTGCTGACGCGCCACTCACAGCCGATCGAGCTGCTCGCCATCCTCAGGACCCATCCGGACCTGCTCGAGCTCATTTCGCAGATCCTCGGCTCGGCGCCGCGCCTCGCCGACCTGCTCGGGCGCCGCGCCCACGTGCTCGACGCGCTGCTGGAGCCGGCCTTCTTCGGCGAACTGCCGTCCGGTGCCGATCTGGCCGCCCGTCTCAAGGAGACGCTGTCCATGGCGGCCGACGCCGAGGACGTTCTCGACCGTGCCCGCATTTTCGGCCAGGAGCAGATGTTCCTCACCGGCGTGCGCGTCCTTGCCGGGACGGTGTCGGCGGAGGCGGCCGGCCAGGCCTTCGCGCGCCTCGCCGAGCAGCTCATCAAGGCGCTCTACCAGGCGGTCACCGACTGGATCGCCGCGGCCCACGGGTCCATTCCCGGCATGCGGACCGCGGTCATCGCCCTCGGCAAGCTGGGCGGCCGCGAGATGACGGCCGGTTCCGACCTCGACCTCATCCTGCTCTACGACCACGATCCCAGCGAGAGCGCCTCCGGCGGCCCGCGCCCGCTGACCGGCAGCCACTACTTCTCCCGCATGACGCAGCGCCTCATCAGCGCCCTGTCGGCGCCGACCAGCGAAGGCGTGCTGTTCGACGTCGATCTGAGGCTCAGGCCCTCGGGGCGGTCGGGACCGGTGGCCACCCATATCGACGGCTTCCGCGCCTACCAGGTGAAGGAGGCCTGGACCTGGGAGCACATGGCACTGACGCGCGCCCGCGTGGTCGCCGCAACCCCCGGCTTCGAGGTCGAGGTGAGCGAGGCCATCCGCCGCGTCCTGACGGCGAAACGCCCGGCCAAGGCGACCCTCGCCGACATCGTCGACATGCGCCGGGCCATCGCCGAGGACAAGGGCGACGCCGACCGCTGGGACCTGAAATATGTCCGTGGCGGGCTGATCGACATCGAGTTCGTCGCGCAGGCCCTGCAACTCGTCCACGGCGCGCGCCACCCCGACATTCTCGACACCAACACGATCCGCGTGCTGGACAAGGCCGCCGCCGCCGGACTCCTGAAACCGTCGCAGGGCGATGCCCTGCGGTCGGCCTGCCGGCTCTACCAGCGCCTGACGCAGATCCTCAGGCTCTGTCTGGTGGATGTCTTCGATCCGAAGACCGCCGCGCCGGGCCTGAAGCGCCTGCTCGCGCGGGCCGGCGAGCTGCCGGATTTCGCCACCGTCGACGCCCATCTGGCGGAGGTGCAGAAGCAGGTTCGCAAGGCCTTCGAGAGCATCGTCGGACCCCTCTAGGGAGGGTCAGGCGATCACCGCCGCCGCGCCGGGACCGTCGACCGGCAGCCTGACGACGACCGTCGTGCCGCGCCCCAGCGTCGAGCGGATGCGCAGCGACCCGCCATGCATCTCCACCAGCGACTTGGCGATGGCAAGGCCAAGCCCCGACCCCTGATGGTCGCGCGAGAACTGGCTCTGGACCTGCTCGAAGGGCTTGCCGAGCTTGTGCAGCGCATGGCGGGGAATGCCGATGCCGGTGTCCTCGATGGCGATGGCGACAACGCCGCGGGCTTTGCGGGCGCGCACCGAGATCATGCCGCCACGCGGCGTGAACTTCACCGCGTTGGACAGGAGGTTGAGGGCGATCTGCTTGATGGATCGCCGGTCGGCGACGAGATCCATGCCGGCGGGCACCTCGGCCTCGATCAGGATCTCCTTGTCGGCGGCCATCTTGGAGACGACGCGCATGGTCTCGTCCAGCGTCTCCTCCAGGCAGATCGCCGCCGGCTCCAGCGTCAGCCGGCCGGCCTCGATGCGCGCCATGTCGAGGATGTCGTCGATGAGGGACAGCAGAAAGTGCCCGCTGTCGTGGATATCGCGGGCGTATTCGAGGTATTTCAGCGCGCCGAGCGGGCCGAAATGCCCGTCCTTCATCACCTCCGAGAAGCCGATGATGGCGTTGAGCGGGGTGCGCAGCTCGTGGCTCATGGCGGCGAGGAACTCCGACTTGGCGCGGTTCGCCTCTTCGGCCTGCGTCTTCTGCTCGGAATACATCTCCGCGAGCTCGGCAAGCTGCTGGGTCTGCTTCTCGAGCGTGTACTGGCTGCGCTGGAGGTCGGCGACGCCGGCGCGCAGGCGCTGTTCGCTGGCGGTAAGCTGCGTCTCGTGGCGCTTCAGCGCGGTGATGTCGGTGCCGACCGAGACGAAGCCGCCGCAATGGGTCCGCCTCTCGCTGATCTGCAGCCAGCGGCCGTCGACGAGTTCCACCTCCAGGTCGCGGGAGCCGTCATGCGAGCGATCCGACAGGACGCGGCCGTCCTTGACCCGCGCGCCGCCGCCGGTCGCCGCCAGGATCTCGTCATAGCGGCCGCCGGGGAGCGCCTGCTCCTCGGTGAGACCGTTCAGCTCGCGGAACTTCGAGTTGCAGACGACGATGCGGTCCTGGTCGTCGCAGACCACGAAAGCCTCCGAAATGGTCTCGATGGCCTCGCGAATGCGATGGTCGGCGGCGGCGTTGCGCGCGGCGAGTTCGAGCTGCTCGGTGATGTCGACGACGATGCCGACGAATCGGGGATGGTCAACCCCGGAGAGGCTGAGGCCGCGGCCGCGGGCACGCAGCCAGATCCAGCGCCCGTCGGCGTGGCGCATGCGGAACTGGAAGTCGACGGCGTTGCGCGGATCGAGATCGGTGAGGTTGGCGATGCCGCCGAGATAGCCGTCGTCGGGGTGAAGCAGAGGGAGGAGTTCGTCGAAGGTAACGAGCCCGTCGCGGTCGCTCATGCCGAGGATCTCGAACATGGAGGCGGACCAGTACATCTGGTGTGTGCCGATCTCCCAGTCCCACAGACCGCAGCCGCCGCTCTCCAGCGCCGCGTCGATGGTGGCGCGGGCGTTCTGGTTGATCATGTCGGCGGTGGCGGCGCGCATGGTCTGGATGTGGAAGGCAAGGCCGATGACGAGAAGCAGCAGGCCGGTGGTGGTGAACAGCGTGCCGGTCAGCACCGAGGAGCGCCACCACTGCGCCAGAGCTGCATCGGGCGTCTGCAGGACGTAGAGATGGGAGAGCGGCAGCGGCAGTGGCCGCGTCACCAGAATCACGTCGGCTCCTGACGACAGTTGGATTGCGATGGCGCCAGCGCCGATCGCCGGCGGCGCGGCGAAGACATCGCGCACCGGCTTGCCGATCCACTGCCGGGCGGCCGGCGGCGTTGCCGCGACGACGTGTCCGGAGCCGTCAGCGACGAGGATGATCCGGCCGGCGGACGCGCCGATGCGCGGGGCGGTCAGGTCGAGCGCCAGCTGGGCCGCCGTGCCGACGTCGCCATCGGTGACCGCGATGCGGTGGTTGAGATCGATGTCGATGGCCGATGCGGCGATGGCGAGGTCGGCGCCGATGCCGTTGAGCGCCTCGACCCGGCTGGTGAGAATCTGCTGGACGGCGCCGGCGCCCATGACGACGAGGAATGCGATGATGAGGGTCGGGACGAGCCGCCGCAGGAGCGGCTCGTAGGGGGACAGCCAGGTCTCCAGCGACGTGTCGAACGTGCTGGCGAAGCCCTGCGATCTCGTGGCGTGAATCAGCGCGTCCGCGCTGGGCGCGACACTGCGCTCCATCGCCGGTACCCCCGTCGAATCTCTGAAGTTTCGCTCGGAGATCGAGCCCCAGCCCCTCCGAATCACGGCCATAAGAATCGATTTGCCGGAGGGCTGTCTAGAGTCGCGGAATCACACGGAAGGAAATATTTCGTTAATGCGGTTGGGAATGAATCCCTTGTCAGCCAAGCGAGCGGGCGACGATGTCGCGGACATCGGCCGACAGGGTGCCGACGGCGGCGACCCGTTCGAGTGCCGCGCGGGCCTTGCCACGGCGGCCGATCTCCAGCGCGCGCCAGCTCCGGAAGGCGGAGAGGAGCCGCGCCGCGACCTGCGGATTGCGGCCGTCCGTGTCGATGACGACCTCGGCGAGGAAGTCGTAGCCGGCGCCGTCGGCACGGTTGAACTGGGTCTGGTTGGTGGTGGCGAAGCTGCCGACCAGCGCCCTCAGGCGGTTCGGGTTGCCCATGGCGAAGGCGGGGTCTGCGAGGAGGGCGCGCACCCGGTCCAGCGTCGCCGCCTCCGGAATGGCGGCCTGCAGGGCGAGCCACTTGTCGAGGATCAGCGCATCGGCGCGGTAGCGTTCGCGGAACGCGGCGAGCGCCGCCTCGCGTCGCGGCCCGACATGCTGGGCGAGAACGGCGAGCGCGGCGAAGCGGTCGGTCATGTTGTCGGCGTCGCGGTGGCGGGCTTCCACCACGGCCAGCCTGTCGTCGGAGCCGCCGGCTGCCCAGAGGTCGAGGGCGACGTTGGACAGGGCGCGCCGGCCGGCCGAGGCGGCGTGGGGTGAATAGGGTCCCGGGGTGGCGAAGCGGCCGAGGGTCGCCTCGAGCCGTGCCGACAATTCTGTGCCGACGGCGCGCCTGAGCGCGCCGCGCGCCCGGAAGATCGCGTCCGGATCGACATCGCTGCCGCTCTCGCGGGC
This sequence comes from Phreatobacter aquiterrae, assembly GCF_053471285.1. Lineage (NCBI taxonomy): Bacteria > Pseudomonadati > Pseudomonadota > Alphaproteobacteria > Hyphomicrobiales > Phreatobacteraceae > Phreatobacter > Phreatobacter aquiterrae. The sequence continues at coordinate 331,386 of NZ_JBJPHW010000002.1, read as the reverse complement.
GATGTCGGCCTCAGACGGCAGGGTAAGGCACTGCGCCGCGAAGGCGGGATCGGTCGCCGCCCCGTCGAGCACGGCGGCGAGAGCCTCGGCCACGGCCTGGGCGCCCTGGGGTTCCGTTCCGCCCCGGCTGACCGCGACGAGATGCTCCGTCGCCAGTGTCTGGATCGCCTGCCAGCGGTTGCAGGGGTCGCTGTCGTTGCGGGCAAGGAAGGCGAGATCGGCGCGGCCGAGGTCGGTCTTCAGTACGATGGGTGCCGAAAAGCCGCGGTTGATCGACAGCACCGGGCGGGTCGGATGGCCCGAGAAGGTCACCGTGCGGTGCGTCTCGTCGAGCGCGATCACCCCCGGGATCGTCCGTCCGTCTTCGGTGAACAGCGGCCGCTCCGTACCGTCAGGACCGATGAGCCCGAAGGCGAGGGGAATGACCATGGGCTTCTTGGCGTTCTGCCCTGGCGTCGGCCTCAGTGTCTGCGTGAGGTCGAGCGTGAAGGTGCCGGCCTTCGCGTCGTGGCGGGTGGCGACGGAGACCTCCGGCGTTCCGGACTGGCGATACCAGAGGAAGAACTGGCTGAGGTCGCGGCCGCTCGCCTCGGCGAAGCAGGCGATGAAGTCCTCCACGGTTGCCGCGTCGCCGTCGTGGCGGGCAAGGTAGAGGTCCATGCCATCACGGAACGCCTCCGCGCCGATCAGCACTTTGAGCGCCCGGATCACCTCGGCGCCCTTCTCATAGACGGTCGCCGTATAGAAGTTGTTGATCTCGTGATAGATTTCAGGGCGGACGGGATGGGCGAGGGGACCCGCATCCTCGGCGAACTGGTGGCTCTTCAGCAGCCGCACGTCGGCGATGCGCTTCACCGCGCGCGAGCGCATGTCTCCCGAGAACTCCTGGTCGCGGAAGACGGTGAGGCCCTCCTTCAGGCAGAGCTGGAACCAGTCGCGGCAGGTGATGCGGTTGCCGGTCCAGTTGTGGAAATACTCGTGGGCGATGATGGCCTCGATCGCCGCGTAGTCCTGGTCGGTGGCGGTGTCGGGAAGGGCGAGAACGTACTTGTCGTTGAAGATGTTGAGGCCCTTGTTCTCCATCGCCCCCATGTTGAAGTCGGACACGGCGACGATGTTGAAGACGTCGAGGTCGTATTCGCAGCCGAAGGCCTCCTCGTCCCAGCGCATGGAGCGCTTCAGCGCGTCCATGGCATAGGCGCAGCGGTCCTCCTTGCCGTGCTCGACGAAGATGCCGAGGCGGACGACACGACCCGAGCGCGTGGTGAAGCTGTCGGTGACCTCGGCGAGATCGCCACCGACGAGGGCGAAGAGGTAGCTTGGCTTGGGATGCGGGTCGTGCCAGACGGCAAAGTGGCGTCCGCCGGGCAGGTCGCCGGCCTCGACGAGGTTGCCGTTGCCGAGCAGAACCGGCGCCGCCTTCTTCTCCGCCTCGATGCGGGTCGTATAGACCGCGAGCACGTCGGGACGGTCGGGAAAATAGGTGATGCGGCGGAAGCCCTCGGCCTCGCACTGGGTGCACCAGGTGCCCGACGAGCGGTAGAGGCCCATGAGCTGCGTGTTGGCCTGCGGGTCGATCACGGTTTCCACTGTCAGGCGAAATCGCTGGGTCGGCGGCGCGTGGATGACGAGGCGGTCGGGCGTCGCCTCGTATTCGCCGGGGTTCAGGACGCGCCCGTCGATGGCGATGGCGGCAAGCGTCAGGCCGCCGCCGTCGAAGACGAGCGGAGCGTCGGCGCGGCCCTCGGGGTGACGCTCGATCTCGGTCACGGCCTTCACGGTGGTCGCGGTCGGATGCAGCGCGACGTCGAGATGCACGGTCTTCGCGACATGGTCGGGAACCCGGTACTCGGAGAGACGCACGGGGTTCGCCTGTTCGCTGCGCATGAAACCATCCTCGTCTACGATCGTCGGGGCCGCGGTGAACCTAGGGTGGTCGCGGCGGCTATGAAAGGGCGCGCGGCGGCTCGGTGTGGCCGACGACGCGGATCACCCGCGCATGGATGCGCCGGAACCTCCGCTCGATCTCGTCGACGGCCTCGTGGACGGCCTCCACCGTCAGCGACGGGTCGGCGCGGCAATGATAGGTGACGACGACGCCCTGGCCCGTCTCGCGAACCCTGACGCTGTGGACGTCGGTGATCGGGCCGGTCTCGGCGGCGAGCGCCGCCAGGCTCGCCGCAACGTCGGCGACGCGGGAGGGCTCGGCGTCGCTGCCGATCAGCATCTCCACCTGCAGCGGCTCGATATGGGTCTCCACCTCGACATCAGCGCCGAGTTCGCCGCGGATGGCGGTTTCCAGCCGGCTGGCGATCTCGTGCGCCTCGCCGAGCGTCAGCGCGCCGTCCACCTCAAGGTCGAGACCGACGCAGAGCTGCTCGCCGAGATGCTGCACCGTGACGTGGTGGACCGCGAGAGCGTGCCGGCGGGCGGTCAGGTGGACGCGCTCCATCACGGTCTCGTCGTCGAGCGCGACCGGCTCGGTGGTCACCGTCGTGACCGTGCCCGCATGGGCCGTCGCGGCGGCGGCGGCGATGGCTGACTTGATCTCGGCGACCCGTTCCAGTGGCAGGGTGCGATTCACCTTGACGATGACCTCGGCGAGCGTGTCGGTGCCGACCTCGCGCAGCCGGATGCTCTCGACCTCGACGACGCCCGGCACGCCCGCAACCGCCTCGCTGACCGCAGGAGTCGCCCCCTTCGGCGCCCGGTCCATCAGCGTGTCGATGGTGCGGCGGCCGAGCTGCCAGCTCATGACGCAGATGAGGATGGCGACGACGATGGCCGCGATGGCGTCGGCCTTGGGAAAGCCGAGCCAGACGAACAGCAGCCCGGCCAGCACCACGATCGAACTCGCCATGTCCGCGGCGAAATGCAGGGCGCCCGACTCGAGCGCGTGGCTGCCGGTTTCCTCGGCGACGCGCCTCATCACCCTGACGCGCCAGTAGTCGATGGCGATCACCGCCACCATCAGACCGGCCATCAACGGCGTCACCTCGACCGCGTGGCCGCCGCCGGCCAGCCTCCGGACCGCCTCGGTGACGACGATGCCCGAGACGAGGAAGAGGAAGGCTGTTTCGGCGAGGGCGGCGATGGATTCGACCTTGCCGTGGCCGTACTGGTGATCGTCGTCGGCCGGCTTGTCGGCGAGCCGCACGGCATAGAAGGTGAGCAGGGTCGCCGCCGTATCGACGAGGCCATGCGCGGCCTCCGCCAGGATCGCGATGGAGCCGCTGGCAAGGCCCACCGCCCCCTTCGCCGCCGTCAGGACGACCGTGACCAGGATCGAGGCCAGCGCCGCCTTTTGCTTGATGGAGACCATGGTCGCGGATCCTTGGCCGTGGATTGAAGCGGAGGCCTAGTCGCTGCCCCGCCGCGGGTCAATCGCCATACATGATCCCGGCCGCCGCCCGCGCGGCTGCCGCCCTGCGCGCGCCCTTGACGCTGCCGGCCCGGCAGGGTCCCGTGGGCGCCGATCCCCGTTCCGGACCCGGCCGCCATGACGCCCATCGACCTCGACGCTCAATACAACAACCGCGCCATGGTGCCGGAACACCCTGCCGTCATGGCCGGCTGGGCCAGCGACGCGGCGGCCTTTCGGGTGGCGCGGCCGGATGCCGCCCTCGACCAGCCCTACGGCACCGGCGAGCGGCATCGCTACGACCTCTTTCCGGCCGCCATGCCGCGGCCCGGCGCGCCGGTGGCGCTGTTCATCCACGGCGGCTACTGGCAGGCCCTCGACAGGGCCTCCTTCAGCCATATGGCGGCTGGCGCCAATGCCCATGGCCTCGACGTCGCCGTGACGAGCTACGACCTCTGTCCCCAGGTGAAGCTGGCGGCGATCGTCGACAATGTCATCGCATGCATCCGCGCCCTGCGCGAGCGCACCGGCCGGCGGGTGCTGCCCTTCGGCCATTCGGCCGGCGGTCACCTCGCCGCCTGCATGGCGGCCGCCGACTGGCCCCGCATCGGCGAGGCCGCCGACATCATCGCCGCGGCCATGCCGGTCTCGGGCCTGTTCCATCTGGCGCCGCTGGTGCCGACCTTCGTCAACCGGGCCATGGGCATGGATGCGGGGGAGGCGGCCGCACTCTCGCCGCTCGTCTGGACCCCGCCGGGGGGATTGAAGGTCACGGCCGTGGTCGGCGGGGCCGAATCCGGCGAGTATCACCGCCAGACCCGCACGCTGGTGGAGTGCTGGGGTATTCTCGGGGCGGAGACCCGGGAGATCGTGGTGCCGGGCGCCAACCACTTCACGATCATCGGCCCCTTCGCCGATGCCGGGTCGGATCTCACGGCCGAACTGGTGCGCCTCGCCTCTTGATCGACCACAAGGCTCTCGCTGGCGCGTCATGACATGCTGCACGACACTCCCAGCTCCGAGGCCCTCATGCTCCCCCGCGTTCCCCACGTCTTCGTTGCCTTGCTCATCGCCGCCTGCCTGCTGCCGGACCTGGCCGCGGCGCAGAGCCAGCGCGTGCTCATCCGGCGTGGCGAGACGCTGGTGCGCCAGCACTGCGCCCTCTGCCACGGGGTCGGCCGGGAGGACACCAGCCGCTATCCCAATGCGCCGCTGTTCCGCGAGCTGAGCAAGCGTTATCCGGTGGACGTGCTGGAAGAGGCACTTGCCGAGGGCTTCACGTCAGGCCATCCGGCAATGCCGGAATATACCTTCTCGGCGGACCGCGCGGCGGCCATCGTCGCCTATCTCATGTCGATCCAGACCGATCCGAACGCCCGTCCGCAGCGGCAGTGAGACGGCGTCGCCGCGGGACCCGTGAAACGACAAAGCCCGGCGCGAGGGCCGGGCTTTGCTGCAGGACGAGGATGGCGCCAGGGTTCAGAAGAACGCCTGGATTCCGGTCTGGGCGCGGCCGAGGATGAGCGCGTGCACGTCGTGGGCGCCCTCGTAGGTGTTGACCGTCTCGAGGTTCACCATGTGGCGGATGACGTGGTACTCGGCCGAGATGCCGTTGCCGCCGTGCATGTCGCGGGCCATGCGGGCGATGTCGAGGGCCTTGCCGCAGTTGTTGCGCTTCATCAGCGAGATCGCCGGGGGCGCGAAATTGTGCTCCTCCATCAGCCGGCCGAGGCGCAGCGCGCCGTGCAGGCCAAGCGTGATCTCGGTCTGCATGTCCGCGAGCTTCTTCTGGACGAGCTGGGTGGCGGCCAGCGGCTTGCCGAACTGCTTGCGGTCGAGCGTGTACTGGCGGGCACGGTGCCAGCAGTCTTCCGCCGCGCCCATGGCGCCCCAGGCGATGCCGTAGCGGGCGCGGTTGAGGCAGCCGAACGGGCCGGAAAGCCCCTTGGCGTTCGGCAGCATGTTCTCGGCAGGCACGAAGACGTCATCCAGCACGATCTCGCCGGTGACGGAGGCGCGCAGGCTGACCTTGCCTTCGATCTTCGGGGTGGAGAAGCCCTTCATGCCACGCTCGACGATGAAGCCGCGGATGGCCTCGTCGGTCTTGGCCCAGACGACCGCAACGTCGGCGATCGGCGAGTTGGTGATCCACATCTTGGACCCCTTGAGCACGCAGCCGCCGTCGACCTTCACAGCGCGGGTCTTCATGCCGGCGGGGTCCGAACCGGCATCGGGCTCGGTCAGGCCGAAGCAGCCGACCCACTCGCCCGAGGCGAGCTTCGGAAGGTACTTCTTGCGCTGCTCCTCCGAGCCGTAGGCGTAGATCGGGTACATGACCAGCGAGGACTGCACCGAACAGGCCGAGCGATAGCCGGAATCGACGCGCTCCACCTCGCGGGCGATGAGGCCATAGGCGACATAGCCGAGGTCGGCGCCGCCATATTCGGAGGGCAGCGTCGAGCCGAGAAGGCCGAGTTCGCCCATCTCGCTCATGATCTCGCGGTCGAAGCGCTCGTCGAGGAAGGCCGAGGTGACGCGCGGCAGCAGCTTCTCCTGGCAATAGGTGCGGGCCGTCTCCTGCACCATGCGTTCTTCTTCTGTCAGCATGCCGTCGAGGTTCAGCGGGTCTTCCCAGTTGAACTCTTCGCTGTCCTTCACATAGGAGCCGGAAGCGGGGGTGAGCGAGGCGACGGCCATGGCGATGATCCTCAAGCGACTGATGGCGCTGTCTTAGGCCAAAGGCCCGACAGCGCCAAGCACCCGATGGTCATACCCTGCCTGCCGCCGGCGCGGGATGCGGCATCGTCGCAAGGCGCGCCAGGGGCGATGCGACGGAGACGAGAGCGGAGGCGGCGAAGGCGACGGCCACCATGGCGATGGCCGCGTCGAGGCCCGCATATTGGCCGACGAGGCCGCCGGCGAGCGCCCCGATCGGGCGGATGCCATAGATGGCGACCTGAATGGTCGCCGTCACGCGCCCCATGAGGGCGGGCGGCGTCACGATCTGGCGGACCGAGGTCTGCATCACCAGCCAGAGCATGGGGCCGAAGCCGATGAGGCCGAAGGCGAGGGCGGCCATGGCGAGCCCGCCGATGCGCGGCGACAGCGCCATCAGGATTGCGCCCAGCGCCGAAGACAGCGGCCCGAACAGCAGGACGGCGCGCGGCTGCACCCGCGCGAAGATGAACGGGGCGGCAGCCGCGCCGGCGATCATGCCGAGCCCGTTGACCCCCTGGGCGAGGCCGGCGCCGGCCGCATCCGTGCCGAGGCGGGTGAGGGCGAAGGGCACGAACACCGCCAGGAGCGCGACGAAGGCGAAGTTCCAGAACACGGCGCAGAGGCCGATGGCGCGCAGCAGCGGATCGGCGACGACGAAGCGTGCACCTTCGGCGATGGCCTGGAGGACGGGCGGCTTGGCGGTCGCCGCGGCTGTATCCGGCACCCGCAGCCGCGTGGCGCAGGCGAGCGCGCCGAGCGCGAGCATGGCGGCGAGGAGATAGCCTGAGAGCGGCGATGCCCGGGTCGCAAGAAAACCGACGATGAAGGGCGCGGCGGCGCTGGCGAGGGCTCGCGCCAGTTCGATCCGCGCATTGGCGCGCGGCAGGTTGGCGGTGGCGACGATCTCGGGCATCAGCCCGATCTGGACGAGGACGAAGGTCACGGTGCCGGCCGCCGCGAGAAACGCGGCGATGCCGAGCAGAACCGGATTCTGCAGTGCGGCCGCCGCGACCGCGCCGGTGGCGCCGAGAAGGCTGAGTGCCAGGGCTGTCAGCAGCACCCGGCGCTTCGACAGCCGGTCGACGACGACGCCCGCCGGCAGCGACACGAGGAGCCAGGCGGCGGTCTGCGCTGCCACCAGCGCCCCGACGAGGCCGGGGCCTGCGCCCATGACGAGGATGGCGGTGACGGGCAGGGCGGCTAAAGCGATCTGGTCGGCCGTCTGGACGAGGCCGGCGGTCGCGAAGAGGCGGGAAAAGGCGGTGGGCGAGCGGGTCGCGGTCGTGTCGGTCATGGCGGATCTCCTGCCGGCAGACCTGTCACGACTGGCGGCGGGGCGACACCCGATCTCTCCACCCGATTTCTGCACGGTCCGGCAGCCGGCGTTCCGGTGGCTGTGATGCGGAACCGTCACCCTCCCCTGGAGGGGGAGGGTCGGCGGCCGAAGGCCGACGGGGTGGGGTGGATGCTCGCACATTGACCGAAGTATGCCGCGTCACCCCACCGCACCCCGCTCTCGCTCCGCTCAAGCGACCCTCCCCCTGCAGGGGGAGGGTCAAGATGGCGCGCAACCTCGCATGGTGGGGCCGTACTTTTCAGGGAACCGGCACCATGAGCCGACCCTCGGGAGCCTACCGCCCGGCGCGCTCCATCAGCAGCGGCCGCCCGCCCTCGGCCGGGTCCTTCGTGAAGCCGGTCGCGGTGAGGAGGAAGGAGAGGCTGTTGCCGTCGAGGCCGTAGAGCACCAGCTTTGGCGCCTCGATCCGCCAGGAGGCGAGCCGAAGCCGCGTAACGGCGGGCTGGCAACCCTGCGCGGTGACGCGGACCGCATAGCTTTCCTGACCGCCGGGCGGCGGCCGGTCGGACAGGTGGAGGCGGCAGACCACGTCGCCCTCAGGCCGGCGCAGCACCCAGTCTCCGAAGGCGTCGCGCGCATTGGGCACCCGGTCGATCCCCTCGGGCGCCTTGACGAGCACATATCCCGGCGCGGGCTCCATGGCGGAATAGGACGCATCCTCGTTCTCGCGGAAGCGCAGCAGCGTGCGTCGGGCCGGGTCGATGAGGCTGATGCCCTCGACCGGGCTCCAGGCCGCGGCATTGGCGATGGCGGGAACCCGCTGGGCACAGGGCGGAGACACCGCCAGGCCGTAGCCGCCGATGGCCGGCGTCGTCGCCAGCGTGACGCGGCAGCCGGGCGCGCCATCGGCGGGCGCGACAAGCCATGTGCCGGCCAGCGAGCGCAGGATGCCGGGATCGATGCCCTGCGCTCCCGCCGGCAGGCCGAAGGCCATGACCAGAAGCGTGAGCGCGGCGCGGATCATGACGGATGATCCCACACCGCTCCCGTCCCTGTCAGGCCACACGGGCGAACTGGAAGTTGCGACCGGGGGCCGCCTCGAACAGCGCGCGGGTATATTCGTGCTGGGGGGCGGCGAAGATGTCGGCCGTCTTGCCGTGCTCGACCACGACGCCGTTCTGCATCACCGCGATGCGGTCACAGATCTGCGCCGCGACCCTGAGGTCGTGGGTGATGAACAGCACCGCGAGGTCGAACTTCTTCCTGACGTCGTCGAGGAGGTCGAGCACCTGCGCCTGCACCGACACGTCGAGGGCGGAGACCGCCTCGTCGGCGATGAGGATCTCCGGCTCCATGGCCAGTGCCCGGGCGATGCAGATGCGCTGGCGCTGGCCGCCGGAGAACTGGTGCGGATAGCGGTCGAGGGCGTCGGGCGACAGGCCCACGAGGTTCATCAGGTCGCGCGCCTTGGCGATGGCGTCGGCCTCGCTCTGCCCGAAGTTGATCGGCCCCTCGATGATCGAGGCCCCGACCGAGCGGCGCGGATTGAGCGAGCGGTAGGGGTCCTGGAAGACGATCTGGCAGTGCTTGCGGTGCGGACGGAGCTGGCGCTCGCGCAGGTTCGCGATGTCGATGTTGCTGACGAGGATGCCGCCGGAGGTCGGCTCGATCAGGCGGGCGATGCAGCGCGCCACCGTCGACTTGCCGGAACCCGATTCCCCGACGATGCCGAGCGTCTCGCCGCGCCGCACGCGGATCTCGACGTCGGAGGCGGCGCGCACCTCGCGCTTCTTCTGGAAGAAGCCGCCGCCGCCATAGACCTTGCACAGCTTCACCGTCTCGAGCGCCAGAGCGCCGGTACGCTCCTCGCGCACCGGAGGGGTGAGCGTCGGCACGGCGTTGATGAGCATCTTGGTGTAGGGGTGCTGCGGGCTCTTCAGCACCTCGGTGGCCGTGCCGGTCTCGACGACCTTGCCATGTTGCATGACGACGACGCGGTGGGCGATCTCGGCCACGACGCCGAAGTCGTGGGTGATGAACAGCACGCCGGTGCCGCGGCGCTCCTGCATCTCGGCCACCAGCTTCAGGATCTGCGCCTGCGTCGTCACGTCGAGCGCCGTGGTCGGCTCGTCGGCGATGAGGAGAGCAGGATCGAGCACCAGCGCCTGGGCGATCATGATGCGCTGGCGCTGGCCGCCGGACAGCTGGTGCGGATAGGCGTCGTACATCTTCTCCGGGTCGGGAAGACGCACCGATTCCATCACCGCGAGCACCTTCTCCTTGCGCTCGGTGGCGCCGAGATCGGTGTGGATGCCCAGCACCTCGTCGATCTGTTCACCACAGGTGACGACCGGATTGAGCGCGGTCATCGGCTCCTGGAAGATCATCGACATGCGGGTGCCGCGGAGCGCCCTGAGGCGGCTGCCGCTGGCCTGCAGCACGTCCTCGCCCTGGAGGAGGATCTCGCCGCCCGTGGCCTTGAGCTGGCCCTTCGGCAGAAGCCCCATCACCGCATGCGAAGAGACCGACTTGCCCGATCCGGACTCGCCGACGACGCAGACGATCTCGCCGGGATAGACGGAGAAGGAGACGTTCTCCACGGCGTTCTTGCGGTCGGCGCCCTTGGGCAGTTCGACCGTCAGGTTCTTGATATCGAGGATCGGGGCGCTCATCCGCGCTTCTCCATTTTCGGATCGAGCGTGTCGCGAAGCCCGTCGCCGAGCATGTTCACGGCGAGAACCGTGAGGGCGAGGAAGATGCCCGGATAGAGGATGTTGTGAGGGAAGATGCGGAAGAGCTGTCGCCCCTCGGCCATGATGTTGCCCCAGGTCGGCACGTCCGGCGGGATGCCGATGCCGAGGAAGGAGAGGATCGCCTCCACCAGGATCGCCGAGGCGCAGATGAAGGTGCCCTGCACGATCAGCGGCGCCGCCGTATTGGGCAGGATGTGGCGGATGATGAGCTTGATGGTCGGCGTGCCGGACATGATCGCCGCCTCGACATAGGGCTCCTCGCGCACCGACAGGACCACCGAGCGGACGAGGCGCACGACGCGCGGCACCTCCGGCACGACGATGGCGATGATGACCGAGACGAGGCCGGCGCGGGACAGCGACACCACTGCGATGGCGAGCAGGATGGCGGGAATCGCCATCAACCCGTCCATGATCCGCATGATGATGCCATCGAGCCAGCGGATGTAGCCGGCGGCCAGGCCGATGACGAGGCCGATGCCGATCGACAGGATCGCGACGGCGACGCCGATGAAGATCGACACCCGCGCGCCGTAGATGACGCGCGAGAACACGTCGCGGCCGAGCGTGTCGGTGCCCATGTAGTGCTTCACCGTCACCCGCGTGCCGTCGTCGAGGCGCATGCTGCTTTCCGCCATGGGGAAGCGGTTGCGCGCGGCGGGGTTGATGGCTGAGGGGTCGGAGGTGGCGATCAGCGGCGCGATCAGGCCGATGAAGACCATGATCAGCACGATGGAGAGGCCGATGATGACCGAGGTGTTGCGGAACAGCTTGCGCCAGACCGTCGGCTTTGCGGGCGCTGCGACGGGCGCGTCAGCGGCCGGCAGCGGTTCGAAGGAGGCGGGGGCGGTCAATAGCGGATCCTCGGATCGAAGATCGTATAGGACAGATCGACGAGCAGGTTGATCATGACGTAGACGAAGGAAAAGGCGAGAATGATCGCCTGGATGACGGGGAAGTCACGCGCGAGCACCGCGTCCACCGTCAGGCGGCCGAGGCCCGGAATCGAATAAACGCTTTCGGTGACCACGACGCCGCCGATCAGCAGCGCGACGCCGATGCCCACCACGGTGACGATGGGCACGGCGGCGTTCTTGAGCGCGTGCTGGAACAGCACCTTCACTTCCGTCTGCCCCTTGGCGCGGGCGGTGCGGATATAGTCCTCGGACAGCACTTCCAGCACGCTGGTGCGCGTCATGCGGGCGATCAGCGCGACATAGATGACGGAGAGCGTCACGGCGGGCAGCACGAGGCTGCGGAACCAGGGCCACACCCCACCGCCGATGCGCTGGTAGCCCTGGACCGGGAACCAGCCGAGCTTGATCGCGAAGACGTAGATGAGGAGATAGCCGATCACGAAGACCGGCACGGAGAAGCCGATCACCGAGAAGCCCATGACGATGCGGTCGATCCAGGTTCCCTGCTTGTAGGCGGCGATGACGCCTAGCGGAATGGCGATCATCACGGCGAGGACGATGGTCAGGAAGGCCAGCGACAGGGTCGGCTCGATGCGCTCCGAGATCAGCTCGAACACCGTCTTGCGGAAGAAGAAGCTCTCGCCGAGGTCGCCGCGCAGAAGGCCGCTGAGCCAGATGAAGAACTGCTGGAGGATGGGCTGCTCAAGACCGAGCTTGGTGCGGATGTCGAGGATCTGCTGCGTGGTGGCATTGTCGCCTGCGATGATCGCGGCGGGGTCGCCCGGCGTCAGGCGCAGCATCAGGAACACCATCACGGCGACGGTGAACAATACAGGGACGGTCGCCGCAAGGCGTCGAAGGATATACGAGAGCATTGGAAAGGGGGCCTGACTGCAATGGGAAGGTGGCGGCCGGGAGAACCCGGCCGCCAGTCGTCAATTCCTCACGCGCCGCGGCCCTTCTCGATGTTCCAGAACACCGGGGCAGGCGATTCGAGCCAGCCCGAGATGTTCTTGCGGTGGGCGCCCGGCGAGTACCACTGACCCAGATGGATGTGCGTCGGGGCTTCCGACACGCGGCGCTGGACCGCCTCGGCGATCTGCTTCTGCTCGGCCGCCGTCGCGGCGCGGGCATAGCGGGCGCGCAGCGCCTCGATCTCCGGGTCGCTCGGCCAGCCGAAGGCCGCCTTGTCGCCGGAGGCGTTGAAGAAGCCGGCCATCACCGGGTTGAGGATGTCGGCCGCCACCCACGAGGTGAGCATGGCGCTCCAGCCGCCCTGGGTCGGCGGGTCGCGCTTCACGCGGCGCGCCACGACCGTCTGCCAGTCCATGGACTGCATGTCGACGACGAAGCCGGCGCGCTCGAGCAGCGACTTGGCGACCGGGGCGAGGTTGGTGAGAACCTGCAGGTCGGTGGAGTGCAGCAGCACGACCGGCTCGCGATTGTAGCCGGCCTCCTGGAGGAGCTGGCGCGCCTTGGCGAAGTTCGATTCCAGCTTGTCTTCCATGCCGGCCATCGTCTCAAGCGGCGAGCCGCAGACGAACATGGCCTTGCAGACCTTGTAGTATTCCGGATCGCCGATGGTCGCCTTCAGGAAGTCCTCCTGGTTCAGCGCATAGAGCACCGCCTGGCGGATCTTCGGATTGTTGAACGGCGCCGTCGTGTGGTTGAAGCGCATGGTGTACTGGTTGCCCAGCACGTTCCAGTTGAACAGCTTGACGTTGTCGTCCGACTTCAGCAGCGGCAGAAGGTCATGGCTGGGCGACTCGATGATGTCGATCTCGCCGGCCTGCAGGGCGTTGATGGCCTGCTGCTGGTCGGTGATGACGCGCCACTCGACGCGGTCGACCTTGGCGACCTTGCCGCCGGCAAGGCCCGAGGCCGGCTCGGAGCGCGGCTTGTAGCCCGCGAACTTGGCATAGACGGCCTTGTCGCCCGGCTTCCACTCGTCACGCACGAACATGAACGGACCCGAGCCGATGAACTCGGTGATCTGGGTGTTCGGGTCGGTCTCGGCGACGCGCTTCGGCATCATGAAGGGCACGTTCGACGAGGGTTTGCCGAGGGCGAAGATGAGGAGGCCGGTGGCTTCCTTCAGCTTGATCTCGAAGGTCTTGGGATCCTTAGCTTCCATGGAGGCGACGAAACCCATCACGGTCTGGCCGAGCGGGTCGCGGGCGGACCAGCGGCGGATCGAGGGGATGATGTCGGCAGTCGTGACGGGCGTGTTGTCGTGCCACATCAGGCCGTCGCGCAGGGTGAACGTGTAGGTCAGCTTGTCGTCGCTGACCGTGAACTTGTCGACCATCTGCGGCTGCACCTGGCCCTTGGAATCCAGGGCGAACAGCGTGTCGTAGATCATGTAGCCGTAGTTGCGGACGATGTAGGCGGTCGTCCAGATCGGGTCGATGATGCGCAGATCCGAGTGCATCACGACGCGCAGCACGTTCGCCGAACCCTGGGCGGAGGCGCCCGTGGAACTCGCCAGCGCACTTGCGGCGGCGGCGCCGGCCATCACCGTGCGGCGGGACAATTTGACGGATTTCATGACGACTCTCCCCTGGAACTCCGCAGCCGGGCTCGACCCCTGATCGACCCCTGGCCGCGAGAAGTGCGGATCAGACGATGCTTGGTCGAGCGGTGTCAATCCCGTTGCGCAGGCAACTGCCGCGCAAAAACCAAGCAGACGGCTGCGACTTAGGCGCGCGTGTGCGACATCGGGACGCGTGCGAACGGGCGCTCGGATTCAAAGGCCCGCATGGCCCTGAGAACGAGGGCCTCCTGGCGCTTCCAGCCGACGATCTGCAGGCCGATGGGAAGGCCGTCCGCGTCGAGGCCGCAGGGCACGGTGCCAGCCGGCTGCTGGGTCACGTTGAAGGGCGGCGTGTAGGGGCACCAGTCGGTCCACAACGGTCCCCACTCGGACTGCCCGGCGAATCCCGAAGGCGGCAGGTCGGCCCCGAGCGGAATGGCGCCGGTGGGCATGGTCGGCGTGATCAGCAGGTCGTAGCGGTCGAAGAACTCGGCCATGGCGATGACGGTCTTCGTGCGCCGATAGAGCAGGGCGTCGATCAGTTGGGCCGCCGTGAACAGGGAGCCGGTCTCGGCGCAGCCGACGAGACCGGGATCCATCGTCTTGCGCTGCTCGGCGTCATAGGGAGAGAGCGCCAAGGCTGCGCCGGCGTTCCAGATGTCCCAGGCGATGGGGGTGGGGTCCTCGATCGGCGGATCGACCTCCTCGACGATGGCGCCCATGGCGGCGAAGGTCGCCGCCGCAGCCGCCACCGCTTTCTCCACCTGCGGGTCGAGCTTCTTCACGAAGCCGAGGCGCGGCGAATAGGCGATCCTGAGACGCCGCACGCCGTCGTCGAGCCCGACGCGATAGTCGGGGGCCGGTGTGTTCCAGGCCATCGGGTCGCGGGCATCCGGTCCCGACAGGATGGTGAGGAGGGCGGCGACCTCGCGCACGTCGCGGGCGATGGGCCCGAGATGGGCGAGTTCGCCCATCACCGAGATCGGGTAGGCCGGCACGCGGCCATAAGTGGCCTTGATGCCGGCGACACCGCAGAAGGCGGCCGGGATGCGGATGGAGCCGAGGCCGTCCGAGCCGAGATGGAAGCGGCCGATGCCGAGCGCGGCCGCGGCAGCGCCGCCGGAGGTCGATCCGCCGGCCGTGCGCTCCCTGTTCCACGGGTTGCGGGTGTGGCCGGTCAGCGGCGAGGTCGACAAGCCGATCCAGCCGAACTCCGGCATGGTTGTGAGACCGAGAATGACGAGGCCCGCCTCCCTGCAGCGGGCGGTAACCGGCGCGTCGAAGCTCATCGGCGTGGTCGGGACGACCTTCGATCCCTTCATCGACGGCCAGCCGGCGACGGCCATGTTGTCCTTCACCGTGACGCCGACGCCGTCGAAGGGGCTGAGCGGCTCTCCCTTCGCCCAGCGAGCCTCCGATTGGCGGGCCCAGCCGAGCGTCCGCTCGCGATCGATCAGCGAGAAGGCGTTGATGCTGGACTGGCTCGCCTCCGCCCGGTCGAGCGCGTCCCTGGCGACCTCGACGGGCGACAGGGTCCGACGCCGGAAGGCGTCCCCCAGCGCGAAGGCGTCGAGTTCGGAGATGGCGGTCGAATAGATGGTCATGAAACGGGGCTCCCGCGACGCAGCATGCAACGGCGACGTGCCCCAATGATAGGGGGCAAGGCGGGCGACGGTCATGCGGGCCGGCGGCGCCTGCGCCTCAGCGCCTTGATCTCGGCGATGCGTTCGGTGTCCTCCACCTGGAGGTAGCGGCCCCGCTCCATGATCTCGAGCGTGTACTCCTCATAGGTCAGGCCGAGCCGGTCGGCCTTCTCCATGCGGAACCGCATGACATCCGCCGACACGCTCTTCCAGGCCGCCTTGTGGGCGCGCTTCCAGTGCAGGAACATGTGAGGGTCGCCCTTGCCCCAGGGCGGTCCGTCATAGTCGTCGAGCGGCGGTCCGCCATTGTGCCGTGCAGCCGACGGGGCGGAGGTCGCCGGGGCCGGCTTGCCCCGCGTTCCGATCAGCATTGGCCTCGCCCTGCGGCGCATGGGTGCAGCGTCTTTCCTGTTTGATGGAATTACGCTCCACTATCATGGAAAAAATGGCAAGCCAAAACCGATGCCGCATTGGCATATCGATATTGCGGCGGTCCTATCGGTCCATGAGGGCTGGCAGGATGGTCATCAGGCCCGGGAAGGCCATGGCGATGGCGAGACCAATTCCCTGCAGGATCCAGAATGGCATGATCCCGCGATAGACGACGCCCATGGAGAGGTGCGGCGGCAGGGTGCCCTTCATGTAGAAGAGCGTGTAGCCGAAGGGGGGCGAGATATACCCCATCTGGATGGTGATGGCGTAGAGCACGCCGAACCAGATCTCGTCGAAGCCGAGGAATTTCACCACCGGAATGAAGACCGGGACGGTCAGCAGGATGATGCCGATCTCGTCCAGCACTGTGCCGAGGAAGATCAGGATCGCCATCATCACCAGCAGGATCACGATAGGGGCGACGTCCATCGACTTGATCAGGCCGAGCAGCGTATCCGCGCCGCCGAGGCCGGTGAAGATAGCGACATAGGCCTTGGCGCCGATGGTGATCCACAGGATCATCGCGGTCGCCTTGGCGGTGTCGATGGCGGAGGAGACGAGAGCCTCCTGCGTCAGCCGTTTCTCCATCGCCGCGGCGATGAGGGCGCCGAGGACGCCCACGGCGGCCGCTTCCGTCGGTGTGGCGACGCCGAAGAAGATGGAGCCGAGGATCATCACGATGATGAGGGTCGGCAGGATGAGCGAGGTAAGGGCCGCGAGCTTCTCGGCGAGCGGCACGTCGCCGGTGTCGTCCGAAAGCGGGGCCATCTCGGGCTTCAGCCACGAGATCACGACGATATAGCCGATGTAGAGCGTCGCCAGGATGAGGCCCGGCACGATGCCGGCCATCAGCATCTTGCCGATCGAGACCTGCGCCGTGATCGCATAGACGATGATCAGCACCGACGGCGGAATGAGGATGCCGAGCGTTCCGGCCGCGCAGATCGTGCCGGTGGCGAGTTCCGGCGAATAGCGTCGCCGCAGCATCTCGGGCAGGGCCAGCAGGCCCATGGCGGTGACAGCCGCGCCGACCACGCCCGTCATCGCCGCCATGATGACGCAGATCACCACCGTGCCGATGGCGAGGCCGCCGCGCAGCCGTCCGAACCACAGCTCCATGGCGCGGTAAAGCTTCTCGATGATCCCCGATCGCGACAGCAGCGCCGCCATCAGGATGTAGAGCGGGATGCCGAGCAGCGCCTCCGACTTCATCGTGTCGAAGATCTGCAGGACGAGGATGACCACCGCCTGCGGGTTCCACAGCGTGACCGTGATGACCAGCGACAGCCCGCCGAGGACGAAGGCGATGGGCAGGCCCGTCATCATGAACAGCGTCAGCCCGCCGAACATGATGACGAGGATGGCGGTGGAGGAGAGGGCCGGCGTCATGACGCGACCGCTTCAAGGCTGGGGTCGCGGAACAGCAACCGGAGGAATTCGGCCATCGCCTGGGCGAGCATGAGGGCGAGAGCCAGCGGCACCGCTGCCTTGGCCCACCAGATCGGCGGGTTCCAGGCGGAGAAGGACGTCTCGCCGTAGTTCCACGAGTCGATCGCCAGCGGCAGCGAGTACCAGAGCAGGATGCCGGCAAAGACGATGATGATCGGCATGTTGACGAGGTCCACCAGCCGGCCGGCGGCCGGCGACAGGCGCTGGCGGACGATGTCCATGGCCACGTGCCCCTTGAGGTGCAGGACATAGGGGCCGGCGAGCAGGAAATAGGGGCCGAAGATCAGGACCGCGAGCTCCATCGCCCAGACCGTCGGCTTGTTGAAGACATAGCGCATGGCCACGTCGATCAGCATCACCGGCACGATGGCGTAGATGGAGAGCGCGGCGAGGTGGAACGCCGCCCGGTTCAGCGCGGTGACGGCGCGCGTGAAGGCGCTGATGATCGGCGGCACGTCCTGCTCCTCGGGACTACGCGCTGGGGAGGGCAGCCGGACGCGGGGCGCCCGGCCGCCATGTGTGCGTCAGGCGAGGACGCCGAGCTTCTTCATGAAGTCGATCTGGCTCGTCAGGATCTTCTTCGCCAGCGCGTTGTCCTTGGTCGCCGCCTGCCAGGCCGCGACAGCCTTGGGGCGATTGGCGAGGATGTCGGCGCCGTCCAGCGTGTGGATGGTGCAGCCCTTGGCCTTGTACTTGTCGAGCACAAGAACGTCCTGCACGAGGATGTGCTGGCGCAGGCTGGTCGAGATCTCGCGCGCCGCCACCGTCAGCGCCGCCTTGAACTCGGCCGGCAGGGCGTCGTGGGCGCGCCGGTTGGCGACATAGCTCGTCGCCGTGGTCGGCTGGTGGACACCCGGCAGCACGACGTGCTTGGCGACCTCGGCGAGGCCCGCCTCGAAGTTCGCGGTCAGGTCACCGCGGTCGGCGATGTCGATGACGCCCTTGTCGAGCGCCGAATAGACCTCGCCCGTCGGCAGCGGCGAGACCGAGACGCCGAAGGCGGCCATGACGGCGGAGGCGAGGCCGACGAAGCGGCCCTTCTTGCCGGCGAGATCGGCGATCTTGGTGATCGCCACCTTCGAATGGATCGGCTCCTGGCCGTAGATGGTCGGCGCGATATAGACGAGGCCGGCGGGCGCATAGGCCTCGCGGGCCATCTCCAGTCCGCCCATCTCGTAGAACCAGGCCTCGTACTGGTCGGACTCGGGGAAGCCGAAGGGGATGGTCGAGGTGAAGGCGAAGGCCGGGATCTTGCCGGCCTCGTAGCCGTCGAAGGTCTTCATCATCTCGAAGGCGCCGCCGCGGACCGCGTCGAAGGCCTGCGCTGCCGGGACGATCTGGCCGCCGGCGAAGAGGTCGATGGTGAACTTGCCGCCGGTCAGCTCGCCGACGCGCTTGACGAAGCGCTCCTCGAACTTCTGCGGGGTCGTGCCCGGGTCCCACAGCGCCTGCATGCGCCACTTCACCTGGCTCTGCGCCAGGGCGGGAGCGGCGAGGCCGGTGGCGGCGGCGGCGACGGCCGCGCCCTTGAGTACGATGCGTCGATCGAGTGTCATGTCTTCCTCCAGGATTGTTGTCGTTTTGGACGGATGCGTGCGCCGAGGCACGCCCCGCATGCGCTGGTCAGCCCTGACGGAGCCGCGCCAGAATCTCCTTCGCGCGGTCGGTCCGCACGTCGTGGGCGGCGGCGAGTTCCGCCGCCACTGTCTCGATCTCCGCACCGGTGGCCCCCGCCACGATGGCGATGTTGCGGGCGTGCAGCGCCATGTGGCCGCGCTGGATGCCTTCGGTGGCCAGCGCCCTCAGCGCCGCCATGTTCTGGGCGAGTCCGACCGCCACCGTCACCTCGGCCAGTTCCTGGGCCGACTGGACGCCGAGAATCTTGAGCGAGAGCTGGGCGAGCGGATGGGTCTTGGTCGCGCCGCCGACGAGGCCGAGCGCCATCGGCATTTCCAGCGTGCCGACGAGGCGGCCGTCGGTGGAGAGTTCCCACGTCGAGAGCGAGGTGTAGCGCCCGGACCGCGCCGCATAGGCATGGGCGCCCGCTTCGATGGCGCGCCAGTCGTTGCCGGTGGCGACGACGACCGGGTCGATGCCGTTCATGATGCCCTTGTTGTGGGTCGTCGCGCGGTAGGGGTCGACCGCCGCGAAGGTGTAGGCGTCGAGGATGCCGTCGATCATACGCTGGCCGGAGAATTCGGCCGTTTCGAGCGCCTCTGGCGTGAGGCTGACGCGGGCGCGGGCGATGCGCAGGTCGGCGAGGTTGGAGAGGATGCGCAGGCGCACCGTCCCGCCGGTCACCCGCTCGGCGATGGGGGCGACCGTCTCCGCCATGGTGTTGACGGTGTTGGCGCCCATGGCGTCGCGCACATCGACCAGCAGGTGCATGACGACGATGGCGCCGCGCGGGGTGTTCGGAAAGACGTGGACCTCGATGTCGCGGCAGCCGCCGCCGAGCGAGATGAGTACCTTGTCCTTGGCGTTTGCCGCCGCGACGATCTCGTCGCGCGCGCCGAGCAGCCGCAGCCGCGCGCCGTAGGGATCGGTCAGGCCGACGATCTGCACCTGCGCGCGCATGATCGGCAGGGTCGACGAGGTCTCGAAGCCGCCGCAGCCGCGGGCGATGCGCGCCATGTAGGAGGCGGCGGCGACGACGGAGGGTTCCTCCACCGCCATCGGCACGAGATAGTCGCGGCCGTTGATCTGGAAATTGGTGGCAACGCCGAAGGGCAGCTCAAATGTACCGACGACGTTCTCGATCATGCCGTTGGCGCGGGTCAGCGGTAGGGCGCCGGGCGACGACAGCAGCGCCTGCTCGGCCTCGGTGAGACCCACCGCGCCGGAGAGCATGGCGATCCGCTCGGTCGGCTCGAGGTTGCGGTAGTTCGCAAGACGCGAATTGACGGCGTTGCGACGCGACGTGTCGGCAGTCATCGGCAGTTTCCTCACATGGTGGCCGCGCTGTCGGGCCACGCTTGATTTTCATGTGAGTTTGGCCAGTCTGCGCCATCCCACAAGGTACAGTTCGGCGTATCGTCCGCCAAACTGTGCCATTCATTCGACTGGTACGATTTGCGATGCGCACGACACGTTCGGAACAGATCGCCGCGATCATTCTCAAGCTGATCGAGCAGGGACACCTGCCGCCCGGCCGGCGGATCGCCTCCGTGCGCGCCGCCGCGCAGGAATATGGCGTGTCCAAGAACACCGTCGTGGAGGCCTACGACCGGCTGGTCGCCTCCGGGGCGCTGGAGCCGCGGGCCGGCTCCGGCTTCTACGTGGCGGTGCCGCGCCGGCGCGGCGTCGAAGTGCGGCCGGCCCATGTCGCCGCCGCCATCGACCATCTCTCGCTGCTGCGCGAACAGCTCGACCAGCACCATGCCGTCCGCGTCGGCGACGGCCGGCCGCCGCCGAGCTGGATGGAGGGGTCGGAACTGCGCCGGTTCCTGCGACCGCGCAGCGGCCTTGGCGGCGGCGAGATGGAACACGGTTACGGCGCGCCGCAGGGGTTTGCGCCGCTGCGCGAACGCATCGCCCATCTGCTCATCGAGCGCTCGATCCCGGCGACCTCGGCGGAAGTGCTCATGACTTTCGGTGCCAATCATGGGCTCGACCTCATCGTCCGCCACTTCCTCGAGCCGGGGGACGCGGTCTTCGTCGACAGTCCCGGCTACTATCCCCTTTTCGGCAAGCTGCGCCTGATGGGCGCGACCCTGGTGCCGATCCTCCGGACGGCCGAGGGGCCGGACCTCGACGATTTCGAGGCCAAGGCGGTCCAGCACCGGCCGAAGCTCTTCTTCACCCAGGCACTGGCCCACAACCCGACCGGCACGTCCATGGGGCTCGCAAGCCTCCACCGCCTGCTGCAGGCCGCCGAGCGGCACGGCATGATGGTGGTGGAGGACGATCCTTTCGCCGACATCCTGCCGCCGATGACGCCGCGCCTCGCCGCCCTCGATCATCTCGACCGGGTGCTCTATGTCGGCACCTTCTCCAAGACGCTCTCGGCCAGCCTGCGCGCCGGCTACATCGCCGGGCACCGCGACATCATCCGCTCACTCACCGACGTGAAGATGCTGACCGTGGTCAACAGTTCCGGCTACGTCGAGCGGCTGATCCACGACCTCATGGCCGAGGGGCACTACCGCCACCATCTCCGGCGGCTGAGGGATCGCGTGGCGCGCGCGAGCGAAGCGGCCTCCGACAATCTCGGACGATTGGGGCTGACCGGGTTCAGCCCGCCATCGGGGGGTTACTATCTCTGGTGTCCCCTGCCGGACGGTTTCGACGACATGGAGCTGACCCGCCGCGCGGCGTCGGCCGGCATCTTCATGGCGCCGAGTTCGATCTTCACGCTGGACAGGGTCGGTTACCGGCCGGCGATCCGCGTCAATGTCGCCTATGCCGACGATCCGCGCTTCCTCGACTTCATGCGCGGGGAACTCGGCTGACGCCAACGTAGAGATGACGCGTCCGTCACCGGTGGTGGTGCGGGTTGAAAAGCTGTATCCGGGTAGCCCCCGGCACAATTCATCCATGACGCAGAGGTTCGCGTGACGCAGCCTGACAACTGGGGCAGCCTTGCCCGCATCGGCCTTTTCATCGTCTCGCGCGAGGTCGTGCCGGAGGCTGAATGGTGGGCGATGTGCCCACCGGGCGTGTCGATGCACGCCGCACGGGTCGCGGCCCCGGCGCCCTGGGCCATCTGGCGGGACGACCGCAGCGGGGTCGAGCTTGCGCCGGACATGGTCCGCGGCTGTCAGGCGTTCAACGCGATCGCGCCCGATGTGGTGGTCCTCGCCCATTCCTCCAGCAGCTTCGTCGGCGGTCCGGACTGGGACGAGGCCGTCATCGGCGCCATGGCGGATCAGCTTGCGCCGGAAACGACGGCCACGACCAACGGGCTCGACACGCGGCTCGCGCTCGCCCGCCTCGGCGTCTCGCGGCCGTTTCTGATGATGCCGGCCTGGATGAACGACAGGCTGATCGAGAGCGCCGTGAGCTACTATGCCGCCTTCGGCATCACCATTCCGGCGGCGTCGCGCTACGTCCCGCCGCCGCCCTGGCGGGATATCGCCCCGCAGCATCTCTATGAGCGCGGCATGGCGACGGCGCAGGAGACGGACCTGCTGCTCGAGCAGGTCTGCCGCGAGTGCCCGCCGGAAGCGGACAGCGTTCTGCTGGCCGGCACCGGCTTCCGCTGCACGGCGATCATCGAGGCGCTCGAGGCAAGGCTCGGCCGGCCTGTCGTCGCGGCGAACCAGGCCAGCCTCTGGCGGGCGCTGGATGTCGCAGGGGTCAGGGTGCCCATTGCGGGCTACGGCCGGCTGCTTGCCGGCTGAACGGCCCCGGCGCGAACTCGACGCTGGCGGTCATTGGCCCGGACGCTCGACGCCCCAGACGGGACGGCGCTGCAAGTAGCGCTGCATCATGCGCGGCGCGATGATCCAGGCGAGGGGCGCAGCGAGCATGAAGCTCACGACGATTGCGTAGGGCAGGAGGGTTTCCATCTCCGCCCGCATCGGGGTGGCGAGCACGAGAAGAGCGCCGACGCCGAACAGGACGCCCTGGACGACCATGAAGATCAGCGCTGTGACGGCAAGACGGGTTTTCATCGTGGGGTTCCTTTTCAACGACTGCAGACACAACGCGCCAGGCCGTCGATAGTTCAGAGACCCGTGGTCGAATGGCCCGGATGACGCCGGTCAGCTGTCCTTCTCGCCCGACATCCATGACGCGATGACGGCCAACGCCACCGCTCCTGCGACGGTTACGGCTAGACCCTCGCGTCCCTCGAACGCATGCCCCAGGCGTTCCAGCAGCGATGCAGGGCGCCGCCGCCACGGGGCCCACCAGCGACGCGGCTCGGGCTGGAGCATACTGGTGAGGGCCGGCAGGGCCGACTCGACGAGACGCGGCACCTCGCGCCGGATGCTGTCCGCACGGCTGCGCAACCCGGGCTGGTAGTCGTCCCAAGTCGAGCGGGCGTCGCTCGCTGCCTGACGCGCGGTTCGCCCGACGGCCGAGGCCAGGGCGCCCGCGGCCTCGCCGGTCGAGAGTTCCGCCTTGTTCTCGACGGCGCTCGCCGCCCTGGCCACCGATCGGGTTCCGCGCGCCACGGCGCGTCCGGCCAGCATGAGCAGCGCGCCCACCAGTCCGATACCACCGGTGGCGAGCGACGTGCCGATCCGGCCGGCCCGGACCGAGGTCAGGGTGCGTACGGTCATGCTGGCGGCAGAGGAGGCGAGAGCGATCTTGGCGAGTTCATTGCCAGGGGCCGGTCGGCGCGCCCTCATCCTTGCGACGAGCAGGACGATGCCGGCGAGGCCGAGGAACGCGCCGCCGATCATCAGCGCGGCGATTTCCGGGTCATACCACCGCGACAGGACCACGTGACCGGCGACCACGCAGAACAGCAGGCCGATGAGGCCCAGAAGCGCCGCAACCGCATAAAGCGTCACCTGCACGGTCCAGGCGGAAAAGACGTTGCGGGCATAGATGGTCGCGGCGGCAAACATTCAGGCAGGCTCCGTGGCGGCAGTCGTGGAAGCGCGTCGGCTCAGCGCGTCAGGCCGAAGATGAAGCCGACCGTCGCCGCGATCGCCAGCGCGTGATACGGCTTGCGGCGGATTTCGGCGGCGACCAGTTCCTGCAGTTCGCTAGCTTTTTCCTTGGCGGTATCCGCCATCACCTCGGTGTCGATGCCGGCCGATTTGAAGCCGGACACGATCTGCTCCTTGGTCGGAAGAACCGTTTCGTTGCTGCCGTTACCGGCGGCGGAACGCGCATCACGGGTGGTCTCGGTCTGGGCGGCCATGATGATCTCCTGTGTCGATGGACGTGGCGGGATGGCAACGCCAGCCCGTCCCGATTGTTCCCGCCGGGGCGGCTCCAACGGGGTTCAGGCCGCCGGTCTGAGAGACGGCTGCGGCGGGTGTTCGGGTGCGTCCGTCTCGGGCGCGCGCAAGGCCCGGTAGCTCGACATGACCTCCCCCATCACGATCGCGATCAGCAGGAGAGGTGTCGAGAGAATCGCCCCCACCGGACCCCACAGCCAGAGCCAGAATGCGAAGGACAGGAACACCATGAAGGGCGATGTGGTGAGGCGTCGGCCGATGAGGCTGGGGGGGACGATGTTGCCCTCCACGACATTCAGGGCGAGGTAGACGGCGGCGGGCCAGACAGCCTGGGCAAGGCTCGCATCCGAGACGAGGCCTGCGCCGAAAATCAGCGCCGTGGCGATGGCGGGGCCGACGAACGGCACGAAGTTGAGGATGAAGGCGAGCGCGCCCCAGAACGGCGGGTAGGGGAGGCCCGCGGCCCAGGCGAGCCCCGTGACGAACAGGCCGACGAGCAGGTTGATCACAGTGACCACGCCGAAATAGGCGGCGATGCGGGCCTCGAGTTCCTGAAGGAACGTATCGGCCATCTGCCTGACATCGCGGCCGAGGCACATTCGCAGGAGGCTCGCCTTCAGCCTGCGCCGGCCGGCGAGGTAGAAATAGACACTGGCGACGAAGATCAGCATCCCGCCGGCGGCGCTGGTGGATGTGGCTGCGATGGTGACGAGCGGCGCCAGCGGATCGGCGGTCGCCGCCGCCTGCGCGGCAGGTGCCGATGTGCCCGGCTGTGACCCGCGAACCGCGTCGGCGAGATCGAGCAGGCCGTCCAGCTTGGACCGGAGCGTCGCGATGATGGACGGCAGCTGGTCGATGCCCATGGCGAGCGGCGCCGCCAGCACGACGATGATCCCGATCAGGGCGCTCGCCATCGTGACGACGACGAGCGCGGCGGCGAGCGGCGCGGGGAGCCCGCGTCGTACGAGGCGATCGGTGACGGGTCCGAGGACGATCCCGAGCACCATGCCGGCCGTCACGGGCAGGGCGATGGGTCGGGCGATCGACAGGGCCGCTGTCGCGAGAATGAGAAATATCCCGAGCGTCGCATAGCGCTGGATCGGGTCGTGGTCGCCCAGGTCGAAGATGTCGGGGAGGTCTTGTCCGGGCGGTTCGGGCTCGGCTTCGGACGCGAGCCAGCGCAGATAGTCCTTCATGGCTGCGCCTCCCGTTCCGTGGCCGAGCGGCAGGACAACCACGAAGTCTGCGGACGGTTCCTTCGACGGGTTGCCGCGGTCGGCAACGATTGCTCTCGCAGGTCGCCGTGCTATCCGCGCGGGCCGACGAGCATCGCGCCGTAGGCGACGGCAAAACCCCCGAAGGCCAGCACCCAGGCGAGACCCGCTGCGGCGATGAGGGCCACGGAATGGTCGGGCAGGAAGGCGGCGACGATGCGCAGCAGCGCCGCGAGAAAGACCGCCACATAGATGAGGACGGTCGACGGCGGCGCCGTCAGAGGCCGGCCGGAATGGCCGCGGGTGGCGCGGGTCATGACGGCGAGGGTCATCATGCCGACGGCGCCCGTCGTCCAGGCGTGGATCCCTGCCGATCGCGCGGCGACGCTGTCCGCCAGCAGCGCCCATCCCGACAGCAGGAAGCCTGCGGGCACGAAGGCGAAGGCGACGTGCAGCACGGTGACGAGCGGCTCGGCCAGCGTCCGCTCGCCGGCCCAGCGCACCAGCCGCACGGCCTTCAATACGCCGGTCGCGACGAGCAGCAGGCCCGCGGGCGTCTCAAGCACCGGCGCGAGCGGGACCACGACCCATGCCGCGAGGGCTGTTCCCGCGACGATCATCGCGACGAGATCGAACCGGCCGAAGGTGGCGGGCTGACGGCCGGGATTTTCCCGCTTCAGCCAGTTGGTGGTGAAACTGGGGATAATCCTGCCCCCGACGATCATGATGAGCATCACGATGGCGCCGATCGCCAGGCGGTCAGCGACAACCGGACGGCCGAAGCGCCAGATCTCGTAGTGGAACAGCGCCTGGGCGACGCCGAGCAGGGCGACGCCGATCAGCACCTTCAGATTGCGCCAGTTGCTGCCGGCGACGATCTCCCGCGCGATCATCCCGGCCAGCGCGACGGGAAAGGCGAGCACCAGGAGCGCGAGCACGAGAGGATCGAGCAGGGCCGACACCGTCATCGCCACCCGCGCCGCGAGCCACAGGGCGAACAGCAGCATCAGCGGCCTGCCGACCACCGGCAAACGTCCGGTCCAGTTCGGCACCGCCGTCAGCAGAAACCCCGCGACGATGGCGGGGACATAGCCGAAGAGCAGTTCGTGACTGTGCCAGGCGAGGGGCGGGAAGGCGCTGGGAACCGCGATGAGAGCGAGGAACCAGGGCACCCAGAACGCGATCAGCAGCGCCGCCAGAACCGCTCCGGAGAAGAAGAAGGGCCGGAACCCGTAGCTGAAGAAGGCGGGCCCACGCCAGGCACGCAACTGCTCCATCGTCGTGGCCATGGGGAACCTCTCGGGCGTCGTCGTCTCGCCCGGGCCGGGCGATGAACATTGACGCGCCAGAGCACGCGCAAAATTGATTAACGTCAAATCTGAAACGGAGCAGCCGAGGCAGAGTGGCCAGTATCGGGGTCGTCGTCCGGCCACCGGTTGGCAAATGTCGGGACGGCTGATGGGCGAAACGTCGGGCATCGAACTTCTCGCCAGGGTGAGAGCCGTCCTCGGGACGGTGGACCTCGACTGCGCCTGCCGCGACAAGCTGGACGATGCGCTCAGGCGCTTCGAGGCTCTGGAACAGCGTCGCGGCATGCGTGAGCTGATCGCCGATGCGCGCGCCCAGTGCGAGCAGGTGGCCGCCCTGCTCGACCTGCTGAAGGAACTCGACGAGATCCGGGTGGAGGACACCGATCGCGGGGTCTTCGAGGAACTGGCCCTCCTGTTCGAGACCATCGCCGCAGCCGCGATGCGAGGCGCGGAGGACATGCGCGCCTTCCGCGCCCTCCTGACGGCAGGCGCGGATCGCGAAGCCGTCGTTGTCCCGCCCACGGCCTTGCCGATCAGGCCGTTCAGGTCCTGAGTGGCGGCGCCGCGGTCCTGAAGCGGCCTTCCCATGCCCCCGCTCGCCGCGTGTGAAGGCTCATCGGGTGGCCTTCCCGGCGACCGCCTTCTGCTTCGACATGCGTCACCTTACTGAGAGACGGAATGTTCTAGAGCCCCTTGGCGCAATGCCGCGCGATGTCGGCGTGGGTCGCGAACCAGCAGCCGCCTTTCGCCTTCATGTGACGGATGAGTTCCTCCACGATGAAGATGCGCGAACGGTATCCGATCACGTGCGGATGCATGGTGAGGAGGAACAGGCCGGCCTCCTCGTGGGCGCGGTCGAACTCGCGGATGAAGATGTCCAGCACGGCGGGCGGCGGCGTGTGGGGGCGCAGGCCCTTGAACCGGTCCATGTTGAAGTAGGGGGCATCGTCGCGGATCCACTCGACTGGCAGCTCGACGATGCCGGTCGGCACGCCGTCTTCCTCCAGCTCGTAGGGATCATCGTCGGCCATCAGCGAGGAATCGTAGATCAGGCCGAGCTCGCGCTGGATCTTCAGCGTCGATCGCGAGAAGTCCCATGAGGGCGTGCGCATGCCGACAGCCCTGACGCCGGTGATTGTCTCGAGCTGGTCGGCGGCGCGGAAATGCAGGTCGCGCTCCACCGCCTCCGGCAGCACGGAATTCAGCTCGTGGATCCAGCCGTGCAGGCCGATCTCGTGGCCCTCGGCGATGACGCGGCGCTGCTCCTCGGGGTGGAGCAGGGCGGCGACTGCGGGCACGAAGAAGGTGGCGGGCACCGATTCCCGCGCCAGGATCGACAGGATGCGGGGGATGCCCTTGCGCACGCCGTACTGGCCCCAGGACATGCGGCCGATGGAGACGCCCCCGTCGCGCAACTCGTTGGTCTCATGATCGGAATCGAAGGAGAGGGCGACCGCGCAGCGCGCGCCGCCCGGCCAGCTGGCAGGCTTCAGCGACTTGCCGGCACGCGCATGGTTCACCCGCTCGCGCCACTCGCTCTCAGGCCATTCCCACGGTTCCATGGCGGTCCTCTCCTGTGTCGCTGGTCAGCGGATGATGGCAGGCAGCGCGCTGTCCGGCCCCGATGTCGCGCAGGTCCGGCGCCTCGCTCCGGCACCGTTCGGTCGCGGCCGGGCAGCGCAAATGGAAATGACAGCCCGGAGGCGGCGAGAGCGGCGAGGGTAGTTCGCCCTGGATCGGCCGGAAGGTCACGAACTCGTCGCCGTCGGTAACGAGTTTCGGAACGCTGTCCAGCAGGGCGCGGGTATAGTGATGCGCCGGGCGCTCGTAGATGTCGTCGGTCCGGCCAATCTCGACGATGCGCCCGAGATACATGATGGCGACGCGGTCGCAGATGTGGCGGACGACGCCGAGGTCATGGCTGATGAACAGCATGGTGAGCTTCAGTTCGCGCCGGAGCTTCAGGAACAGGTTGATGATCTGCGCCTGGATCGACACGTCGAGCGAGGCGACGGGCTCGTCGCAGACGAGGATGTCGGGCCGCATGGCGAGGGCGCGCGCGATGGCAATGCGCTGGCGCTGGCCACCGGAGAACTGGTGCGGGAAGCGGTCCGCGGCGTCCGCCGGCAGGCCGACGGCGGTGAGCCAGCGCGCAACCTCCGCCTTGGCGTCGCCACGGGCAACGAACCGGTGGGCCACCGGACCCTCGGCGATGGTCTCGCCGATCCGGACGCGCGGATCGAGAGAACCGAACGGGTCCTGAAAGATCATCTGCACGCGCGTCGTGGTCTTCACGCGCTTGCGCGCGCCGCCCATGACCGGCTCGCCATGGACATAGGCCTCGCCCTCGCTGGGGGCATGAATGCCGGCGATGACGCGTCCGAGGGTGGATTTTCCGCAGCCGGACTCGCCGACCAGGCCCAGCACTTCGCCTTCGACGATGTCGAGCGAGACGCGGTCCACCGCGTGGACCGTGCGGGTCTCGACCGGCGCGCCGAGCAGCGCGGCGATGCGCTCGCCAAGCGTGACGCTGGGCGTGAACCTGCGGGAGACGTTGTCGACTCGAACGAGAACCTCGCTCATGCCGCCACCTCCTCGTGGGGATGGTGGCAGCGCCAGCGTCGCGCCACCGCACCGGAAAGCGCCGGTTCCACGTCGCAGGCCGCATCGGCGCGCGGGCAGCGCGGAGCAAAGGCGCAACCGGGCGGCAACGCGACCATGGAGGGCGGTGCGCCGGGGATCTGCACCAGGTCCTGGCCGGCGACGGCCTTGGCAGGAAGGGAGTCGAGCAGCCCGCGCGCATAGGGGTGGCGGGGCGAGGACAGAACCTTGCGGATCGGCCCCTCCT
The DNA here is from genome assembly GCF_053471285.1 of Phreatobacter aquiterrae. Classification (NCBI taxonomy): domain Bacteria; kingdom Pseudomonadati; phylum Pseudomonadota; class Alphaproteobacteria; order Hyphomicrobiales; family Phreatobacteraceae; genus Phreatobacter; species Phreatobacter aquiterrae. The sequence goes on along the minus strand of NZ_JBJPHW010000002.1, from coordinate 302,054 downwards.
CGATCACGCGGCCCGCATACATGACGAGAATGCGGGAGGCGAGCGAGGACACGGTGGCGAGGTCGTGGCTGATCCAGATCATCGCCGTCCCCATGTCGCGCGCGAGCGAGCGCATCTCCGTGAGGATCTGCGCCTGCACGGAGACGTCGAGCGCTGTGGTCGGCTCGTCGCAGATGATGAGCTTCGGCCGGTTGAGAAGCGCCGTGGCGATGGCGACGCGCTGGCGCATGCCGCCGGAAAACTGGTGCGGATAGGCGTCGAGGCGGCGCGCGGCATCAGGAATGCCGACGAGGGTCAGGGCTTCGGCGACGCGCGCGCGGGCCGCCGCCTCGCTGACCCGCTCATGGGCGTGGATGGCCAGCGCCATCTGGTCGCCGATCCGGAGCACCGGGTTGAGGGTCGCGGCCGGGTCCTGGAACACCATGGCGATCTCGCGTCCGCGGACGGCGCGGAGCTCTCTGGACGGCAGGCCAACCAGTTCGCGCCCGGCGAGCCTCACCGATCCTCCGGCGATGCGTCCCGGCGGATCGATGAGCCCGAGGATGGAAAAGCCCGTGACGCTCTTGCCCGAGCCGGATTCACCCACCAGCCCGACGATCTCGCCGGCATCGACATGGAACGAGACCTCCCGGATGGCCCGGACGATGCCCGCCCGGGTCGGGAATTCGGTGGTCAGACCCTCGACGACGAGAAGGGGTTCGCTCATCGCCGGAGCCTCGGGTTCAACTGGTCGCGCACCTGGTCGCCCACGAGATTGATGGAAGCGATCAGGATGATCAGCGCGATGCCCGGATAGATGGAGATCCAGTAGCGGCCGGAGAGAAGGTACTGGAAGCCGTTGGCGATGAGCATGCCGAGGGATGGTTCGCTCACCGGCAGGCCGAGGCCGAGGAAGGACAGCGTCGCCTCCAGCGCGATCGAATTGGCGACCTGCACGGTGGCCACGACGATCAGCGGCGGCAGGCAGTTCGGGAGGATGTGGCGGAAGACGACCGTGCGCGGCTTCAGGGGGGTGGAGAGCGCCGCTTCCACATACTCCTTCGACCGCTCGGCAGAGGCCGCGCCATGGGCGGTGCGGGCGAAATAGGCGTATTGGGCGGTGACGAGGGCGGCGATGAGCTGCCACTTGCCCTGGCCGAGCACGGCGGCGAGCACCAGCGCCAGCAGGATGGCGGGGAAGGAGAGCTGCAGGTCGATGAAGCGCATGATCAGCGCCTCGATCTTGCCGCCGAAATAGGCCGCGAAAGTGCCGAGGGTCGCCCCCAGCGAGAAAGCGATGATGCCGGCGGCAAGCCCGATCTCGATGGAGACCCTGAGGCCGTAGAGGATGGCCGAGAGGACGTCCCGACCCTGACCGTCGGTGCCGAGCCAGTGGGTGATGCCGGTGCCCGGGCTGACGAAGCCCGGCGGCCGGCGCGCATCGACGAGGCGCAGCGTTGCCATGTCATAGGGGTTCTGCGGCGTGATCCACGGCGCGATCACCGACAGCACGATGATGGTCACGACGATGGCCAGCGCCACGACCGCGACGCGGTTGGCGCGGAACTCGTCCCAGAAGCGGGCCAGCGGGCTGTCGCTCATGACGCCCTCCGGAGCCTGAGGCGCGGGTCGAGCGCCACATAGGCGATGTCGATCAGGAGGTTGATGACGATGAAGAAGAAGGCGACGAGCATGAGGTAGGCGACCATCACCGGCCGGTCGAGCGTGTTGATGGAATCGATGATGAGCTTGCCGACCCCCGGCCAGGAGAAGATCGTCTCCGTCACCACCGCGAAGGCGAGCGTCGAGCCGAATTCCAGCCCGAAGACGGTGACGATGGGGATGGCGATGAGCCGCAGCACGTGGCGGCTGAGGATCGTCCATTCGCTCTCGCCGGCGGCGCGGGCGAACTTGACCGTGTCGGTGAGCATGAGCTCGCGGGTGCCGGCGCGGGCGAGCCGTACCATCATGGCGAACTTGAACAGGGCGAGGTTCAGGGCCGGCAGGAACAGGTGCTGCCAGCCGCTCGGCGTCAGAACGCTCCATTCGACGCCGAAGAGCTCGCGCGTGTCACCGCGATTGCCCGCCGGCAGCACGCCGAGCTGGACGGCGAAGATGAAGATGAGGACGAGGCCGATCCAGAAGGTCGGCACCGAGAAACCGAGGATCGAGACGCCCATGATGGCGCGGGAGACGAGGCTGTGCGGCCGGTAGCCCGCATACATGCCGAGCGGGACGCCGATCATCGTCGCGCCGACGACAGCCACCAGGGTCAGTTCCAGCGTCGCCGGCAGGCGCGACAGGATCAGCGGCAGGACCGGCGTTCCGAAGACGAAGGACCGGCCGAAATCGCCCTGCAGGAGGCGGCCGAGAAAATCGAGATACTGCTTCCACAGGGGCTGATCGAGGCCATAGGTGCGGATGGCCTCCTCACGGATCTGCTGCGTCGCGTCCGGCGAGAGCAGCACGTCGATCGGATTGCCGACGGCATAGACGCCGCAGAACACCAGCAGCGAGATGACCAGCATCACGACGAAGGCCTGCATCAGCCGCTGGATGACATAGCCGAGCATGGGGCGTCAGGCCCATCCGTCGGCGATCACGGCCCGCGTTTCTGCCACAGCAACGTCCCAGATGGCCTGCATCTCCTCGTCAGGGCGCTGATAGAGCCCGCCATAATTGCCGTCGCCGAGCAGTGCCTTCTTGGCGCCGGGGTCGAGCTGCTGGAAGCGGGCGAGATCGAGCATCGGCTTCTGGTGCGCGGGCGCCCCGACATTGGGCAGGCGCGTCCAGGGGAAGTTCTCCATCCATGAGGCGTGCGAGGCGACGGGATCGATGGCCTGCACCGTCGCGGAGGTCTTCGGCGCGTTCCACCAGTTGTGCCACTTCACCTGGCTGCCGCGATTGTGGTCGAGCCATTCCAGCACCGCGCCGTGAACGGGCGAGTTGCCGCCGTGGCCGTTGACGATGGTGATGCGGCGAAAGCCGGAGCGCGCCATGCCGTCGAGAATGTCGGTGACGACGGCACAGAGTGTCGAGAGGCGCAGCGTCACCGTGCCGGGATAGTCGACGAAGCTCGGCGTCAGGCCGTAGTTCACCACCGGAAACACCGGCACGGCGATCGGCGCGCAGGCGTCGACCGCCACCTTCTCCGCGAGGATCGCATCGACGCAGAGGCTGAGGCCCGCGTGCTGCTCGGTCGATCCGACGGGAAGCACCGCGCGGTCGTCACCCTTCACATGGGCCTCGACCTGCATCCAGTTCATCTCGGCGATGCGCATGGCGAGCCTTCCTCAGTCCTGGATATCGTCGGCGTGGAACATGCCGAGCACGACCTTCGCCATCAGCGTCGAGAGCTGTTCCCGCTCGATCAGCGACAGCGGCTGCAGCATATCCTCCTCCAGCGCCACGAAGCGTGGCATGGCCTCGTCCAGCAGGGTCCGACCGGCGGGGGTCAGGGACAAGGGCTGCGCCCGCCTGTCCGCCGCGTCCGTTCCGCGCCTGACGAGACCGAGCTTCACGAGACGGTTGACGGCGCGGCTGAGCGAGTTCTTCGGGAAGGCCGTCGAGGAGGCGATCTCGGAGGCGGTGACGCCGTCCATCAGGCCGAGGCTGTAGATCACCACGAACTCGATGCGGGCGAGGCCGAAGCGCTCCTCCACCCAGCCGTAGAGCGGCTGGTTGTAGCGCAGCGCCAGGTAGTTGAAGCGGGCGGCAAAGCCGCAGGGGTTCTTCCACAGGCGCGCATGGGTGAAGGCGTCGAGGCGCCTCTGGCTGCCCGCGACTTCCGGTTCGGCGATGTCCTGCGATCGTTCAAGCAGTTCCAAATCGAACTTCCTTTCACCGGGGACCCACTATATCGGCGCGAGATAGTTCCACAAGGGATTGACTAGGCGCTATGCACGCCATTTGAATAGGCAGTGTCGGCGCCAGCACGAAGGGCGGCCGGCCGCCCTGTTCAGGAGGATCCCATGCGAATTCTCAGACGTTCCCTCATGCTCGGTCTCCTCGGCGTCGCGGCCCTCGGTGCCGCTCCCGTCACGTCGGCCGGTGCGCAGACACTGACGATCGGCGTCCGTGGTGGCCCTGAATCCATCGACCCCCATTTCACCGCGACAGGCACCCACGCGGAAGCCCTGAAGCACGTCTTCGACACGCTGGTGTGGTCGGGACGTGGGCTCGAACTGGAGCCGCGCCTTGCCGAAAGCTGGCGCGCCATCGACGCCACCACCTGGGAGTTCAAGCTGCGCCGCGGCGTGAAATTCCACGACGGCTCCGACTTCACCGCCGAGGACGTGAAGTTCTCCATCGAGCGCATTCCGATGGTGGCCGGTCCGAACCCGACGACGATCTATGTGCGCCGGGTGAAGGAAACGAAGATCATCGACCCCCACACGATCCATATCGTCACCGACGGTCCAGCGCCGAACCTGCCGAACGACTTCATCCGCCTGTTCATCGTCTCGTCGAAGGCCGCCGCCGGCCTGACCCGCGAGAGCGCCAACGAGGCCTTCAACTCCGGCCGCGCCGCCATCGGCACCGGTCCCTACCGCTATGTCTCGTGGCAGCCGCGCGGTGAGCTCGTCCTTGCCCGCTTCGACGGCTACTGGGGTCCGAAGGAGCCGTGGGAGCGCCACGTCCGCCGCGAGATCCCTAACGATGCCGCCCGCGTTGCGCAGCTTCGGGCCGGCCAGCTCGACCTCATTACCCGCGCGCCGGCGTCAGACGTGGCGACCCTGCGCCGCGACAACCGGCTGACTGTCCAGACCGTTCCGACCGTCTATGTCTTCAATCTCGAGATGGACGTTCGCGAGCGCCCCAACAATATCACCGCCAAGGACGGGTCGGCGCTGCCGGCCAATCCCCTGCGCGACCTGAGGGTCCGTCAGGCGATTGACCTCGCCATCGACCGCAACGCCCTGGCCGAGGTCGCCATGGAGGGCCTCGGCGCGCCGGTGAACCAGATGGTCACGGAGACGATCTTCGGCTTCAACAAGGCGCTGCCGCCGCGCCGCTACGACCCCGCCGAGGCCAAGCGCCTGCTGACCGCCGCCGGCTATCCCAACGGCTTCAAGATGCAGTTCTCGTTCACCAGTGACCGCCTGCCGGGCGATCGCGAGGTTGGCACCGCCATCGCGCAGATGTTGGCGGCCATCGGCATCGATACCCAGCCGAACGCCATGCCGGCCGCGGTGTTCTTCCCCGCGCGGACACGCGGCGAATTGTCCGTGTCCATGTCGGGCTGGGGCACGCTGACGGGCGAGGCACACTACACCCTGTCGTCGCTCGCCCATTCCAACGACCGCGAGCGCCGCATGGGGGCCTTCAACGTGCTTGGCTACAACAACCCGGCCATGGACAAGCTGCTGCAGGACGCCGCCATCGAGATGGACGAGGCCAAGCGTCGCCGCCTGCTCGAGGAAGCGAACGCTCTTGTCGATGCCGACAAGCAGCGCCTGCCGATCGTCGCGGTCTCCTCCGCCTGGGCGATGAACAAGGCCAAGGTCACGCTGTCGCCGCGCGTCGACGAGGACACGCTCGCCATGGACATCCGTCCGGTGCGCTGACGCAACTCGCAGGGGCGGCGGCCTGACCGTCGCCCCACGCCTCCGTGTCTGATCAACCCCCGGAACAGATGTCATGACCGACAGGCCCATCCTGATATGGGGCGCCGGCGCCATCGGCGGCACACTCGGCGCCTACTGGGCGCGGGCTGGCCTCGACGTCCTGCTGGTGGATCAGGTGGCCGAGCATGTGGAGGCCTGCCGGACGCGCGGCCTGCATATTTCGGGGCCGATCGAGGACTTTACCCAGGTGGTGCCCGCCGCGACGCCCGACGAGGTCTCGGGCACCTTCGACATCATCGTCCTCGCGGTGAAGGCGCAGGCGACGGAAGGCGCGCTGGCCCAGCTCGCGCCGCACCTTGCGTCCGACGGCTATGTGCTCTCGGCGCAGAACGGTCTCAACGAGCTGACCATTGCGAAAGCCGTCGGCGATGCGCGCACCATGGGATGCTTCGTCAATTTCGGCGCCGACTGGCACGGACCGGGCGAGGTGCTCTTTGGCAATCGCGCCGCCGTGGTGGTCGGCGAGATCGACGGTTCGATCCGCGAGCGGACGCGGGCCATGCACCAGCGCCTGAAGCTGTTCGAGTCGGAGGCGGTGCTTACCGACAACATCTGGGGCTATCTCTGGGGCAAGCTCGCCTATGGCGCCATGCTCTTCGCCACGGCGTTGACGAACGATTCCATGTCGGAGAACTTCGCCGACCCGCGCCGGACCGTCGCTTTCGAGAACCTTGGCCGCGAGGTCATGGCGGTGGCTAGGGCGCGCGGCGTCACGCCCATCGGCTTCAACGGCTTCGATCCCGAGGTCTTCGCCCCCGGAGCGCCAGCCGAGGGCGCACGCCAGTCGATTGCCGCACTGGCCGAGTTCAACCGTCACACGGCCAAGACCCATTCCGGCATCTGGCGCGACCTCGCCGTGCGCAAGCGCCGGACGGAGGTGGATCCGCAGATCGGCGTCATCGCCGCCCTCGGCGCGGAGGTCGGTATCGCCACGCCCGCCATTGTGAAGCTCGTGGAGCTCATCCACGCCATCGAGGTCGGGGCAAAGCCCATGGCCTTCGAGACCTTCCAGGAACTGATCGACACATGCGCATCGACCTGACCGGCCGTCTCGCCCTGGTGACCGGCGCCGCACAGGGCATCGGCCAGGCCATCGCGCTGGAACTGAAGGACGCCGGGGCGATGATCGTGGCCGCGGATCTCGACGCGGAGGGCGTCGGCGCCTTCGCAGCCACCAACGGCTTCGAGGCGCGCGTGCTCGATGTCTCGGATCGGGCGGCGGCCCACGATCTCGTATCGGAAATCCTCGCCGACCACGGCCGTATCGACATTGTCGTCAATGCCGCCGGCGGCGTGCGCGGACAGGTCGGCGGACCCATCGCGGAGGTCGGGGAGCGCGACTGGAAGGTCCTGTTCGAGGCCAATGTCGACGGCGCCTTCTGGCTCGCCCAGGCGGCGTCGGCGCCGATGGCGAAGGCCGGCTTCGGCCGTATCGTCAACATCGCCTCGGGCGCGGGCCTGAGGCCGAGCCTCACCGGCATCCAGGCCTATACCGCGGCCAAGCACGCCCTCGTCGGCCTGACGAAACAGCTCAGCCAGGACCTCGGACCGATGGGGATCACCTGCAACGCGGTGGCGCCGGGCTTCGTCCGATCCAATCCTGCCACCGAGCGCCAGTGGAAGGCCTACGGCGCCGATGGACAGAAGCGCTTGGTCGATTCGATCCATACCCGCCGCCTCGGCACGGCGGCCGACATCGCCCATGCCGTGGTCTTTCTCGCCAGCGAGCAGGCCGCCTGGATCAGCGGGCAGATCCTGTCGGTCGATGGCGGGCGCTCCTGACACCCCGTGACGGTTTGGCTGCAACCGCGGCTATGGCGGCCCCGCAGACCGGCCTTGCCGACGACGCACAGCACGGCCGAGCAAAGCCGGGCAGGATGCAGCCACCGTTTGCACCCAAGAGTCGCATGACCATGTTGTCCCACGATCAGACTTCCGCACTCGACCGCCTGATGCGCTTCCTCGCCATCGAGGGCGTCACCGGCCAGGAAAAGGCCATTGCCGAGGACGTGGCTCGCGCCCTCGTCGAGGCTGGCGTTCCCGCCGAGGCCATCGCCTATGACGATGCCAATAGCCGCATTCCCGTGCCGACCGAGACGGGCAACCTGATCGTCAAGATTCCCGGTCGCGGCACGCTCGGCAATGCGCCGCCAATCATGTTCATGACCCATCTCGACACGGTGCCGCTCTGTGCCGGCGCGAAGCCCCGCATCGTCGGCGACCGCATCGTCTCCGGCGGCGACACCGCGCTCGGCGGCGACAACCGCACCGGCTGCGCTGTGCTGGTGACGCTGGCCGCCGAACTGGCGAAGCAGGGCCTCGACCATCCCCCGCTCGTCCTCGTCTTCTGCGTGCGCGAGGAGAGCGGCCTGTGGGGCGCGCGCTATATCGACCTCGCCATGCTCGGTGCGGTGTCCATGGGCTTCAACTATGACGGCTCGCGTCCCGCCGACGTCGTCACCGGCGCGGTCGGTGGCGACGGCTGGTCGGTGGAAATCTTCGGCCGTGCCTCCCATGCCGGCGTTGCGCCCGAGCGCGGCATCTCGGCCAGCATGGTCGCTGCCATGGCGCTGGCCGATGCGCAGGCCAATGGCTGGTTCGGCAAGGTGGTGAAGGGCGACAAGGCCGGTACCAGCAATGTCGGCACGGTGGGCGGCCAGAATGGCCGCGGCGCGGGCGATGCCACCAACGTCGTTACCGACTACTGCTCCGTCGAGGGCGAGAGCCGCAGCCACGACATGGCCTTCGTCGACGCCATCACCGACGCCTTCGAGGCGGCTTTCCACAAGGCGGCGAAGACGCTGGTGAGCAGCGAGGGCAAGACCGCCCGGGTCGCCTTCTCGCGCCAGCGCAAGTACCATTCCTTCGCCCTTGATCCGGCGTCGCCGGTGGTCCAGCGCGGCATCAGGGCGGTGGAGGTGATCGGCCTCACGCCCAATCCGCGCCTGGTGAACGGCGGGCTCGACGCCAACTACCTCTGCCTGCACGGCATCCCGACGGTCACCTTCGGCGCCGGCCAGAACGAGGCCCACACGGTCGACGAGTGGGTCGACATCCCGGCGTTCCACAACGCCTGCCGGCTGGCCCTGGCGCTCGCGACGGCCCGCTGACGGGCGTCGCGCTCCGCACCCTCAGGGAAGCGCGGGCATCGGCACGGGCGGGCCACGACCGTCGCCCTCCCGGTCCCCCGGCAGGATGACATCCGGCTCGTCAGAGGGGCGCGGTGCCGGCAGGATCACGTCGTGATCGATCTGCACATGCTTCTTCGGAATCCGCACCGGCCCGTCGGCGGGCGGCTTCGGGTCGGGCAGGTCGGTGGGCATGGTGTCCTCCTCGCGGCGGTGGCTCACGTCCGGTCAATCGGGTTGGGCGCAGGCGGTGGAGCGTCGGGAGCATCGACAGCGCGCCGGCGGTCGGGCGACCGGCCGGCCTTCTCGTGGCGGGGACGGCGTTCTTCTCCCTGATCGACGTCGCGGGGGAAGGCTTCGCGGTTATCGAAGGTGCGGTCGGGAACGCCGGGCGGCTGGTCCGGTACGTCGGGCATGGCGGTTGACTCCGGTTGACTGTCTCCGGACCAACCGTCCTTCCGCCGGGTTGTTCCGTCGGCCCGCCCGTGCGGGAGCGCCCCAGGTCAGTCGTAGCGCAGTTCCGACGCCTTGCCGCGGAACACGTAGTAGCTGAACACCGTGTAGCCGATGATCATCGGCAGCACGAACAGCGCGCCGAACAGGATGATCAGCAGGCTCTCCGGCGCGCTTGCCGCCTGCCAGATGGTGAGCCGCTCGGGAACCACATAGGGGTAGAAGGAGTAGGCGAGCCCCAGGAAACCGAGTGCGAAGAGGCCCACGGCGCCGAGGAACGGCACGAGGTCGAGCGAATGATCGGCCCTCGGCATGCGCGCGAGAAAGACCCACAGCCCCGCGAAGAGCGCTGCCGTCATCAGCGGGATCGGCGCGAGTCCGATGATGTTGGGGAAGGTGAACCAGCGCTCGAAGATGCGGTCGGAGACGAGCGGCGTCGCGACCGAGACGACGAGGATGCCGATGCCGGTGAGGATCAAAGCCACCCGCGCCCAGCGCACCGCCCGCTGTTGCAGATCGCCCTCGGTCTTGGCGATCAGCCAGGTGGCGCCGACAAAGGCATAGGCCGCCGCAAGGCCGAAGGCGGCCAGCAGGGCGAAGATTTCCGCCTCAACGCCCGGGCGAAACCCCATGACATAGCGGCCCAGCATGTAGCCCTGGGTGAGGGAGGAAAGGGTCGAGCCGGCGACGAAGGCGATGTCCCACCAGTTCTGGTGATGCTGCTGCGCCTTGACGCGGAACTCGAACGCCACCCCGCGCAGCGTCAGGCCGAGCAGCATCAGGGCCACCGGCAGGTAGAGTGCGGTGAGCACGATGCCGTGGGCGGCAGGGAAGGCCACCAGAAGCAGGCCGATGCCGAGCACAAGCCAGGTCTCGTTGGCGTCCCAGAAGGGGCCGATGGTCGCCACCATCCGGTCGCGGTCGGGCCGGCCGACGCCCGCCATCAGCATGCCGACCCCGAGGTCGTAACCGTCGAGGATGACATAGGCCAGGATGGAGATGCCCATCAGGGCAGCGAAGATCAGGGGCAGGGTGTGTCCGTCCAGCATGGGGGCCTCTGGAGCTGTTGGGTCAGGCGACCTTGACGGCGGGATCGGCGGGGCCGTCGGCCGGTCCCGCAGGCTCGGTGCGCGCCACATAGCCCTTGCTCGCAAGATGGAAGAGCACCGAGACATAGGCGGCGATGAGCAGCGCGTAGATGGTCAGATACATGGCGAGCGTCGAGCCGATCATGCCGGCGGAGACCCGTGAGGCGGCCTGCGCGGTCGTCAGGACACCCGTTACCAGCCAGGGCTGGCGGCCGATCTCGGTAACATACCAGCCTGCCAGGGTCGCGACCCAGCCGGAGAAGGTCATGGCCACGAGCACCCATGCGAGCGGACGGTTCAGGCCGCCGCGCCGCCATATCTGGTAGCCGCCGAGCCACGACACGGCGAGCATGAGGACGCCGACCCCCACCATGATGCGGAAGGCGAAGAAGACCGGCGCCACGGGCGGGTGGTTCCGTGTGCCGTCAGCCGCGACGAAATCGTTGAGCCCCGGCACGACGCCATCCGCCTGGTGCTTGAGGATGAGGCTGGCGCCGTTCGGCACGGCGACTTCAAAGTCGTTCCGCCGCTCCCGCTCGTTGGGGATGGCGAAGAGGACCAGCGGTACGTTCCCGCGCGTCTCCCAGTTTGCCTCCATGGCGGCGACCTTGGCGGGCTGGTGCTCGAGCGTGTTGAGACCGTGCAGATCGCCGACGAAGATCTGGACCGGGATCAGCACGGCCGCCACCGTGACGCCCGTCCTCACGCCGATCATCACGTCCTCGGTCCGCTGGTCCTTGAGCCAGCGCCAGCCCGACAGGCCGGCGACCAGGAAGGCGGCCGTGAGCCCCGAGGCGAGCAGCATGTGCGTCAGCCGGTAGGGCATGGATGGGTTGAAGAGGATCGCCCACCAGTCGACGGCATGGGCGACGCCGTCGCGCATCTCGTAGCCGACGGGCGTGTGCATCCACGAGTTGAGGGCGAGGATCCAGAAGGCGGACATTGTGGTGCCGAACGCGACCAGGATGGTCGCGCCGGTGTGGACCCAGTCGGGCACCCGGCGGAAGCCGAAGAGCATGATCCCGAGGAAGGTCGCCTCGAGGAAGAAGGCCGTCAGCACCTCGTAGGCGAGCAGGGGGCCGGCGATGTTGCCGACCTTCTCCATGAATCCCGGCCAGTTGGTGCCGAACTGGAAGCTCATGGTGATGCCGGACACCACCCCGAGCGCGAAGGACAGGGCGAAGACCTTCACGAAGAAGAAGTAGGCGTCCATGAAGGCCTGCCGCCCCGTGGCCCGGAACCGCAGCTTGAAGAACAGCAGGATCCAGCCGAGCGCGATGGTGATCGTCGGGAACAGGATGTGAAAGGAGATGTTGGCGCCGAACTGGATGCGGGCCAGCAGGATCGGGTCCATCGGTCAAACCTCCTTGCGGGACTTTGCGCGCCCGCCGGGCAGGGCGAGCAGGCGGTCCTTCATGTCGAGGACGCGCACCACCTTCGAGCCGAGCGAGAGCAGCTGGATGAGTCGCTCCGTCTCAAGGCGCTGGACGTCCGCATACCAACCCGTCATGAGCTCGATAAGTTCATGCATGTCGCGCATCCGGGCCTGCGCGTGGCGCTCCGCCTCGGACTCCGGCGATTGCATGATGAGTTCGCGGAGCATGGACAGCGTCGGGTCGATCTCCCGCTTCTTGCGTTCCTCGACCAGCGTCCGAACGATGACGTAGATGTCGTCGGGCGTTGAGAAGAACTCGCGCCGGTCACCGGGGACAGGCTTCTGGCGCAGCAGGTTCCAGCTCTGCAACTCCTTGAGCCCCATCGACACGTTGGAGCGGGAGATGCCGAGGCGCTCGACGATCTCGTCGGCGCAGAGAGGCCTTTGGGCAATGAACAGCACGGCGTAGATCTGGCCGACCGTGCGGTTGATGCCCCAGCGGCTGCCCATCTCGCCAAAATGAAGAACGAACGCCTCGCACAACGGGGGAAGGTGCATCGAGCGATCCTTGCGGATATTCCGAGATTTCAGGAATTACTAAAAATCCAGAACGCGACTGGCAAGTCCGTCGACCCCGGATTCCTTCCGTCTCACCATGATGTGAACCGCCCACGGCATGTCCGGCAGAACGTGCTGTCGAGGCGTCCCCCTATCTCATCGGCTTTGGAATGGTCCGTGAGGGTTCGGCCTGCGTATTCAGGACAACAGCAGCCGAAAGGTGCGGGAAGAAATTCGCACGCCGGCCAACAAAACAATCCGACGGCCGCTCATCGGCCCCGGCCATGCCTCTGGATCGTCAGGAGAACGGACGTGCCCGCACCGCGCATCACCATCATCGCCTATGGAGCGACCTTCCTCGCCTTCCTGCTAATCGATCTCGTCTGGCTGTTCTCGGCGGGCGTGCCGATGTTCCGCGCGGTTGTCGGCGACATCATTCTCGAACAGGCGCGCCTCGCCCCTGCCATCCTCTTCTACCTGATGTTTCCAGTTGGCATTCTCTATTTCGCCAGCCTTCCGGCCCTCGCTTCGCGGTCGCTTGCGACGGCCGCGATCCGCGGCGCCGCCTTCGGCTTCTTCGCTTACGCCACCTACGAACTGACCAACCACGCCACGTTGCGCGTGTGGAGCTGGAGCCTGGTCGTCGTCGATACGATCTGGGGAGCTCTTCTGACCGCGACTTCGGCGGTGCTGGGCGTCGCCGCCGCGAGATGGTTCAACGCTCGCGCGGCAGCGTAGCGGCTGCGTGACGGTAGAGGTCGCTGGCGCGGTTGAGATGGTCTGTCATGGCCCTCGCCGCCTCGTCCGCGGCTCCTGCGGCGATGGCGTCCAGGATGCGCTGGTGTTCCTGAAGCGTGGCGCTTTCGGCGCCGGGCGCGCGCACCAGCATGGTGTAGTGGTCGCCGAGCCAGGTCAGCAGCCCCTCGACGACGGCCGGAAAGATCGGATTGCCACTCATCGCCGCGATCTGGCGGTGAAAGGCGATGTCGCGGGCGAGGAAGTCCGCCGAAGAGGCGTCACGCTGCTCGGCCAGCCGCTGGCGCAGAAGCGCGAGACCGGCAGGATCGGCACGCTCAGCCGCAAGCCGCACGAGGCCTGCCTCCAGGAAGATCCGTGCCTCCTTCAGGTCGTCGAGGGAACGCGGCTGCACCCGCAGCAGGTAGCGCGCCGCGTCGCCGATCTGGTCCAGCATGCCGTCCGCTGTCGGCAGCACGACCCGCGCCCGCTCGCCGTGGCTGATGGTGACGATGCCCGAGCGTTCGAGCTGCTGCAGCGCCTCGCGGATCGCCGGACGCCCGACGCCATAGGCGTCCATCAGCTCGCGTTCGGAGGGTAGCCGCGTGCCGGGCGGGAAATCGCCGGCCTCGATGCGCGCCATCAGCCGGTCGACCACCTCCTGATAAAGCTTGCGGCGCTGGATGGGGCCTTCGGTCACGGTTGTCGTCATCCCCGTCAGGCCGGCGCGAGCGCGCCACCGTGGCGCGCGGCGCTGAAATAGTCATCCGCGCCGATCTGGCCGCCCTTCAGCGCCAGTTCGAGTCCGTCGCGATCGGGGCGTTCGGCATGGGCCCGGCAGAGCGGCGCGCCGGGGGCCAGTGCCGCCGCGGCGGACAGGGCATCGATGCCGAGCCCGAGCGTCGCGTGGCCCGACGTGTCGCCGCCGGCGATGACAGCACGACGGAGATGGCTCCCGTCGAGGATCTGCCCGAGCAACGACCCCAGTCCGGCGCCGATGCGGTCGTTGACGTCGGAAGGGGCCGCGCCGGCACTGCGGCAGGCTTCGGCAAGTGCGGCGATGGCGGGGTCATCTGGGCCGCGGGCGGTATAGGCAATCGGCGAAGCGCCCGTGCCGAGAGCCGCCAGGCCAAGGCTGGCGACGCGGCCGATCTCGGCCTCCCAACTGGCCGGATCGGTGGCGCGGTTCACCTCGATGCGGATCGCGGCAAAGCCGTTCTGCTCGGCATGGGCGATCTGCCGTGCCGTGACCGGGGAACAGGAGCCGGACACGACCGCGATCCGCTCCACCGAAGGCAGGGTCATGGCGGCGGGCGCCTCAGGGATCAGCCCCGCCGCGCGCCAGTGCGCGACGAGGGCATATTCGACGCCCTGCGACCCCGCGACGAAGCGCCCCTCGCCGCGATGATGCCAGATCAGCTCGCCGGCCAGGGCGAGGGTCTCGTCGTCCAGCACGTCGATGGCGACCACCGGCGCGTCGTCGCCGGCCAGCATCGCGCGCCGTGCATCGCCCTCGCCGCGCTTGAGGGCGGCGACATCGATGAGGCCGATGCGGCGCACCGTCTGCCGGGCGAGGTGCCGCGTGATGTCCGCCTCGTCCATGGGCGTGACGGGATGGCTCGCCATGACCGGGTGCCGGTCGAGCCGGTAGGCGGCGCCACCCATGCCGGCGAACAGCGTCCCGAAGGCCTGGTAGCGCGCCAGGGCAGGAGCGCCGACGACCAGTGGAATCCAGCGCGCAGGGAAGGTCGCCGCGCCGAGATCGACGGCGCGCCCGATCGAGCCGATATGTGGCGCAGAATCGAAGGTGGAGCAGACCTTGTAGTGGACGAGCGGCGCGCCGAGCCGGGCGAGGGCCGCGTAGATCGGTGGCAGCGCGGCGTTCATCCAGTCCGGCGAGCGCGAGCGGGCGATGCCGTCAATGCCGATGCAGCGCCGGTCGGCAAAGCGGGCGAGACGCTGCGGCGTCGGCACGTCGAGAAACATGACCGAGCTCAGCCCGGCGAAGGCCATCACCTCCATCGCGGCGGTGGAGCCGGTGAAGTCGTCGCCATAGAACGCGAGCAGGGGTCCCGGAGGCAGCTCGGTCATGCGAACCGCCCGAGGGCCGCGGCGAGCGCCGGACGGTCGCGGGCCGCCTGTTCGATCGGCTGGCCGGCGATCGCCGCGTCCCAGGCCTCCCGCAGCGCGGCGACGCCCGCGGCCGGCCCGTCCGGATGGGCGAGGATACCGCCGCCGGCCGCGAAGATCAGGTCGGTGGTGCCGAGTGCGGCGTAGGTGCCCGCCGCCTGCCGCACGGTCTGGCCGGAGGAGAAGACGGGCATGACGGTGTCGTCGCGATGCCGGAACAGCGGCGAGAGGCACGCCCGCGCGGATGCGATGACGCTTTCGTCGGGCTCGCTGAACTTGTTGGCGAGGCCGTTGACATGAAGGTGGTCGGCTCCGGCGAGGCGCCACAGCTTGTGCCAGGCGCGGTAGTCCCAGCCGAGCCCCGGCGCCCGGGACATGTAGCCCCAGCCGTTGCGATGGCCGTGGATGGGCAGTTGCGTGAAGCGGCCGAGCTCGATCATGCCGACCAGCCCGACCGAGTTCAGGCTCGCCATCACGCAGGTGCCGCCGGCCTTGAGCACGTGGTCGTGGCGGCGCTTCATCTGGTCGAGATCGCCGGTGATGTTGAAGGCGACCATCGCCTGACGCCCGCGGCGGTCGGCCTCGGACCTGACCACCCGCATGACCGCCTCCACCCGCGCCTTGAAGGGACAGAGGGGGCCGTCGGACTGCAATTCGTCGTCCTTGATGAAGTCGATGCCCGCCTGAACGAGCGTCGCCACCAGATCCGCCGTCTCCTCAGGCCCAAAACCGACGCTCGGCTTGATGATGGTGCCGATCAGCGGGCCGGTCGCGACGCCGGCAAGCTTGCGCGTGCCCGCCACCCCGAAGCGCGGGCCGCCATAGGCATCGGCGAAGGCGGCCGGCAGGCGGATGTCGAGGAGCCGCAGGCCGCTGACCTGTCGGAGTTCGAACAGATTGCCGGCGACGGTCGCGACGAGGTTGGGGAGCGAGGGGCCGAGCGTCTCCAGCGGCCAGGACAGGGTCACGCGGGCGCGGCGGTAGTCGCCCGGAACGGGAAAGGCCTGAGGCGTCGCGGAGGGCAGGCTCGGCGCGTTTGCGCTGTCGAGCAGTTCCAGCCGCTCGACGCGGGCCGCCGCCCGTGCGGTCAGTTCGGGTGTCTCGCCGGGCACGGCGACGAACGTACCGCTCGACTGCTCGCCGGCCATGACCTCGGCCGTGCGCCGCGGATCGCCCGGCGTCTCGAGCCAATAGTCCGCTTCGATCCGCTCTGGTGCCTGCACGCCATGCTCCGTTTCAAAACCGGGCGCGACAGGCCGCGGATCATCAACTCATAAGGTCATCATACCAGATTGACAATTCTCGCGGGCCCATGGGAGATCGCCCACGGCGCGCCGGCTTGTAGGGCGCAAACCACTGGAGCGGGATCGATGACGGCAGTCGCTTTGTTCGGCGCAGGCGGCAAGATGGGCATGCGGATCGGCCGCAATCTCGTCGCCTCGCGCTTCTCCGTCCTGCCTGTCGAGGTCAGCGAGGCCGGCCGCGCCCGCTTCGCGGAGGCCCACGGCATCTCCTGCGTCGCGGCGGAGGAGGCGATCGCCACGGCGCAGGTGGTGGTGCTGGCGGTTCCCGATACGGTGATCGGCGCGGTCACGCAGAGCCTCGTGCCGAAGCTCGGGGCCGGGACCATGGTGGTGATCCTCGATGCCGCGGCGCCCCATGCCGGCCACCTGCCCGAGCGCGCGGACATCACCTATTTCGTCACCCATCCGTGCCACCCGCCGATCTTCAATGACGAGACCGATCCGGCCGCCCGGGCCGATCATTTCGGCGGCATCGCCGCCAGGCAGCACATCGTCAACGCGCTGATGCAGGGGCCGGAGGAACACTATGTCCTCGGCGAGGAGGTCGCCCGCGCCCTGTGGGCGCCGGTCATGCGCTCCCACCGCGTCACCGTCGAGCAGATGGCGATCCTCGAACCGGGCTTGTCCGAGACGGTCTGCGCCACCTTGCTGGACGCCATGCGGGACGCGATGGAAGAGGCGATCGCGCGCGGCGTGCCACGCGAGGCGGCCCGTGACTTCCTGCTCGGCCACATGAACATTCTCGCCGCTGTCACCTTCCAGGAGATCCAGGGGGTGTTCTCCGACGCCTGCAACAAGGCGATCGTCTATGGCAAGGAGACGATCCTGAAACCCGACTGGAAGCAGCTCTTCGAGCCCGAGGAGATTCTCGCCAGCGTTCGCCGGATCACCTGAGCGGAGATAGGTGCCGGGGTCCGGATCGGCCGAACGGCGTCTTGGGCGCGGCAGACCTTGTTGCGACAATGGAGCCCAATGGCCGAACCGGCCGAGGGAGCGGGTGAATGAGCATGCAGGAGGCCCGTCCGGCCGCAATGGCGACGGCGAGGGCCGATTTCGGCCCGGTGACCGTCTTCTTCGGCGAGAAGAACGGAAAGTACCCGGAGGCCAATCAGGTCATCGTCACGGGGCGCGACACCCGGGCTGCGCTCGACGCGCCGCTCGTCGCCAACCGGATCGGCGAGCCGTTCGACGCGGCCGATCTGGTCGTGCTCGGCCATGTCCACGAAGACCACATGGCAGGTCTCCACCGCCTGCCGTACGCGCCGGTGCATGTCCATCGCGACGATATCCCCGCCGCCCGGAGCTGGCAGGGCTATGCCGATGCCCTTGGCGTCAGCCAGGCCGTGCGGCCGGCCCTTCTCGCGAAGCTGCAGCGCGAATTCCACTACGCCCCCCGGCCCGACGCGGTTCCCTATGACGACGGCGCGGTCTGGGATCTCGGAGGGATGCGGCTGAGGGCGGTCCACATGCCGGGCCATACGGCGGGGCACTGCGCGCTCCTGATCGAACCGCATGGCATCGCCTTCATCGGCGACATCGACCTCAGCGGATTCGGCCCTTACTACGGCGACGCCTCGTCATCGCTGGCGAGCTTCCGGAAAACCCTGAAGCAACTCCCCGATCTTCCTACGAACGTCTGGATCACAGGCCACCATCGCGGTGTCTATACGGACCGCGCGACGTTCCTTGCCGATCTCGCGGCCTTCGAGGCGAAACTCGCTTCGCGCGAGCAGCATCTTCTGGATCTTCTCGGAGCCTCACCGAAATCGCTCGAGGATCTGGTCGCCTGCCGCCTCCTCTATCCGCCCGACTACGAGGAACTGTGGGTGACGGATGTCGAGCGGCGGTCGATCCGCCAGCACCTCGACGAACTGATGGAGCAGGGCAGGGTCGCTCTGGTCGATGGGGTCTATGACCTCGCCCGGTAGTTGAGGCCTTCGTCGGCGGCACGTCAGCCTAGCCAGCGCAACTCGCCCGGCGGCGGCGCGATGTCGGGATTGTCGGCGATCATCCGCTCCCAGACGCGCCGCGTCACCGCCTCCGCCTCGCGGATCAGCGCCGGTTCGTCGATGGTCAGCACCTTGCGGTCGCGCATCAGGAACTCGCCGTCCGTCATGACCGAATGGACCGTGCCGGGATGGCCGTAGTGAACGACGTTCGAGACGAGGCGGATGAGCGGCCTGAGCGCTGGCGCATTCAGGTCGATGAAGGTGAGGTCGGCTTTCTTGCCAGCCTCGATCGAGCCGATCTCCCTGCCGGCGCCGACGGAGGCGGCCGCCAGCCGCGTCACCGAATCCAGGATCTGCTCGGGCGAGGGGTCGACGCCGCCTTCCACCTCGCGGCCGCGGCCGGTGCGATGGACGATGCTGCCGAAGGCCATGGCCTGGAACATGTCCTCGCTCATGTTGTCGGTGCCGAAGACGACCTTCACGCCGGCATCGCGAATCTGGCCGATGCGGACCTTGTGGAAGTTGCGGCGCGAGATGCTGGCCGGCGTATGCGCCATCTGCACGCCTTTGGGCGCCAGCAGGCGAATGTCGTCCTCGGTGCAGAATGTCCAGTGCGCGGCGACGAGATCGGGTCCGAGGAAGTCCTCGCGGTCGAGATACTCCGTTGAGGTGAGCCCGTGGGCCGCCTTCACCGCTGCGACCTCGCCGGGGCTCTGTGACAGGTGGATGGTGCGCGTGAGGCTGTATCTCTCGGCCATGTCGCGCACGGCGCGCAGCATTGCCGGCGAGCAATTGTCGGGGGCATGGGCCGCAGCCTGGCAGCGCACCCGATCGCCGGAGGACCCGTGGAACCCCTCGATGAGCGCGGTCGCGCGGTCGAGAAAGGCGGCTCCGAAGGCCTCGTCGACCTGGTATTCGCCGTGGCGGATCCTGCGCGTGTCGATGTCGGCGCAGCTCTCTGTCAGCCACAGCCGCATGCCTGTCTGCGCCATGGCCGGCGCATAGGTCGTGACGTGACGGAACGGATCGACCAGTGTCGTGGTCCCGGAGCGGATCGCCTCGAGACAGCCCAGCTGGGCGATGACTGACCGCTCTTCCCAGCTCATCGCGTAGGAGATCGGCGTCATGTAGCGATAGATCGCTTCGCCCGGCCAGTCCTCGATGGTGCCGCGCAGCGCCAGCAGCACGGTGTGCGTATGGGCGTTGACGAAGCCGGGAAAGACCGCGAGGCCGCGGGCGTCGAAACGCTCGTGGCGCGGGTAGTCGCGCTCCAGATCAGCGGTCGCGCCGACGGCGGCGATGCGGTTGCTGGTGACCGCAACGGCGGCATCGGCGTGGATCGTCCGGGCATCGTCGCCGGTGACGACGACGGCGTGGGTGATCAGGATGTTCATGGCCGCCGCTCTTCAAAGGGGCAGGTGCGGACCCGCATTGGGCCCGCACCTGCCGTGCCGATCAGGGCTGGCCGGCATCGATCTCGGCGCGCGGCAGCGCCTGTGCCTCCAGCCCATGCTTCTTCAGCAGCGTCATGTAGGTGCCGTTCTCGATCAGCCGGTTGAGCGCGGCGGCCACCGCATCACGCAGGACGGTCGACTCCTTCGGGAAGGCGAGACCCGACATGTTGCGGCCGATCGGCGTGCCGATGCGCTTGATCGCCCCCGGCTCCTGCTGGGAGAGGTAGACGACATATTCGGCGCCCAGAACCGCAGCATTCACGCGGCTCTGGCGCAGGTCGGTACGGGTGGCGGCGGCACCCTCGGTGCCGACGACGTTGATGGCCGGCCGGCCCTGGGCGACGCAGTTCGCCTGGCTCCACGCCTGAAGCGTCGGGAAATAGGCGGTGGTGCGCGGCGTGGCGATGGACTTGCCGCAGAGGTCCGTCGGCTGGTTGATGTCGGCCGCCAGGGCGGTCATGGCGAAGATCTGCGGGCCGGTCGAGACATAGTCGACGAAGGAGAGGCGCTCGCGGCGCGCCGGAAGGTCGGTCATCGACGACCCCGAGAAATCGATGCGGTTGGTCGTCAGCGCCGGGATGAGTTGGGCGAAGGCCATCTCCTCCCACTGGATGCGCAGCCCCAGCACCTTGGCGATCTCGGTGACCAGATCGACGTTGAAGCCGCGGCGCTCGTTGGTCGCCGGGTCCTTGTAGGCCATGGGCGGATAGGTCGCCTCGATGCCGATGCGCACCACACCGGCGGTGCGGATGGCGTCGGGCAGCGGGATGGGCTGCTGGGCGGAGGCGGTGGTGGTCACAAGCGCGGCGAGGCCGGCAGCGAGAAGGGTCGTGCGGAAGGTCATGGCTCTGTCCCCTTTGATGTCGACAACTGGTCGGCAAGCGGTCCTTGCGGCCCCTCACCCTTCTCTCTCCCCGCCAGCGGGGCGAGGGGCACAGGCGTCGCGCTTCGAGACCGATCCGCCGCGCCCGGCACCTCACGCGGCGATATCGCGGGAGGTCGTGGTCCCCTCTCCCCGCGTGCGGGGAGAGGATGGAGGTGAGGGGCAACGTGCCCTTGGTCCTTACCCCGCCTTGGTGTCCGCCGCCTCGCAGGACGCGAAGTGGCCGGCGATCTCGCGACCCGTGCCGATCCACACGTCGCCATAGCTCTTCACGTGTTCGAGGAACTCGCGCAGCAGCTTCAGACGCATCGGCCGTCCCGAGACCTGCGGGTGCAGGACGGTGGTGATGAGCCCGCCCCAGTCGCGTGTCTCGGCCAGCTCGTCGTTCCATATCGACAGCACGTGCTCGCGGGGAAACAGCGGGCGCGGCGAGTAGCGGTGGGTGAGGCCGTACATCCAGTCGTCGAAGGTCATCGTGGCGGGAAGCTCGATGACCCCCGGCGTGCCGTCGGCCAGCACCTGGCGATAGGGCCGGACGTCGTCGCGCCACGACGAGGAATAGAGGAAGCCGTGCGTCTTCAGGAGCACGCGCAACTCCTCGCAGCTCTCGCCGAGCGGCGCGCGGTAGCCGACCGGCACCACGCCGAGCTTGCGCTTCAGGCTGTCGAGACCCTTGTCCATCTCCTCGACGATGTGCGGCGCGCCGGGATCGGGCATCAGGTGGTGGAAGCCGTGGTGGCCGACCTCGTGCCCGTCCTTGAGGATCGCCTCGCACATCGCGGTATGGGCCTCGATCGCCCATCCCGTGATGAAGAAGGTCGCCTTCAGCTCCTGCTCGCGCAGCATCTCCAGCAGCTTCGGCACGCCGACGCGGGCCTCGAAGCCGCCATAGGACATGGTGACGAGCCGCTCGTAGTGGTTCGGGTCCTTCGCCGTCCAGGCCGATTCCGCATCGACATCGAAGGACAGGAACACGGCGGCCTTGTTGCCCTCCGGCCAGGGATAGACCGGCGAGAGCGGCGCCCGGTTGGCGGGCAGCAGCGGCAGGGCGTCGAGACTAGCGACCGGCATTGATGGTGATCTCCGTGAGTTCCGAGGGCTGCAGCTGCCACTTGGCGAGAAGCTGCTTGTAGGTGCCGTCGGCGATGAGCGCCTTCAGCGCCCCGACGATCGCCTGGCGCAGCTCTTCGGCTTCCTTGGCCGTGGCGATGCCCATCAGCGTGAAGCGGGTCGGCTCGCCGACGAGGGCGAAGGTGTTGGGTTCGAGGCCCATGATGTAGGGCAGCGTCTCCGAGCCCTGCATGGCGGCGTCGATACGGCCCTGGCGGAGCTGCGTGCGCGCATCGGCCGAGCCTTCCGTGCCGACATAGTTGATGGCCGGACGGCCCTGGGCGACGCAGCTGGCGTCCGAGAAGGCCTTGATCTCGGCCGGCAGCGAGGTGCGGCGCGAGGCGCCGACCGTCTTGCCGCAGAGGGCCTCGCGGTTGGGGAATTCGCTCGCGCGGGAATGCTGGGTGAAGAACTGCGTGCCCGAGCGGATGTAGTTGATGAAGGTCGCCGTCTCCTGGCGCGCCGGCAGGTCGCTCATGCCGGACAGGATGATGTCGACGCGGCCGGTTCGGACGGCGGACAGCATCTGCTCGAAGCTCGTCTCCTGCCACTGCATGCGCACGCCGAGCTTGGCGGCGATGGCGTTGCCGAGTTCGATGTCGAAGCCGGTGAGTTCGCCCGTCTGCGGGTTCTTCATCTCCAGCGGCGGGTAGTTGGGGATGACCGCGGCGATGATCGTGCCGCGCTGCTTGACGGCCGCAGGAAGTTCCTGCGCTCCGGCGGCAAAGGCGGTGACGCAAAGGGCGGCGGAGAGCATCAGTCGTTTCAGCATGGCGTGGCTCCTGGTGTCTGGAAGGGCGGCCGATGGTTCCGGCTCTGATCGGTGGGAAGGGCGGTCATGCCAGCACCGCAGCGATGAAGGCGCTGGTGCGCGCCTCCGTCGGCGATCCCAGCACCTGGCTCGCGGGGCCCATCTCGACGATGGCGCCGTGGTCCATGAAAACCACGCGGTCGGCGACCTCTCGGGCGAAACCCAGTTCGTGGGTCACCACGATCATGGTCATGCCGGAGGCCGCGAGCTCGCGCATGACGGCGAGAACCTCGCCGACGAGTTCGGGATCGAGGGCCGAGGTCGGCTCGTCGAAGAGCATCAGCTTCGGCTTCATCGCCAGCGCGCGGGCGATCGCGACGCGCTGCTGCTGGCCGCCCGACAGGTTGGTCGGATAGGCATCGGCCTTTTCGGAGAGGCCGACCCGCTTCAGCAGGGCATGAGCCTCCTCGACCGCGTCGCGTTTCGGCTTGCCGAGCACCTGCACCGGCCCCTCGATGATGTTCTCGAGCGCGGTGAGGTGCGGGAACAGATTGAAACGCTGGAACACCATGCCGGTGGCGAGGCGCTGGCGGGCGATCTCCTTCTCCGGCAGGTGGTAGAGCTTGTCGCCATCGATCCTGAGGCCGGCGAGCTCGCCGTCGACCCAGATGGCGCCCCTGTCGATCTGCACGAGCTGGTTGATGCAGCGGAGCAGCGTGGTCTTTCCGGAGCCGGAGGCGCCGATGATGCAGACGACCTCGCCCGGAACGACATCGAGCGACACGCTGTCGACCGCCTTGAAGGTGCCGAAGCTCTTGTGGACATCGATGATCGAAACGATGGGGGTGAGGCCCGGGGGAGGGGTGAGCGTGCTCATCGGCCGACCCCCGCGCCGCGGCCATAGTGGCGCTCCAGCAGCATCTGCGCCGGGGTGAGGACCGACACCACGACGAGGTACCAGATTGCCGCCACGATCAGGAGTTCGATGACCCGCGAGTTGGCGTAATAGATGTTCTGCGCGTTGTGCAGGATCTCGGAATACTGGATGACGCTGGCGAGCGATGTCAGCTTCACCATGCCGATGAATTCGTTGCCCAGCGGCGGAATGATGACCCGCATGGCCTGCGGGAAGACAATCCGGCGCAGCGCCGTCAGCCGGGTCATGCCGATGGATTTGGCTGCCTCATACTGGCCGACGTCGACGGAGAGCATGCCGGCACGCATCACCTCCGACGTATAGGCGCCCTGGTTGATGCCGAGGCCGAGGAGGGCCGCCACCGCCGGCGTCATCACGTCCACGGTGCGAAACGAGAAGAGGCCGGGAATGCCGAGGGTCGGGAAGATCAGCGCCAGGTTGAACCAGAGCAGCAGCTGCAGGATGACCGGGGTGCCGCGAAACAGCCACGCATAGCCCATGGCGACGCCCTTCAGCACCGGATTGGGCGACATACGCATGACGGCGGTGACGACGCCGAGCACGACGCCGAGTGTCATTGCGCCGATGGTCATCAGGATGGTGTTGGCGAGGCCTTCGAGAATCGATTTCGCGGTCAGGAACTGGCCGACGAATTCCCACTCGATCTGGCCGACGGCGAAGGCGCGGGCGAGTGCGGCGAGGACCAGGAGGATGATCGCGACGGCGACCCAGCGGCCCCAGTAGCGCTCGGCGACGATGCTGTGCCCGGAGATGTCGGGCAGCAGGGGATGGGACGCGGCGGGCGGGGTCATGCGCTGAGCCTTTCCTCGGCGGCCGGCTTGGGCGGCAGCATCGCGCCGACCTGGTCGACGATGGCGCGGTAATGCTGCGGCCGGCGGTGGGCTGCGAAGTTGAACATCTTGTCCTTGCCCTGCCGGCAGGCGTCGAGATCGACCTCGGCCACGAGAACCTCGTCGCCGAGCGTCTGTGCCTGCGCCACCACGACGCCGTTCGGATCGACGATGCAGGAGCCGCCGATCAGTCCGGAGCCGTCCTCATTGCCGGCCTTGGCGACCGAAACGGCCCAGGTGGCGTTCATGTAGGCGTTGGCCTGCACCGCCAGCGTCGAGTGGAACGTGCGCAAGTCCTCGTTCTCGGTTGTGCCGCCGTTCGGATCATAGGCGGCCGAGTTGTAGCCGATGAGCATGAGCTCCACGCCCTGGAGGCCGTAGCAGCGCCAGGCTTCGGGCCAGCGCCGGTCGTTGCAGACGAGCATGCCGAGGATCGGCTCATGCCATTCCTTCGGCCCCCAGAAAGCCGGAAAGCCGAGGTCGCCGTAGTCGAAGTAGCGCTTCTCGAGTTGCTGGAAGCGGTCGCCGGCACGCGGCTCGATGGAACCGGGCAGATGGACCTTCCGGTACTTGCCGAGCACCGCCCCGTCCGGTCCGACCGTGATGGCCGTGTTGAAATGGCGGCCCTCGGCGAGTTCCGCATAACCGACATAGAAACCGACGCGGCGCTCGCGCGCCCGGTGGAACAGCGCCGCGACGTCCGGGTTCGGCATGGCCGCCTCGAAATAGGCATCGACCTCACCCGGCTGCAGCAACCAGCGCGGAAAGAAGGTGGTGAAGGCGAGTTCGGGATAGACGACGAGATCGGCGCCCTGGTCGGCTGCCCGGTCGAGCAGTGCGATCATGCGGCCGAGAATGTCGGAACGGGCGTCGGCACGCTGGTTCGGACCCATCTGGGCAGCCGCGACGCGCAGGATGCGGGACATGAAGACCTCTGTCTCGGGACCTCGGCAGCCCCTTCGATGGGGAACCGCGGGTCAGACTGCGACGAGGCCGACGATGGGACAATGCTGCAGACTATGATTTTTTGGGCAAGCCTATTTGCTAGGCAAATAGGGGCGCTGATGGCAAACGGTTCTCCCACGATCCGCGGCGCGAGCTCATGCCAGCCGTTCGGCGGCCTCGTTCAGGGCAAGGCGAACTTCGCGCAGGAAATCCCCTGCCAGCCGCGAAAGTGGCCGGCTGCGCGAGGAGACGACATAGGCGCGGACGGCGGTCGCCGGTTCGAAGGGGATCACGGCAAGGTCCGGCCGGCCGCTTCCGACCGGCGAGAAGGGATCGACGACCGCGACCCCGATCCCGCTTGCCGCCAGGACACAGGCGGTGTGGCAGTAGCGGACCTCGACGGCGAGGTGGAAGGGCTCCGCCGCAGCCTCGAAGGCCTGTCTGACAGCCGTACCGAGCCGTGTGCCGCGTTCCAGCGCGATGAAAGGGACGCCGCGCAGATCGGCGGGCGTGATCACGCCGCGCTCCGCCAGCGGATGGCTCTTGTGCACCGCGCAGACCATGCGCCCCTCATAGACGGGTTCGACCTTCAGCGCCGGGTGGTCGCCGATGCCGAGGACGAAGCCGAGTTCCGATACGCCGAGCTCGACCTTTTCCGCCACGTCCTCCAGCCGCAGCACGTCGAAGGAGATGCGGACCTTGGGGCGCCGCGCCAGAAAGCGCTGCAGCGCCACCGGGATGGGTCCGTAGCCGAGGGGCGGCGTGGCGATGATGCGGATGCGCCCCGCCCGGTTCTCCCTCAGGTCCTGGACCCGCGCCTCCAGCGCAGTGTGCATGGCGAAGATCGGCTCGGAGTCCTGGTAGAGCGTGCGGGCCTCCTGCGTCGGGAACAGGCGGTTGTTGATCCGCTCGAACAACGCGAAACCGAGTTGATCCTCCAGATGCTTGATGGCGTTGGATACCGCCGGCTGCGACAGGCCGAGTTCGCGCGCGGCGCCCACAGTCGTCTCGCAACGGATCACGGCCCGGAGAAGTTCAAGCTGGCGCAGATTCACGGACGGCCACCCGCGTGGACTGGGAGAGGGTGGAAGTCGGCAAGCAAATAGCATGCTGCCCCGCAGGCGAACACCCGCTACCGAGGCCTCGCCCTGTCGAACGGTGGCTTGAGGCTCGGAATGGAATGTGGGACATCTCCCCTATGAGCAGTGCCCTCTTCGAGGGTGAAACGGGAATGCGGTCAGGACCCTCGGGTCCGATGCCGCGGCTGCCCCCGCAACTGTAGGCGACGAGCAGGCCTCGCGACACCACTGGCCCATGGGCTGGGAAGGTTGGGGCCGGCATGGAGTCGCGAGCCAGGAGACCGGCTGCTCTGAACTGCTGCTGATGGACGCTATCCGGCGGGGAGCACGGAGAGCGCGCTGGCGAGGCCGAATGCCGGGCCTCGACCATCAGGGCTGGCCCGCGGGCGTCTGGCGCCGACCGGTCTGCCATGACGAATCGTCACGTATGTCCAAGTTCATAGGACCTGTGATCATCACGGTCTGCACCTCCTGTCGTCAGGCCGGCGTCGAGCGCACCGATGCGCCAGGTCGTCGGTTGTTCGACGCGGTCAAGGCGGCCGCCGCCGCGGATGTGGTCGTCCGACCCACCCAGTGCCTGAGCGTCTGCAAGCGCGTCTGCACGGTCTCGCTCTCCGCCGAGGGCGGCTACACCTTCCTCTTCGGTGATCTCGATGCCGACCGCGACGCCCCCGCCATCGTGGCGATGGCGAAGGCATGCCGGGAAGCGGATCACGGCTTCGTGCCGTGGAAGGACAGGCCGGACGCGTTGAAGCGCGGCATCATCGCCCGCGTGCCGCCGCCACACTGGTCGCCGGATGATGGCGGAGCGCCGGCATGACGGTGGCTCTGTCCTCGACCCTCGTCCTGGGGGGCGCCCGCTCGGGTAAGTCGGCCTTCGCGGAACGTCTCGTGGTCGCCTCGGGCCTTGTCCGCACTTATTGCGCGACGGCCGAGGCGCAGGATGCGGAAATGCGTGAACGCATCGCCCGGCACCGGGCCGACCGCGCCGACGGCGGCTGGTCGACGGTGGAGCAACCGCTCGATCTCGCCGCCGTGATCGGCAGCCAGACGGGCCCTGGCAGGGCCCTTCTCATCGACTGCCTGACGCTCTGGCTGTCCAACGTCATGCTGCGCGGTGACGACGTCGCCGCGCGCCAGGACGACCTCCTCGCGGCACTGGCCGCCGCCGCCGGCCCGGTCGTTCTCGTCTCCAACGAACTTGGCCTCGGGTTGGTGCCGGAGACGCCCCTCGGCCGCCGTTTCCGTGACGCGCAGGGGCGTCTCAACCAGGCGGTCGCGGCGGCATGTCCGCGTGTCGTTTTCGTCGCCGCCGGCCTGCCGCTGGCACTCAAGCAACCCTCCGAAGGTCATTCCATCTCATGACGATCGACAGCACCGAAGACGCAGCGAACCTCCGCCATGCCGAGAAGATGAGGAAGCATCAGGCCGCCAGGGCGAAGATCATGGCGGGCAAGACGGCCGAAAAGGGGCTGATTATCGTCCATACCGGTCCGGGCAAGGGCAAGACCTCGGCGGCGCTCGGCATGGTGTTCCGCCACATCGCCCATGGCCTCCCCGTCGCCGTGGTGCAGTTCACCAAGGCGCCGGACTACGTCACCGGCGAGGCGATCCTGCTGCGCCGGTTTCCCGATCTCTGCACGCTGGAGATCATGGGCGACGGCTTCACCTGGGACACTCAGGACCGCGCCGCGGACATCGCCTCGGCCCGCGCCGCCTGGGAGCGGGCGAAGCAACTGATCCGTGACGACCGCCATCAGTTCGTGCTGCTGGACGAACTCAACATCGTCCTGCGCTACGACTACCTGCCGGTGGAAGAGATCGTCGACTTCCTCAAGGTCGAGAAGCCGCCCGCCAAGCATGTCGTCATCACCGGGCGGAACGCCAAAGCCGAACTGATCGAACTCGCCGACCTCGTCACCGAGATGGCGCTCGTCAAGCACCCGTTCCGGGGGGGCGTGAAGGCGCAGAAGGGCATCGAGTTTTGAGAACGGGGCGCACGCCGGCCATCATGCTGCAGGGCACCGGCTCGCATGTCGGGAAGTCGACGCTGGTCGCCGGCCTCGCGCGCGCACTTGCCCGGCGGGGGCTGGCGGTGCGCCCTTTCAAGCCCCAGAACATGTCGAACAACGCTGCTGTGACTGCCCCCGGCGGCGAGATCGGCAGGGCTCAGGCGCTGCAGGCGCGCGCGGCCGGCATTCCGGCCTCCGTCCATATGAATCCGGTCCTTCTGAAGCCGGAATCCGACACCGGCTCCCAGGTGATCGTGCAGGGGCAGCGCGCGGGAATCCTCCGGGCAGCGGCCTTTGGCGAGCGCAAGGCCGACCTCATGCCGCGCGTTCTCGAGAGCTTCTCGCTGATGGAGCAAGAGGCCGACATCGTCCTCGTCGAGGGGGCCGGCAGCCCGGCCGAGATCAACCTGCGCGCCGGCGACATCGCCAACATGGGCTTTGCCCTCGCGGCGGGCGTGCCCGTCGTCCTCGTCGGCGACATCGACCGCGGCGGCGTCATCGCCAGCCTCGTCGGCACCCACGCGGTGATCGCGCCGGAAGAGCGCGCTCTGGTCCGGGGCTTCGCCATCAACAAGTTCCGCGGCGACGCGGCGCTGTTCGATGATGGCCTCGCTGCCATCGTGGCGCGCACGGGCTGGCCCTCCCTCGGGGTCGTGCCGTGGTTCGCCGACGCTCATCGCCTGCCGGCCGAGGATGCTCTGGACCTCGTCGACCGGGGAGGGGGTGCAGGGCGGATGGTGGTCGCCGTGCCGGTTCTCGCCCGCATCGCCAATTTCGACGATCTCGATCCGCTCTCGCAGGAGCCCGAGGTCGACCTGCGCCTCGTGCCCTCGGGAACGCCTGTCCCTGTCGAGGCCGACCTCGTCATCCTGCCCGGATCCAAGGCGACCATCGCCGATCTCGCCTTCCTGCGTGCGCAGGGCTGGGACATCGACATCGCATCGCATGTGCGGCGCGGAGGGCAGGTGCTTGGTGTGTGCGGCGGTTACCAGATGCTGGGCCGCTCGATCGCCGATCCAGAGGGCATCGAGGGCAGACCCCAGACCGTCGCGGGGCTCGGCCTGCTCGACGTTCACACCGTGATGGCTGCGGCGAAGACAGTCCGCCCGGTCAAGGCCCGCCACATCGAATCGTGCCAGTCGGTGTCGGGCTACGAGATCCATCTCGGCCAGACGTCGGGGCCGGACTGCCTGCGCCCGCTGCTCGACATCGATGGCCAGATGGACGGGGCGGCCTCGGCCGATGGCCGTGTCTCCGGCTGCTATGTGCATGGCCTTTTCGCCAGCGACGGCTTCCGCAAGGCCTTTCTCGCCGGTTTCGGCCGCCGCAGCACGCTCGCCTACGAGACGGGTATCGAGGCGACGCTCGATGCGCTCGCCGATCACTGCGAGAGGCACCTCGACGTCGAGGCGATCCTCGCCATTGCACGCAGCCGCTAGGACGGCTCAACCAAGCGCCACGGCGCCGATGAGGACGGCTGCGCCCACGACCCCTCCGGCGCCGATGAAGACGCGCAGCGCCCGGCGGATATCCCTCGGGCCCGCCTCCCTCCGTTCCTCGCCGTTCAGATAGGGATCGTCCACCAGACGGGCGCCGTAGCGGCGTGGTCCGGCCAGCGCCAGCTCGAGCGCGCCGGCCATGGCGGCCTCCGGCCAACCGGCATTCGGCGAACGGTGCAGCCGCGCGTCCCGCAGCATGCAGTGCAAGGCCGCGCTAGTCGTGCCGCCAGCCAGGGGCGCGGCCAGGGCTATGGCGAGACCCGAGAGGCGCGCCGGCACGAGGTTCACCAGATCGTCGAACCGGGCTGCGGCCCAGCCGAAGTCGCGATGACGCTCCGAGAGGTGGCCGATAATGGAATCGGCCGTGTTGATGGCCTTGTAGGCGGCGAGACCCGGCAGCCCAAGAAGGGCGAACCAGAAGGCCGGGGCCACGACACCGTCGGAAAAATTCTCCGCCGCGGTCTCGATGGCGGCGCGGCAGACGCCGGCCTCGTCGAGGCTGTCGGGATCGCGGCCGACAATGAGGGAGACGGCGCGCCGCGCCGAGGCAAGGCCGCCCGCGTCGAAGGCCGCCGCCACCTGCGCCACATGCCGGAAGAGGCTGTTCTGGGCGATCAGGATCGAGGCGATGAGGCCGATGGTGACAACATGACCGGGCAGTTGTCGCAGCGCCGTCTCGACCGCCGCGCCTGCAGCGGCTGCCACAAGGACGATGACGATCAGCGCGCCGACACCGAGAATGCGCCGCCTGTCGCCGGGCCACCCAGGCCGGTTGAGTCGGCGGTCCAGCACGCCGATCAGCGTCCCCATCCAGACGACGGGGTGTGGCAGCCGGCGCCAGAGCCGCTCCGGATCGCCGACCACAGCATCGGCGATCAGGGCCACCGTCAGGATCAGAAGGGCGTCAGCGTGGATCAGCACGGCGCGGCCGGAGCGCCGCGATCTGGGCGGCGAGGGACTCGATGGCGCCGACCAGCATCGGCCCGCCGCAGACGGTGAGCGCCTCCGACATCAAGATGCGGCGCTCCGGCGGGAACATCCCGGCGATGGCGGGGTGCAGGAGCAGGGCGCGGCCCTGATCCTCGGCGCGACCGTCCTCGCGGCCGACGAGAATGGCGTCCGGCCGCAGCCGCACGATCTCCTCGAGCGACATGAACCCGCCGGAGCGGCGGCCGGCCTCGCCCGCCGCATTGACGAGCCCGGCAGCGGTCAGGAGATCGGTGAGAACGCTGTCCTGACCGGCGACCCACCCGCGTCGCGCCAGCGGCAGGACCCGCAACTGCTGCCCGCGTGCGGCGGTCCTGAGCCGGTCCATGGCCGCGTCGAGTTCGCCGGCCCGCTGCCGTCCGCGCTCCTCGGCGCCGACCAGTGCAGCCATCCGCAGGATCTGGGCCTTGGAGTCAGCGACCGTGCGAACCACGCTGAACTCCTCCAGCCGCATGCGGCGGGCGCGGATGAACTCGCGGGTCGCCCGTCGTGTGAAGGTGCCCGCGACGACCAGGTCCGGCTTCAGGATGAGGATCTCCTCCGCCGTGCCCGAGAGGATGGGGAAACCGCCGGCTTTCGCGGCGATCCAAGATCGCGCCGCATCGCGCGCGAAGGGGCTGAGGCCGACGATCTGCTCGGGTCGCGCGAGGTCGACCAGCAACTGGTCGGTGCACATGTTGATGGAGGCGACGCGCGGAAGCGATTGGGCCAAGGTCGGCAAGCCCGTCCCGGAGAGGCCTACCGCGACGGCCAGCATCTGGCCAATTCGGGCAAGCCATGGCAGGGACAGGCCATGCAGCATGGCGGCGATCTGACGACGGCGATGGCGGTCCACGGCGGGACTCGTGAAGCGTGGCTCGACCTCTCGACGGGCATCAATCCCTTCGCCTGGCCGGTGCCCCGCGACCTGCCGGTCGACGCCTGGACCAGTCTGCCGACCAGGGGCGCTCTCGACCGCCTGCTGGCCGCGGCACGCCGGGCCTATGCGGTGCGGAGCGATGTCGCGATCCTCGCGGCTCCGGGCACGCAGAGCCTCATCCAGTGGTTGCCGCAGCTTGCTCCGGACGGCCCGGTCGCCATCGTGCAGCCGACCTATGCCGAGCATGCTCTCGCCTGGCGTCGCGCCGGCCACGAGGTGATCGGCAGCAGTCCGGCCATGCCGTTGCCGGATGCGGTCCGCCATCTGGTCATCGTCAATCCCAATAATCCCGACGGGCATCTGTTCGGACAGGACACGCTGGCCGACCTCGCCGCCGCCGTGGCGAAGCGCGGCGGCTGGCTGGTCGTCGACGAATCCTTCATCGATGTCACGCCCGAAGCTTCCGCTGTTGCCCTCTGTGCTGACCGTCCTGTTCTGATCCTGCGCTCCTTCGGCAAGTTCTACGGCCTCGCGGGGCTGCGGCTGGGCTTTCTCATCGCCCGGCCCGCAATCGCAGAGCCGGTCGCGGAGGCGTTCGGCCCCTGGAGCGTCGCCGGTCCGGCGCTGGAGATCGGAGCCGCGGCGCTCGCAGATGCAGCCTATGCCCTGATGATGCGGAGCAGGCTCACCGAAGAGGCCGTCGCGCTCGATGCGGTGCTCCAACGGGCAGGACTGGACGTCGTTGGCGGCACGACGCTCTTCCGTCTGGTCCGCCATCCCGCCGCACGGAAGCTGCACGCGGCGCTCGCCCGCGGCCACATCTGGGTGCGCCGCTTCGACTGGGACGACCAGTTGCTGAGGTTCGGCCTGCCCCCCGGTGACGAGGCGAGGCAACGTCTCGCGGCGGCGCTCGCCGATGGTCTCGCCGAGGCTCATGTGGGTGACCAAGGCACGAGGACCGGTTGCCCCTGATGGTCGAATGACAGCGCCTCGACGCCATAGACATCCCGCAGCAGGGCAGGGGTCATCACCTCGGCAGGCGGCCCGAGCGCCGAGATGCGGCCGGCGTCGATCACCATGACGAGGTCGGCCATGCGCGCGGCGAGGCCAATGTCGTGTGTCACCGCGATGACCAGCCGCCCGCGTCGGGACTCGGAGCGCAGCGCCTCCATGATGCCGATCTGGTGACGGGGATCGAGCGCTGCCGTCGGCTCGTCCGCCAGCAGGACGCCGGCCTCAACGGCGAAGACCCGCGCCAGCATCACCCGCGCCCTTTCGCCGCCCGAAAGGGTGAGGATGTTTCGCGCGGCAAAGGCCGCGGCGTCCGTGCGCTCCATCGCCTCGTCGACGATGGCGCTGTCGCGTTCGCCCATGCGCGAGGGGTCGTTGACGCCGTGGGGATAGCGGCCGAGCGCCACGACATCGCGTGCGTTCAGGGGCCAGTGGACCGCATGGCCCTGGGGCAGATAGGCGATGCGGCGGGCGCGATCACGCGGCGCCATGCCGGCGGCATCGACGCCGTCGATGGTGAGGCGGCCGGTCGCCGGCGCAAGGCCCGCCAGAGCGCGCAGGAGACTGGTCTTGCCGGCGCCGTTCGGACCGATCAGCGCCACGATCTGCCCCGGCGCCAGCGCGAACGAGGCGTCGCGCACGACGATCCGGTCGCCATAGGCAACCGAGAGGCCATCCGCAACGAGGCCCTGTCCGGAAAGCATGGTCATGTCACGCCCCCGGCAAGGCTGCGGCGTTCCCGCACGATGAGATAGAGGAAGAACGGCACGCCGATGATCGCCGTCAGCACCCCCACCTTGATGTTGGTGGTGGAGGGGATGATCCGCACGGCGATGTCGGCACTGAGCAGCAGCGCCGCGCCGGCAAGGCCGCTGGGCGCCAGCAGGCGTGCCGGGTCGTAGCCGACCAGCGGGCGCATCAGATGCGGTGCGACGAGTCCGATGAAGGAAATGGTGCCGGCGACCGCCACGGAGCCGCCGACGCCGAGCGCCACGCCTGCGATGACCAGGAGGCGCAGGTGCGACACCGCGACGCCGAGGCTCTGCGCCGCTTCCTCGCCGAGCGACAGGGCCCGGAAGGCCCCGCGCTGCAGGTAGAGCAGAATCGCCGCCGGCAGGATGAAGGGCAGCGCCAGCGTCACGTGACGCATGCTGCGATCCTCGAGTGAGCCAAGCAGCCAGAAGGCGATCTCCAGGGCTGCGAAGGGGTTCGGCGCGAGATTCATGGCAAGCGCCGTGCCGGCTCCGGCGAGACTCGACAGGGCGAGGCCCGACAGGATGAGCAGCAGCAGTCCGCTGTTGCGGCCGGCGATGGCGAGCAGCACGAAGACCGACAGGAAGGCCCCGGCGATGGCTGCGAAGGGCAGGCCGAGGGACAGCGTGTCGTTGATGCCGAGCGAAATGGTGGCGACGGCTGCGAAGGCGGCCGACTGCGGCGCGCCGAACAGCGAGGGCGTCGCCAGCGGGTTGCGCAGCAGTCCCTGCATGGCGGCGCCCGACAGCCCGAGAATGCCGCCGATCGCCACGGCGAGGATGGTCCGTGGAAGCCGGATCTCCCTGACAATGGTGACGAAGGCATCATCGCCCTGTCCGGCGAGCGCTGCGATGAGATCATGCAGCGACAGCGTGACGGGGCCAGCGGCGAGCGAGGCCGCCGCCAGTCCCGCCACCAGCAGCGCCAGAAGCGGGATCAGCCAGGGCCTGCGCGCCCGCGCCGCCGTCGTTTCGGCTCCCGGCCTCACCATGTCGCCTTCAGGCCCCCGTAAACGGAGCGGCCTGCCGTCCCGTAGTTGTAAACCTCCTCATAGCGCACATTTGTCAGGTTCTCGAACCGCGCATAGGCGTTCCACGTCCGGTTGATCTGATAGGCGGTGTGCAGGTCGAAGCGCGCATAGGGATTGAGCCTCAGTGTCTCCCCACTGCCGCTGAAGCGCTGCGACACCAGCGTCACGGAGGGCTCGATGGTCCATTGCGGCGTTGGCGTGATGGCGAGACCGATGCGGGCGACGTCGCGCGGCCGGCGCGCCAGGGTCAACCCGGTGGCTATGTCCCGCGCTTGCAGGTGCGTGTAGCTCGTCCGCAGCCGCAGATAGTGCGGCCAGAGATCGAAGGACGCCGCAACCTCCAGCCCGCGCGTCTCGGCGCGCGCCACGTTGAAATAGGTGCTGGCCGCGCTGTTGAACTCGATGAGGTTCGAGAACCGGTTGGAGAAGGCGGTGACCGACAGGGTGCCGCGCCCGCCGAACAGGTCCTGGTCGAAGCCGGCGTCGAAGCCGATGCTGGTTTCGGCGTTGAGATTCGGATTGCCGTAAAGCGGCGAGTAGAGCTGGAACAGCGACGGCGCCTTGCCCCCTGTTCCGGCGCTGGCCCTGAGCTTCGTCCCGGTCTCCGTGATCCGGTAGGCCAGTGTCGCGCGCCACGTGGCGAAACGGGCGACACCCACCACGTCGTCGATCCGCCCGCCGAGCGACAGATCCAGCCGATCGCCGAGCGGCAGTTGCCAGAGGGCGAAGATGGACTGCGTGGTCTGGCCTGCCCCGAGCGTCGGTGCGCGGGCGATCGGCGTCGGCAGATATCGCTCTGAGAAGGTCTCGGCGGTCTCCCTCTCGATGCGTCCGCCGAAGGTGACCCGTCCGACGATGCCCGCCCGGAGGTCGCCCTGATACTCCGCCCCCGCGCGCTGCCCGTAAAACTCCGAAAGGGTCGAGGTGGTCTGTGGCGGCGTCTGGTTCGTGCCGTAGCGCACCTCGCGGAAGATGCGCTCCGATCGGTTCGCGAAGGTGGTGAGCGAATGGGTCAGGGCGCCGCCGAAGGTCTCGAAAGAGGCGCGCGCATAGGCCTGGAAGAAGCGCCGGAAGGCGAGGTTCGGCGTGTCGGGAAAGAGCCCTGTGCCGCCGTCGAACTCCGCCCGCGTGGCCGTCGCCATCGTGCCAATCTCGAAGCGGAAGCCGGTGCCGGGATCATAGCCCGCCCGCCCGTAGCCGCCGAACCGGTGGAACCCGTCGGCATCGAAGGTCGCGCGCAGCGCCGGATCGATCCGTGCGATGCGGTAGCCGTAGCGCGAGAAGCCGTCGCTGCGGGCGAACGTCCCGGCGGCAGCGTAGCTCCAGGGGCCACTTCCGCCGTGGACGCCGCCCGTCAGGCTGCCGCTGCCATAGCTGCCTCCTTCGACCTGCGCGAAGCCCTGCGGCGGTCCCATGCCGCGCCTGGTGATGATATTGACAACGCCGCCCATGGCATCGGACCCGTAAAGCGCGCTCTGCGGGCCGCGCAGCACCTCGATGCGCTCGATCAGCCCGGGAGCCAGCATCGACATGTCGAAGTCGCTGCCCGCGCCAGAGGGGTCGTTGACCCGGATGCCGTCGATGAGGACCAGCGTCTGGCCGGTGCTCCCGCCGCGCAGCCGGATGTTGGTGGTCGCGCCCGGTCCGCCGGTTTCGGTGGTGTCGAGGCCCGGCACGCCCCTGAGAACATCGACCAGCGACCCCGGATTGGTCCTCTGGATCTCTTCGGACGACACGACGGTCACCGCGCTGCCGACCCGCTGCAGGGCAGTGGGCGAGCGATTCGCTGTGACCGTGACCTCGATCACCGGCAGTTCGACCGGTGGAGGTGAAGTCTCTGCGCGGGCGAATTGGGAAAGCGAAATGGCGCAAATGGCCATCATGGCGCAGAGCGCCATCGGCATGGAACGAGACATGTTGACCCTCTCTGGCCCACCGCCAAAGCTGAGGTTGAAGACATGCTCTCGGCCGGTCTCCTGGCTCGCGACCTGCCGGCTTCACCTTCCCGGTCCTTGGACCAGTGGCGATTCGAAGCCGTGTCGTCGCTTACAGTTGCGGGGGCAGCCGCGGCATTGGGCCCGAAGGCCCGCACCGCATTCCCGTTTCACCCGTCCTGCGACGGGCACCCAGAGCACGTTGATGACAATCACACGTGACCGGTCTTGGCAAGACAGGACGAGAGACAGGGGCGGCTGGCCATAAGGGACGCAGGCTCGCTGCATGACCAGCATGCCACTGTCTTGCAGAGGTTCTCTGGCAGGGCCGCGCTCGCATCAGGGCCGCGGGATGTCTCGCGGCGGATCCATGGGCCAGATTGCGCCATGGTCAGTCGCCATAGTCCGGTCGCCGCAGCGCCGGGTGGATGGGAGACCGGTGCGCTTCGCCGTCACGACAGCACTGCTGGGATAGAAAACGTCTCCCGGGTCAAGCTGTCTCCCCTTGTCCTCCCTGCGAGAGTTTTTGCCCGTTTCCGACCTATACCGTCCAACGGAGCGGTTCATATGGGTCCGGAATAGCCTTCCCGATCTCGACGATGGTCCAGGCCTCAAGAAGCGGCCGTGGAGGCGAAAAGCAGACGCTTGGGTATGGGCCAGGGACAGTGCTCGCCGCAGCCTTTCCAGACGGCGTGACAGATCATTTCACGCTCCAGGAAAAGACTTCGCCAAGAAGCAACTTTGCAAAGACCTCGCCGGCTGCGGAGCAACCGCGGACGAGACGAGACGTCGAACAGGGAGGATCATCAATGCGCAAGGCAATTCTAGCCGTCCTTTCGGCCGTGGCTCTCATGTTGCCCGGCTCGGCCATGGCCCAGGGTAGCGGCACGATCAAGATCGGCATTCTGGTTGCCCTCGAAGGCGCCTTTGCAGCCGGCGGCGCCGACGGCGTCCGCAACGTCGAACTGGCACTCAAGCAGATCAACAACACGATCGGCGGTCGCAGGATCGAGACCGTCGTCGCCCCCACTGATACCCGTCCGGATACAACCATCCGTATGGCGCGCAAGCTTATCGAGCAGGATCGCGTGGACATCATTATCGGGCCGTTGTCCGGCTCCGAGGGCATCGCGATGCGCGATTTCGCCAAGACCATCCCCGGCCATGTGGTGATCAATGGCATTTCCGGGGCGCTCGAGACGACCTGGGTCGACCCGGCGCCCAACTTCTACCGTTTCAATCTCGACGGCGCACAGTGGGGCTATGGCCTCGGTAGCTATGTCGTGAAGACGAAGAACTGGCGGCGGGTCGTGACCATCGCCGCCGACTATTCCTTCGGCTACACGAACTTCATGGGGTTCGCCGTCGATTACTGCAAGGCAGGCGGCGACATCGTCCAGCGCTTCTGGCAGCCCCTCGGCCAGTCCGATTTCGGCGCCATCATCGCCCAGTTGCCTGACAACATTGACGCCATCTATCTCGGCCTCGGTGGAACGGACGCCATCAACTTCCTCAACCAGTACCAGCAGGCCGGCGAGCGGACGAGGCTCATCGGCGGCACGATCATGGCCGACCAGACGGTGCTGACGGCCCGCGGGCGCGCCAAGGAGGTGTTGACCGGCACACCGACCTCCGGCCCCTTCGCCGTCGACAACCCGGATGCTGCCTGGCAGACCTATGTGAAGCTCTACCAGGACAGCTTCCCGGCCAACCAGCGCTTCCCGACTCCCTCGCTCTTCGGCCTTGGCTACTATGTGGCGACCCTCGCCGCGATCCGTGGGCTGGAGGAGGTCGGCGGCGACCTGAGCAACGGGCAGGCGCGTCTCAAGGAGGCGCTGAACAAGATCCAGCTCGAAAGCCCCATCGGCCGGATCACGCTCAACGAGAACCGCCAGGCCACCGGCACCGTCTTCATCAATGAAGTCGTCGAGGGTCCCGACGGCAACCTGACCAACAAGATGGTTGGCAGGACCGA
Organism: Phreatobacter aquiterrae; assembly: GCF_053471285.1. Lineage (NCBI taxonomy): Bacteria > Pseudomonadati > Pseudomonadota > Alphaproteobacteria > Hyphomicrobiales > Phreatobacteraceae > Phreatobacter > Phreatobacter aquiterrae. The sequence continues at coordinate 263,679 of NZ_JBJPHW010000002.1, read as the reverse complement.
CAACGTCACGCAGACGCTGGGCATGACGGCCGAACAGTACCGGGCTATCGGGCTGCCCTCCCGCAATGTGGTCGACTGCGCAAGGCTGCGCACCGGCGGCTGACCAAGCGACCGCATGAGAAGAGGCCGGCGCATGCTGGCCTCTTCCGTCGGTACCTCTCGCGGATGTCCTGGCGAAACCCAGGGCGACAAGGGGGCCCGGATGACGTTGATCGGCTATCTTACGCGAACGCAGTTCGCAGACGGCGCCATCGACGATGCCCTGCCCGAGGAAGCCTCGCGGCTCGGCACGGCGCTGGCGCTCGTCGACACCGAACCAGGCGCGGCCCTGGCGCTGGCCCGCGTAAGGGATGCTCTGCCGCACGTGCAACTGGCGACAGCCACGATGAGTTGCGGCGCACCGCTGCGCAGTGCGGTCCGACGGGTGATGGCGGCACTGGATCGTGCCGACGCGTCGACCATCATCGCGATCGGCGGGGCCGGGGCCATCGGTCAGGCCCGCCTGGTTGCCGAGGCATCCGTCCGGCGCGGCGCGGCATGCGCTATCATCGCCGTTCCCGTGAGCCTGTTCGATCTCGGCCTGGGCCGGCAGGTGCGTCCGCGCGACGGAGAGCCGGTGCGGTGCCCGCGGCCCGACCGGGTGATCGCCGACCCGACCGCACTGGCTCATGTTCCGCCACGCCGGCTTGCCGCTGCAGGCATGGAAATCCTCGTCCACGCCATCGAGGCCTATGCCAGCCCAACCTACAACCCGCCGGCCGACGGCCTGGCGCTGGAAGCGGTCCGTCGTCTCGCGCGATGGCTACCTCTCGCGGTCGCGGTGCCAGACAATGCGGAGGCGCTGCGCGAGGTTCTCGCGGGGGCGCTTACCGCCGGGCTGGCCATGGAAAAGGACATTGGCGGCGTCGATGCGCTCGCCCATCCCCTGGAGGACGAACTGGCTGGAACGGCCATGCCTGGCGAACTGCACGCGCCCGTCCTGGCCGCTTTCGTCGGCTTCAACGCTCGTGCCGTCGGCGATCGCTATGGCGCCCTTTCTGACACCATGGGTCACGGCAGGGTGGGGGCGGGCCTCGACATCCAGCTCGCCACCTTCGCACGCGCTCTCGGCCTGCCGACGGCGTTGCGGGACACGGCTGCCGACCCCAACAGTTTCGCGCATGTGGCCAGGAGGGCCGCTGACGATCCTGCGGCCCTTGCAAATCCACGGCTTCTGACGCGTGCCGACTGCGAACGCATTCTGGAGGCCGCATGGTGAGAGTGCTCCGACGTGCACCTGTCTCGGCTCGGCCGGCCATCGCGGCCGTGTTCCAGCCGCCTCCGCTGTACCGCGGCGTTTCGCCCGTTGCGAGCGAGGAGGCCTGCGTTAAGGTCCTTCAGAAAAGACCGACACGACAACAAGAAGAGACGCCCGTTCATCAGGGAGGAGCGTTGTGAGTGTTGCTCACGCTGTTGCGCACGGCGTGTTTGGTCGCGTCTGCCTTTACGTGATGGACAAGGCCATGGCGCCCCATGCGCATCGGGAAGGCCATCTCATCTTCCACATCCATGGCCCGCAGGCCGAAGTGGTGGTTGATGGTCGACCCTACCCCCTGTCCCGTGGTCAGGCCGTGGCGATCAGCCCATGGCAGCCCCACTTCTATCGGCCCCTGACCCACCGCGACAATGTGCTCGTGCTGGTTCTCTACATCCGGCCTGGCTGGTTTGTTCAGGCCAGCCGCCAAGCCTCGGAGATCCTGCGCTTCGGGCGCGTCGGCGTCGAGGTGACCGACCGGCTCACCCGTCTGGTGGCTGATACCGGCCACCTCCTGTCGACGCTCCGCGGCACCGACGGGGACTTCGAGGACCGTCTGAGCGCGCTCACCCAGGCGTGTTTTGACCAGACGTGGCAATGGACGGCGGAGGGGCAGCACTTCATCGGGCATGAGCGACCGCTGCGCGACTTCCGCATCCGCCGGGCTCTGGGGCTTCTCGACGCGACGCTCGGCGAGCCCATCGATCTGGCGCGGCTGTCGCGCGCCGCCGGCCTGTCGCGACCGCACTTCTTCAAACTGTTTCGCGAGCAGATCGGCCTGCCTCCCACCATCTATGTCAACGCATTGCGCATGGAGCGGGCGATCGAGCGACTGGCGCTCGGCAAGGAGACGGTGGCCGACATCGGTCTGGATCTCGGGTTTTCAACGCCCGCCAGCTTCTCTCGCTTCTTTATCGCCAATGGAGTCGTGCCGCCGAGTACCTATCGGCGCAGCGTCATGGCCCATGCGCAGTAGTCCCCCAACTGGTGAGCCGCGAAAGAAAAGACCCTCGGTAAAGCCCACCGGCGAACGGAGGGCCTAGCCTTCCTCCGGCAGGCGGCGTTCTGGCCGCCAGCATCCACGTATCGACGGTGTGATGGAAAATTTCGCCAAGAACCATCCTGTCTGGGCGTTGACGATCGCGCTCCTCGCGGTGGGCTTCCTCTGGCTTGTCTTCGCGCCATGGCCCGTCGAACTGGAGGCCGCGGTCGGGCGCAAGCGGGTCTTTCTGAACGCGCTGCTCGGTGGCGTGACGCTCGGCGCGCTGTATTTTCTCGTGGCCTCGGGATTCACGCTGATCTTCGGCCTGATGCGGACCGTCAATCTGGCCCATGGCTCGCTGTTCCTGCTCGGCGGCTACATTGGCTACGAGGTTGCCACTTACACGGGCTCCTGGCTTCTCGCTTTCCCCGTCGTCTTCGTCCTGGTCGGCTTTGTCGGCCTTGTCATGCAGCGGTTCATCTTCGCCCACATGGAAGGCGAGGAGCTGCGACAAACGCTGGTCAGTATCGGTCTGTCGGTCGTGCTGGCGGATCTGATGCTCTGGTACTGGGGCGGGCAATCCTACACCACGCTCGCGCCCGCCTTGCTGCGTGGTCCGGTCGAACTGCCCATCATTTCGTCGATCAATCCGACAAGCGGCGAAGCCATTTTCATCCGCTATCCCTCGGTGCGCGTCTGGATTCTCGTCGCGGCGATCGTCATAGGCGTCGCCATGTGGCTGGTGCTGAACCGCACCTCCCTCGGCATGGTGATCCGGGCCGGCGTCGATGACCGAGAGATGCTCGCCGCCTCAGGTGTGCGCATCCAGCTGGTATTTCTGGCCGTATTCGTGTTCGGGGCCGGCCTCGCCGGCATGGCCGGAATCGTCGGGGGCACCTTCCAGTCACTGTCGCCGGGAGAGGACACGCGATTTCTTCTCGCCAGCCTGGTCGTCGTGATCGTCGGCGGCATGGGGTCGATTGTGGGTGCAGCAATCGGCGCGGTGGTGATCGGCGTGACCGAACAGATGGGTCTGGTCTATGCGCCGACCTATTCGGTGGTCTTCACTTTCCTGATCATGGCCGCGGTGCTGGCCTTCCGGCCGCAGGGCCTTCTCGGCGCGGGGCGGTGAGCGATGTCGCTGGCTGATCAGGCCCCGCCGCGGGCAAGCACCGACACCGGCAAGGCCGAGGCGCCGACATGGATCGAGCGAATCCCGGCAGGGTGGTGGGCTGCCGCGGTCGTTCTTCTGGCCATGCCGCTGGTCGCCAACAATTTCTGGCTCTTCCAGGTGATGGGCTGGACCTTCATCCTCGGCATGATCGCAGTCAGCCTGACGTTTCTCGCCGGCTACGGGGGAATGGTCAGCCTGCTGCAGATGAGCATTGCCGGCCTCGCCGGCTACATGGTGGCCATTCTCGGTCCGTCGGGGGCGACAACGATCAGCCTCGGCCTGTCCTGGTGGATCGTGCTGCCTGCCGCTTTTCTGATCGCAGCCATCTTCGCCACCCTGTCGGGGGCGCTCGCAGTCAGGACAGAGGGCATTTACACGATCATGATCACGCTCGCGATTGCGGCGGCGTTCTTCTATTTCACCCGGCAGAACTATACGATCTTCAACGGCTATTCCGGCTTCAACCTCGTTCTGCCACCGCAGTTTTTCGGCGTGAACTGGCGCGATCCGGTGCCGTTCTACTACCTGTGCCTCGGCTGTGCGGCGCTGTGTTACGGCGCTGTGGTCTATGTCGCCCGTTCCCCCTTCGGTCTGGCGCTTCAGGGGGTGCGTGACAATCCGCGACGCATGGCGGCCCTCGGCTTCAACGTCACCGCCCATCGGGTCGCAGCCCACGCCTTCGCCAGCATCTTCGCATCCGCCGGCGGCATTCTGCTGGTCTGGCAGAACGCGCAGATCGCACCCGGTACGATCGGCATCTCCTCGGCGATCGACGTGCTGGTGGTTGCCGTCGTCGGCGGCATGCGCCGCCCTCTCGGGGCCTTTGTCGGCGCCTTCATCTACGTCATTCTTCAGGTCTTCTCGCCCGATGTGCTTGGGGCGTTCGGTTTTTCGGCAGAGCGGTTCAAGCTGATCATCGGGATCGGCTTTCTGGCCGTGGTGTTGTTCTCGCCGGATGGCGTTCTGGGCCTGTGGGATCGCTGGCGCGCCCGGGCCGCCAGACGGGTCGACCCCCTGACCGGGGTGCCGCGATGAACGCCTCCACCACCATTGAACGCCCCGGGCAGATGAACACGGGCAATGCGCTGGAGTTGCGCGGCATCACCAAGATGTTCGGTGCGCTGGCCGCCATTGCCGATGTCACGATCTCCGTGCGACCCGGCGAGCGGCGGGCGGTGCTCGGCTCCAACGGAGCGGGCAAGACAACCCTGTTCAACTGCGTCACCGGCGACTTCCCGGCGACCTCCGGCATCATCCGCTTCTTCGGAGAGGATGTGACGGCCTTCCCGCCCTACGAGCGCATCCGCCGCGGCCTGCGCCGCACCTACCAGATCTCCTCCCTCTTTGCGGGGCTGAGCGTCATCGACAATGTCTATCTGGCCTGCCGTGGGGTCTCACGAAACCGCTTCTCGCTGCTTCGACCACGCAGTGACGATGCGCTGGTTCATGCCGCCGAGACGCTGGTGGAGGCGGTGCACCTGACCGCATTGAAGGAGCGGCTCGTCGGGGAACTGGCCTACGGCCAGCAGCGCCAGCTGGAAATCGCCCTTGCCCTGTCTGGCGCCCCCCGATTCATTCTGTTCGACGAGCCGGCAGCGGGCCTCTCGCCGACCGAGCGGCGCGATCTGGTCAACATCCTGACGTCTCTGCCCTCCCATATCGGCTACATCATTATCGAGCACGACATGGACGTGGCGCTGCGCGTCGTCGAGAGTGTCACGATGATGCACAATGGTCGGGTCTTCAAGGAAGGCCTGCCGAGCGAGATCGAGGAAGACCCCGAGGTCCAGGAACTCTATCTGGGGGGCGGCCATGGCTGAGCGCTTCCCGGTTCCGCAGAAGGCCGGCGTACCGGTCCTCCAGTTGCAGGGCGTCAACGTCTTCTACGGCCGGAGCCATGCCGTGCAGGGCGTCGACCTGACGCTTCAGTCCGGTGTCCTGTCCGTGGTCGGCCGCAACGGCATGGGCAAGACGACCATGTGCAAGGCCATCATGGGCCTGGTGCCGATTTCATCGGGATCGATCCGGTTCATGGGTGAGGAGATCGCCGGTCGCGCGCCGGCCGAGATCGCCCGGCTTGGCGTCGGCTACGTCCCGCAGGGGCGCCGGTTGTGGCGCTCACTCACGGTGCACGAACATCTTCGCCTCATGGCCAAGCCGAAGGGGCGCTGGACACCCGAGCGAATCTACGAGGTGTTTCCGCGCCTGGCGGAACGGCGCAACAATGGCGGAGCGCAACTGTCCGGCGGCGAGCAGCAGATGCTGGCGATCAGCCGGGCGCTCCTCATGAACCCGCGCCTCCTGATCATGGACGAGCCGACCGAGGGCCTCGCCCCGGTCATTGTCGCCCATGTGGAAGATACGCTGGGGCGTCTCGCAGCCGAAGGCGACGTCTCGATCCTCGTTATCGAGCAGAACATCGGTGTGGCCACCCAGATGTCCGACCCGGTGGCCATCATGGTCAACGGCCGGATCAACCGGATCATCCCGTCTGCAACCCTGGCGGCGGACCGCGACCTGCAGCAGCGGCTCCTCGGCGTGGGTCGGCATGGCATTGACGACACGGATACTGAAGCCCGCCCGGCCGCGGACGGTGCGCCACCGGCGACGGTAACGACACCGGCCAGCCAGGGGCCGATCCGGGTCTATGTGGCCAATCCTGTCATTCCCACGCGCTGGTCGAAGGATGTTCCCGCCGCCCAGCTCGAAGCCTCGGCCCGCACGGTTTCGAGGCCGACCCTGGCTGCGATCGACGGCCGCCGGATCGGCGACACCTCGGCGCTGGCCGCCCGTGGGTCGAGCGAACCCTACGTCGTCATCGCCGGTACGCTCGACACCAAGGGCGAGGAACTCCGCTACATCCGCGACATCATCAAGGCGGCGGGGCTGCGCACGCGACTGGTCGACGTGTCGACCCAGGGACGCAATCACGGAGCCGATGTGTCGGCGCCGGAGGTGGCGCTGGCTTCGCCGCGCGGCCTGCCCGGTCTGGCTTCCGGTGATCGGGGCACAGCCGTCGCGGCGATGGCGGATGCTTTCTCGGCCTGGACGGCAGCGCAGCAGGGGGTCGTCGGCCTCATCTCGGCCGGCGGTTCCGGGGGTACGGCGATTGCGACAGCGGCGATGCAGGTTCTGCCCATCGGCGTGCCGAAGATCATGGTCTCGACCATGGCGGCGGGAAATGTCGCGCAGTATGTCGGCGCGACCGATGTCACGATGATGCATTCGGTCACCGACGTTCAGGGGCTCAACCGCATCTCGCGCGCCGTACTCGGCAACGCCGCCCATGCCATGGCAGCCATGGCCAAGGCTCACCTGGCGAGCGCAAGGCCCGCTCCGACGCATGGTCGTCCCCTCGTAGGCCTGACGATGTTCGGGGTGACGACACCCTGCGTCCAGCAGGTCTCGAAACTCATCGAAGCGGAGTGGGAACCGCTCGTCTTCCACGCGACCGGTGTGGGCGGGCGATCGATGGAGAAGCTCATTGAATCCGGGTTCCTCCAGGGCGTCATCGACGTCTCGACCACGGAAGTGTGCGACATGATGCTGGGTGGCATCCTGCCAGCCACCGAAGACCGTTTCGGAGCGGTCATCCGCACCAGACTGCCCTATGTCGGCTCGGTCGGTGCCCTCGACATGGTCAATTTCGCCGCGCCGGAAACGGTCCCGGAGCGGTATCGAGGGCGCAAGTTCTACCCCCACAATCCGCAGGTCACGCTGATGCGGACCACCGTCGACGACAACGCCCGCATGGGGCGCTGGATCGGCGAGCGGCTCAATCTCATGGAAGGCCCGGTGCGCTTCCTCATTCCGGAAGGCGGGGTGTCGGCTCTCGATGCGCCGGGACAGCCATTCCACGATCCGGATGCCGATGCCGCGCTGTTCGAGGCCCTCGCCGGCACGGTGCATCTCACGGCGAACCGGCAGCTGATCCGGCTGCCCCATCACATCAACGATCCCGCCTTCGCTCAAGCGCTGGTGCGCGAGTTTCTCGCGCTGCATCAGGGCCGCCGCGGCATTGCGCGCAGAAGGACCTGATCGATGGCTCGCTACTCGAAGTCGCAGTTGCTTGAACGCTACCGCGCCATGATCGCCAGGGGAGAGCCTATCGTGGGTGGCGGCGCCGGTACCGGCCTGTCTGCCAAGTGCGAAGAGGCGGGCGGCATCGACCTCATCGTCATCTACAATTCCGGCCGCTTCCGCATGGCCGGTCGTGGTTCGCTTTCGGGACTGATGCCCTATGGCGATGCCAATCAGATCGTCATGGAGATGGCAGGCGAAGTCCTGCCAGTCGTGACGAAAACCCCGGTGATCGCCGGCGTCTGTGCCACCGACCCCTTCCGTCAGATGGACGTATTCCTGGACGAGGTGAAGCGCATCGGCTTTGCCGGCGTCCAGAATTTCCCGACGGTCGGGCTGATCGACGGCGTCTTCCGAGCCAATCTGGAAGAGACCGGTATGGGCTTCGGCCTGGAGATCGACATGGTCGCCCTCGCCAACGCCAAGGACCTGCTGACGACGCCCTACGTCTTCTCGGAAGACGATGCCCGTCGGATGGCAGGGGCCGGCGCCGATATCGTCGTTTGCCATCTCGGCCTGACGACGGGCGGGTCCATCGGCGCGGAGACGTCTCTCAAGCTGAAGGACTGTCCGGCCATAGTCGACGCCTGGGCGGCCGCTGCCCTGGAGGTGAAGCCGGATGCCATCATTCTCGTCCATGGCGGTCCCGTCGCCGAGCCCGCCGACGCCGATTTCATCCTCAAGAATACGCGCCATTGCCACGGCTTCTACGGCGCGTCGTCGATGGAGCGCCTGCCGGTCGAGGTGGCGATCCGCGATCAGACCCGCGCCTTCAAGACAATCAGCCGCTGAGGCGGCACCACACCACACACGACGAGACCAACAAAGAAACGTCGGGAGGAACATGACATGACGGGACAGCTCATCGGAGCCCTGATCCTCTGGCTGATCGTGGCCGTGGTCGCCATCGCGATCATCGTTTACCTCGTCAACTGGCTCTACAGGCGTTCGTCGAAGGAAGTGTCCTTCGTCCGGACGGGCCTCTTCGGCGAAAGGGTGGTGATCAACGGCGGTGCCTTCGTGTTGCCGATCATCCACGACGTGACGCCAGTCAACATGAACGTGCTGCAACTGGCGGTGACGCGCAGCAGGGACACCGCCCTGATCACCCGCGACCGCATGCGGGTCGATATCGACGCGGAATTCTACGTCCGGGTCCGGCCGGACAAGCCATCGGTCGCCATCGCCGCCGCGACGCTCGGCAGACGAACGCTGCAGCCCGATCAGCTGAACACCCTTCTGTCGGGCAAATTCATCTCGTCGCTGCGGACCGTCGCCGCCGAAATGTCCATGGAGGAAATGCACGAGCAGCGGGGCATCTATGTCCAGCGCGTCAAGGAGGCCGCAGCGGAGGCCCTCGATCAGAACGGACTGGTGCTGGAATCCGTGGCGATCACCGACCTCGACCAGACCGATCTTCAATACTTCAACCCCTCCAACCGCTTCGATGCAGAGGGCCTGACGCGCATCATCGGCGAGATCGAGGAAAAGCGGAAGATCCGCAATGACATCGAACAGGAATCGATGATCAAGATCCGCACCCGCAACCTGGAGGCCGAGCGACAGGCGCTGGATATCGAGCGGGAGAGCGAAGCGGCAAGGCTCGAACAGCAGCGCGAGATCGAGATCAAGCGCGCCTTGCAGCGCACCGAGATCGCCCGCGAGCGCGCTGCCCGCGACACCGAGGCGGAGCAGGCCCAGATCGCCTCCCGTGAGGAGATCGAGAAGTCCAAGATCGCCAATGAGCGGGCGATCAGCGAGGCGCGCATCGCGTCCGACCGCGACATCCGCCAGCAGGAGATCGCTCGGACCAAGACAGTCGAGGCTGCCGAGATCGCGGCCCGCGAGGAGATCGAGAAGGCCAGGATCGCCAACGACCAGGCCATTCAGGCTGCACGCATCGCGTCCGACCGCGAAACACGGCAGAAGGAGATCGAGCGCACGACGGCGCTGGAGCAGGCCGAGATCGCGGCGCGCGAGGCGGTGGAAAGGTCGCGCATCGCGCAGGAAGCGCAGGTGAGTGCGGAGCGCATCGACCGGGAAAAGGAGATCAAGAACCTCGAAATTGCGCGGAACAAGGCCCTCGACGAGGCCGAGATCGCCGCGCGCGAGGCGGTGGAGAAGGCCCGGATCGCCCAGGACATTGCCCTGACGGCGGAGCGCATTGCCTCGGACGAGGGCAAGCGCAAGCTGGAGATCGCCCGCAACCGGACGATCGAGGAGGCCGAGATTGCGGCGCGCGAGGCGACCGAAGCCGCGCGGATCGCGCAGGAAAAGGCAACGGCGGTCGAACGCATCGCCTCTGGCCTCGCCACCCGGCAGCTGGAAATCAAGAGCACGGAACAACTCGAGGCGGCAGAGATCAAGCGACGCGACGCGGTCGAGAGACAGCGCATCGCCGCGGAGCTCAAGATCGAGGAGGAGAGGATCGCCTCGTCGAAGACGCGCGAAGTGCTGCAGATCGAGCAGAAGAAGGCTGTGGAGGTGGCCGAGGAAGACCGCGCCATCGTCATGGCCGCCAAGCGGGCGGAGCGGACGGACGCCGACAAGACGCTGCGCCAAACCGAGATCGTCGCCAAGCAGGAGGTCGAGAAGGCCGACGTGGCGCGTGAGCAGGCGCTCGAAGCGGCGAGGCTTGAACGACGCCGCGCCATCGAGCAGCTGGAGATCGCCCGCGCGCAAGCGCTGCAAGAATCGCAGATCGCCTCCAATGAAGAGGTTGAGCGCGCTCGCATCGCTTCAGATCGCGGCCTGGACGAGGCCCGCGTCGGCAGGCAGCGCGACCTCCGCAGGCTTGAGATCGAGCGCGAGCGGGATGTGGAGAACGCCGCGATGGACAAGGCGATCACGCTCTACGCCAAGTCCCTGGAGGAAAGCGCGGCTGCCGTGAAGGCCGAAATCGCCAAGGCCAAGGCGACAGAGGCTGCGGAACTCGTGCAGACCGTCAAGGAGAGCGAGGCCGCGAAGCGCCGCAAAACCGTCGAGGTGATCAACGCTGAAAAGGCCGCCGAGGAGGTGCGTATCGCGGCCGAGGCCGACAAGGTGCGCAAGGCGGTCGACGCGGAAGCGCAGAAGCTCCTCTACGAGGCGGAGAACCTTCTGACGGACGGCGCCCGCTACGGTCTCTTCCGCCGCCGCCTGCTCGACCGGATCGAAGGCATCGTGCGCGAAAGCGTCAAGCCCCTGGAGAAGATCGAGGGCATCCGCATCCTGCATGTCGACGGCCTGCAGGGCACGGCCGGCGCGGGTGGAGGATCGTCGCGCACGCCGACCGACGAGGTGATCGAATCGGCGCTGCGCTACCGCGTCCAGGCGCCCCTCATCGACCAGGTCCTCAAGGAGATCGGCATCGAGGGGGGTAGCCTCGCCCGCATGGGCGGGCTGATGCGCGAGGCCTCCGACATGCAGCGTGTCGCCAAGGACGCCCAGCCGCCCAAGCCCAAAGACGACGGCGAGAAGAAGTGAGGCAGGCGATCATGGCACGCGTCTATGTCTCCAGTGTCGTCAACGCCCCCGCCGCCCGGGTCTGGGCACGGGTGCGCGACTTCAACGGCCTGCCGAACTGGGTCCCCGCCGTCGCGGAGAGCCGGATCGAGAATGGCGAGCCTGCCGACAAGGTGGGCTGCGTCAGGGCGTTCTCGCTCCGCAACGGCGACAAGCTGCGCGAGAAGCTTCTCGGCCTGTCGGACTTCGACATGTTCTGTACCTATTCAATCCTCGACAGCCCGATGCCGCTGACCGAATACGTGGCGACCTTGCGACTGACGCCGATCACCGACCAGGACCGCACCTTCGTCGAATGGTCCGCCGAGTTCGACTGTGCGCCGGACAAGGAGCAGGAACTTGTCACGGGCATCGGCCTCAACGTGTTCCAGGCGGGCTTCGACTCGCTCAAGCGCGCCTTCGGAGGGTGATGTGCCAAGGGTCGTCCGCAGCACCATCATCAATACGCCGGTGGATCGCCTCTGGGGCGTGCTGCGCGACTTCAATGGCCATGACCAGTATCACCCGATCGTCGCCGCCAGCGCGATCGAGCGCGGTCACCCCTCTGACAGGATCGGCTGCGTGCGCAGGTTCACGCTGCAGGACGGCAGCGAATTGCGCGAGCAACTGCTGTCCCTTTCGGATCTGGAAATGACCTGCAGCTACTGCCTGCTCGACACGCCGATCCCCCTGTTCAACTACGTCGCCCATATCCGCCTGTTGCCGGTCACCGACGGCAACCGCAGTTTCTGGCATTGGGAAAGCCGGTTCACCACCCCGCCGGGCCGCGAGGCGGAACTGGCCGAAACGGTCGGCAACGACGTGTATTCGGCCGGGATGGAGGCGGTTCGCCATCTCCCCGAACTCCAGGGCGGAGTGCTCTGACCATGCCGATCGAGTTGCGCACCGCATCCACGTTGGCAGAAGCGGCAGGCCTCATGGCTGGCGATCGCGGCGCGAGGCTCTTGTCCGGCGGCACCCTGCTGATGCGCGATGTCAACGAGGGCCGTCTGATCGACGGGCTGATCATCCGGATCGTTGATCCCGCCTACCGCACCATCAGCGTGTCAGGCGGGCGGGTCGAACTCGGCGCCGGCGTCACCATGGCCGCTGTCCTGAGGCGCCGGGATCTCGCCTATCTGCATGCTCCCGCGCAGGCCATCGGCGGGCCGGCGGTGCGCAACATGGCCAGCATTGGCGGCAATCTCTTCGCCGAGACGCCGTATGGCGACTTCACCGTGGCGCTACTGGCCCTCGATGCGCGGGTCATGCTCATGCAGGGCTTCGGGGCACCGCGCGCCATGCCACTGGAAGAGTTCCTGAACGGGCGGGCTCGTGGTGGCCAGGGACTCGTGACCGCGGTGCAGTTCGCGCCGCCGCAGAATGCCGCAGACTTCCGTTTCCGGAAGGTGAGCCGGGTCAAGCCGAAGGGCATGGCCGTCCTGTCCGTTGCCGCCCACCTGCCGCTCTCCGGAGGCAGGGTAGTGGGTGGTCGTGTTGCCTACGGCGCGATGGCACCGACCCCGATTCGCGCGAAGGCGGTGGAGCGCGCCCTGGAGGGCAAGGCGCTCGATCCGCCCACCATCGCGGCGGCCCGGTCCGCGGCGGGGGAGGGAACGCGGCCGGCGACGGATGCCATCGCCAGCGAATGGTATCGCCGCGAAGTGCTGCCGGTGCATCTGGCCCGGCTCCTGTCCGGTCAAGGGTGAGGAGACGCGCGTGGCGAAGATTCCTGTCCAATTCCGCCTGAACGGTTCGGATCGTGCCGCCTTTGTAAGTCCTGCCGACAATCTCCTGACCCTGCTGCGCCGTGGCCTGAACGACTTCGGTCCGAAATATGGCTGCGGTCAGGGGACATGCGGCACCTGCACCGTGCTGGTCGATGGCGAGTTGCAACTGTCCTGCCTCACGCTCGCGGCGACCTGCGAGGGCAAGAATATCGAGACCGTATCCGGCATGGCGGAGGGGCCGGCGCTGCACCCTGTGCAGCAGGCCTTCATGGACCATTTCGCAGCCCAGTGCGGCTTTTGCACGCCGGGCATGCTGACGGCGGCGAAGGCGCTTCTCGCGGCCAATCCGAACCCCTCGCGCGAGGAGGTGATCGACGGCATCTCCGGGAACATCTGCCGCTGCACCGGCTACGAATCGATCATCGAGGCCATCCTGGCCGCTGCCCGCGGCGGGCAGGCCAGTCGCGCTTACTGACGGAGGTCACGATGCTGGAATTCCGCAAGGACCTTTTTGCCGCAGAACGCGACGACAACCTCAATGTTGTCGGGAAAGGGACGCAGCGCCAGGACATGCCCGGCCATGTCACGGGACGTTCGCCCTTCTTCGACGACCACGCCTTCGAGGGCCTTCTGCATCTCAAGGTCGTGCGCAGCCCCCATCACCATGCCCGTCTCCGCCACATCGACACCGCGGCGGCCGAACGGGCGCCGGGCGTCAAGCGCATCCTGCGCGGCGCCGACGTGCCGGTGAACAAGAATACCCTGCTCAGCCTGATCAATTTCGGCAAGGACGACGAGCCGACGCTGGCCGTCGGCAAGGTCTCGTATAAGGGGGAACCCGTCGTCGCGATCATCGCGGAGACGGAGCATCAGGCTCTCGCGGCACGGGCGCTGGTGCGCATCGACTACGAGGTGATCCCGCACGTCTTCGACGTGGAGGAAGCGCTGAAGCCGGGCGCGCCCGTCGTCAACGAGACCTATCCGAACAACTACTTCGAATATCACGACCGTTACGACCACTCGAAGCTGCGCTTCGGCGACGTGGACCAGGCCTTTGCCAGTGCCGACTTCATCGTAGACGACCGCTACCAGATGTCGCCGATCGAACATGCGCCGACCGAGACCAACGGCTCGATCGCGGCACCGGAGCAGAACGACCGCTTCGTCGTCCATTCCTGCGCGCAAGGCCTGTTCTTCTCGCTCGGCACGGCGGCCAAGATCCTCAACCTCGAATCCAACCGCCTGCATTTCGTCGGCGGCACGGTGGGCGGCGGTTTCGGCGGCAAGGTCGATTCCCTCACCGAGCCCCTGTCGATACTCGGCGCCATGATGACCGGCCAGCCGGTCCGCTACGTGCTCGATCGCGAGGAGGAGATGCTCTACGGCTCGCCGCGCGGCGCCGAGCGCATCTACATCAAGGACGGCATCATGCGCGACGGGCGCATCGTCGCCCGGCGAATACGCAGTTACTTCGATGCCGGCGCCTACACGCGCCTGTCCAGCTACGCGGCGATCAAGTGCACCGCACATCTGCCCGGTCCCTACACGATCCCCAACGTCAGCGCCGACATCTATGTCGCCTACACCAACCGCTGTCCCTCGACCGCCATGCGCGGCTTCGGGATCACGGCGGTCGACTTCGCGCTGGAAGTTCACATGGACAAGGGCGCGGAAGCCTGCGGCATGGACCCGATGGAGTTCCGCATCCTCAACGCCTACCGGGACGGCGACATGAAGGCGCACCGGCGCGTCGCCAAGAATACGGCCCTGATCGAATGCGTGCAGGTGGTAGCCGAAAAAGCGGGCTGGCCCTTGTCCGAGAATGCGCGGCGGCAGTCCTCGCTGACAGGCGGGGGCGGCGCGCGCGGCGATATCCCGGCAACGCCTCTCGACGACAACGGCCGTATCAACCGGCCGGAGACGCGCACCGGCCCGCCAACGGAGACACTCGCCGCTGGCACGACCCGCATTCCCCTGAGCAAGCAACCGATCATGGAAGGGTCCGCCGAGGCCCGGCCGACGCCACCCGCCGTACCGCAATATGAGCCTTACCGCCCGTCCCAGCCTACGGCCCAGCCCGCCTATGCGCCGCCTTACACGCCGATGCCGGCGGCGCCTGCGCAGGCGGCACCTCCGATCGCGCCGCCTCCCGCACCGCCGCCCGCGTCCGCTCCGCAGACACAGCACGGCGCGGTGCGCTTTTCCTCCGTCTTCGGCACGAGGAGGCGCTGACATGGCCCGGTATCGTGGACGCGGCATGGCCTCCGTCAATTATCCCATCGGCATGAATCTCGGCGGCGATCCGAGCCAGGCTCTCATCCACTCCAATCCCGACGGCAAGTTCACCGTCGCGCTCTCCGCCATCGATCTCGGCCAGGGCATGAAACAGGTGACGCGGCAGGTGGCGGCCGAGACGCTCGGCGTGCCGATGGAAGACGTCTATGTTGACACCGCCGACAGCGATACCGGTCCTCACGACATGGGCAGCTTCGCCTCGCGCGGTACACACCGCATGGGCAATGCCGTCATCGCTGCCGCCCGCGAGGCGCGCGGGGTGCTGCTGGAGGCGGCCGCCGAGGAGCTCGAGGTCAATGCCGGAGACCTCGTCACCGACGGTCGCGGCAACATCCACGTGAAGGGTGCGCCGTCGCGCTCGATCACCGTCAAGGCGACGGCCCAGGCAGCCCAGTTCAAGCAGGGCAAGACCATCGCCGGGCGCGGCATTTTCCTCATCCCGCTGTCGACGGTGGACCCGCAGACCGGGGAGATGAACCCCAACACCGCTTTCGCCCATGCCAGCCTCGTCGCCGACGTGGAGGTCGACGACGAAACCGGCGAGGTGACGGTGCTGAAGATGGCCTCGGCCTACGAGCTCGGCCGGGCGATCAACCCGAAGATGGTCGAGCAGCAGCTCGTTGGCGGCGCCTGGATGGGCATCAGCCACGCGCTCTACGAGACGCCGGAGCCCTATTATCCGGACCCGAGCCACGGGCCGCGCGACTTCAATGAATACCTCATGCCGGGTCCGGGCGACATTGCGCCATATTCCATCACAGTCCTGGAGCGGCCTGCCCCGGACGGTCCCTTCGGCGGCAAGGGACCTGGCGAGATGTGCGCCAATCCGGTGCTGCCCGCCATCGCCAATGCCGTCTACAACGCCGTTGGAGTCCGCGTAAACGAGCTGCCGATCACACCCGAGAAGGTGCTGCGGGGCATCAAGGCCAATGGCGGCGCGCGGCCGCAACCGCGTCGCGGCGGCGGGGGCTGACGCACCATGGCGCTGCAACCCCCCATTGCCGGCCTGTCGAGCCCCGAGGCGCTGTCCGAAGCGCTCAAGGCCGCGATGTATCTGGCTGATGACGGCATCGCCACGGCGGGGTTCCTGGCGCTGGCGCTCGGCAAGCCGCTGCTGCTCGAAGGAGCTCCGGGTGTGGGCAAGACCGAGGCGGCCAAGGCGATGGCGGGAATCCTCGGGCGACAGCTCATCCGCCTGCAGTGCTACGAGGGCATCGACGCGTCGGCGGCGCTCTACGAATGGAACTACCCCCGCCAGATGCTCGCCATCCGCCAGGCCCGCGAGGGCGAGGCGATTGATATCTATCGCGATGATTTTCTCATCGAGCGGCCGATGCTGGCCGCGCTCCGGCGGCCCGAATCGACCGTCCTGCTGATCGATGAGATCGACCGCTCCGACCACGAGTTCGAGGCGTTCCTGCTGGAGTTCCTGTCGGACTTCTCCATCTCGATTCCGGAGCGCGGCACGTTGCGCGCAGCCGACCGTCCGGTTGTCGTCCTCACCTCCAACCGCACCCGTGACCTGCACGAGGCGCTGCGTCGTCGGTGCGTCTATCACTACATCGCTTACCCCGATCCGGCGCGGGAGGCGGCCATCATCATGCTGCGCTCCTCCGCCGTTGCCGAGAGCACGGCGCGAGCTGTGGTGCATGCCGTAGGTCTCCTGAGGCAGGAACCCCTCACCAAGCCGCCGGGCGTGGCCGAGGCGGTCGACTGGGCGGAAGCCGCGACTGCACTCCACCGGACGGGCGCGCCGTGGCCGGACGCTTTCCGCCGCTCGATCGGCACGGCCCTGAAGGACGAGGAGGACCTCGCGCTCATGCGGCCGCGCATGGACGCCTTCATCCGGGCGGTGGCGGCATGAACGCACCCGCCGCCCCGCAGCGCTTGCCGGCCGCGACCCGGCCCCTGGTCGCCTTCGCCGCACTCCTGCGCGGCAACGGCTTCGCCGTCGCGCCTGAGCAGACGGTGACCTTCCTCCGCGCTGTCGAACTGCTGGGACCCCGCTCCATCGAGGACGTGCGAAAGGCGGCCATCGCGACCTTCGGGCCCCCGTTCGAGCTGCGGGAGACTTTCGATGCGCTGTTCGACATGCATTTCCTCGGGACCATCGGCGAACCTGAAAGGGTCGACGACTGGCAGCCCGACGACGAGATGAAGGTGGAGGAGGAAGGGGCCAGCCGGGAGATTCTCGTCGGTGACGAAATCCACGAGACCGGCCGGGAAGCGACCGCAGCCGAGGCCCTGGCGGTGCGCCAGCTGAACCCGCCCGACGACGGCGACATCCTCCGCCGCTTCGCGCGCGACCTGCCCGAGGCACTGCTCCGCCGCCGCGGCTATCGCCACCGGCGCGCCCGGCGCGGCCCCGGCTTCGACCTCGCGGCCAGCCTCAGGGCCGCCATCCGCAACGACGGCGAGGTCATGGCACTGAAGCGCTGGCGGCGCAGCACCCGGGTGCGGCCGATCCTCCTGCTCATCGACGTTTCCGGTTCGATGAAGCAGCGGACCGACGCCAATCTCGCCCTCGCCCATACGATCGTGCAGAGCGCGCCGCGGGTCGAGGTCTTCACTTTCGGAACGCGGCTGACGCGGCTCACATCGGCCCTGCGGTGGCGCAACCGGGACCGGGCGCTGGCCGTTGCCGCAGGCCTGGTGGCCGACTGGGACGGCGGTACGCGCATCGGCGACGCGCTTCAGGCCTTCCTCGCGGTGCCGCGTTTTGCCGGCTACGCCCGTGGCGCGGTGGTTCTCGTCGTCTCCGACGGGCTGGAGCGCGGCGACCCGGGCGCCATGATCCACGCCATCCAGCGCCTCGCCGCCCGCGCCCACCGGGTCGACTGGCTATCGCCGCTGGCGGCTGAGCATGGCTACCGCCCCGAGACCGAGGGGCTTGTCGCCATCCGACCCTTGATCACCTCGCTGGTGAATGGCGGGACGACTGCCGCCATCTGTCGCCACGTTCTTTCTCTCGGCCGGGAGCGCGCGGCATGATCGACGCCCATTTCCACATCTGGCGCCAGGCCGATCTCCCCTGGCTCATGGGACCGATGCAGCCGCGGATCTTTGGCCCCTACGAGCCGATCCGCCGCGACTATCTGATCTCGGAATATCTCGCCGACGCCGGGTCTGCGGGGATGACAGGAGCCGTCTATGTCCAGGCCAACTGGCCAGTGGACCGCTTCGTCGAGGAAGCCGCTTTCGTGGCGGAAGCGTCCGACAGCAGCGGCTTTCCGATTGCCATCGTCGCCTATGCCGACATGCTGACCAAGGATGTCCGACCGCAGCTCGATGCGCTGGCCCGCAATGGGCGTGTGCGCGGCGTGCGTATGCAACTGCACTGGCATGAGAACCCGCTCTACCGTTTCGCCAGCGCCCCGGATCTGGCGTTGAACACAGCTCTTCAGCGCAATGTCGCGCGCCTCGTCGACTATGGCTGGAGCTTCGACCTGCAAGTCTTCGCCGGTCAGATGGCGGGGGCGGCCGAACTCGCCGAAGCCTGTCCCGGCGTGACCTTCGTCCTGCAGCACGCGGGCATGCTGGAGGAACTGTCACCGGAGGGAATCGCCGCCTGGCGGGCCGGCATGGCTGTCTTGGCGGACAAGCCCAATGTCGTCAGCAAGTTGTCGGGGCTTGGCACCTTCCTGCGCCGCAACGATCCCGCCCATGTGGCCATGGTCGCGGGGGAGACGTTGGCCCTGTTCGGTGCTGAGCGCTGCCTGTTCGGTTCGAACTTCCCGATCGAAAAACTCTGGACGAGCTATTCGGATCTCTTCGAGGCGCATCGGGCCGCTGTACCCGCCCAGCACCGCGCGGACGTCTTTTCTGCAACTGCCAAGCGGGTCTACCGGCTGGCCTGACACCATTGGAGGGAACGATGCCACTCGAGATCAAGGTCCTCGACTACGGCGACATCGAACTGGAATCGAGCTTTCTGGTGCTCGGCCGGGGCTGCGGCCAGACGCGACGCACCTACACCTTTGGATTCCTGATCCTCGGTGGCCCATGGCCCGTGGTGGTCGATACCGGCTATCGCCATAATCAGATCATGGAGAGCCTCGGCATGCGCGGCCTCCAGTTCCACGAAAACATGATCGAGAACCAGCTGATGCGCCACGGCGTGCGCATGGGCGACGTCCGCTATGTCGCGCACACCCACCTGCACATTGACCATGCCGGCAAGGACGATCTGTTCCCGATGAACACGACCGTGATCCTCAACCGGCGGGAGCTGGAATATTCGGTTTCCGGCCTCATGCACCCGCAATATCCGGCACCCGACATCAAGCATCTGATCGACCGCCTGCACACCGCGCAGGCCCTGCGCCTTGAAGACCTCGAGCTCTCCGGGATGGTCGAGCTCTTCCCCGGCTGCTACCTGGAGGCGGCCGGAGCCCACACCGAGGGCTCGATGAACGTCCATGTCGACACAGCCGAAGGCAGGGCAACAATCTGCGGAGATGTGATCTACGACTTCAACGATCAGATCGTGAATCCATTCCACGAGATCCATGCCGGCGAACCTCGCGTTACCGGCAATCATGGCGGCTCCAAGCGCGAAGAGAAGGCGGCCATCAAGAAGTTGCTGAACGGCTCGCGCTTCCTCCTGCCGGTGCATGACAAGCCGGCCAGGATCGAGGCGGGACAGGTCGTTGGCCGACTGGACATGGCCGTGCCGGGTCCCGTCACGCAGACCTTGCCATCGCGCCCCTGGTTTCCGGCCTGATCCTTTTTTTGGCCCCGAAGGTCTCCAGCGCGGAGCCGACCGAACGAGATCGCCCCATGACCACTCATGTCGCCGTCACGCCGGCCTTCAACGAGCTCATCGACCTCTGGGCGCCTGTGCGCCAGCTCGGCACCGGATTCCACTTCACCGAAGGACCGATCTGGCAGCCGAAGGAGGGGTTTCTGTTGTTCTCCGACATGCCGGGCGACGTGCGCCGGCGCTGGGACAGAACCGGCATCCGGGAGGTCATGCGTCCCGCCAACAAATGCAACGGCATGACCTATGACGCCGACCTCAATCTGATCGTCTGCGAACATGCTACCTCGACCCTGGTGCGCGAGCGGCCGGATGGTCGGCGGGAGGTTCTCGCCTCCCATGTCGAGGGGCGCGAACTCAACAGCCCCAACGATGTGGTGGTAAAGTCTGACGGGGCCATCTATTTCTCCGACCCCTGGTACGGCCGCATGCCGGTCTATGGCATCGAACGCCCTCGGCAACTCGGGTTTCAGGGTGTCTACCGCATCGCGCCGGGCGGCGGGCCTCCGCAACTCCTCGTCGACCGCTACCTCTTCGAGCAGCCGAACGGCCTGTGCTTCTCGCCCGATGAGAAGAAGCTCTACATCAACGACACGGTGCGGCAGCTGATCCGGGTCTTCGACGTGCTGCCGAACGGCTCGCTCGGTGCCGGCCATGTCTTTGCCTCGAGCATCTCCTCACCGTCCGAGCCCGGCGTGCCCGACGGCATGAAGTGCGATGCGCAGAGCAACATATGGGTCTGCGGGCCGGGCGGCGTCTGGGTCTATGCGCCGAACGGTGACCTGATCGGCAAGGTCAGGGTGCCCGAACTCGTCGGCAACCTGACCTGGGGCGGACGGGACTTCCGCACCCTGTTCCTCACCGCGACCCATTCCCTCTATGCCGTCGAGACCAAGGTCGGCCCGCGCGCCGAGCCCTACATGATTTCCGCTGACGCGCCGCGCGCCACGTCAGGCTCTGCACCGAAGACGGTCGCGGCGGCGGCGGTCGCCCGCAACGGGGCGCTGAAATGCGCTCCGGGCTATCTCCTCGACGCCAGCCGCTGCGCGGTCATCGTCCAGGACATGCAGAACGACGTGGTGATGGAGGGCGGCGCCTTTGCAGAATCGGGATCGCCTGCGCATTGCCGCGAGCAGAACGCCATCGCCAATGCCGCCCGCCTCGCCTCCGCAGCGCGGGCCGGGGGCGTGCCCGTCATCCACGTCTGGTTCATCGTCGAGCCGGGTTGCCCCGGTGTGACCATGAACGCCCCGCTGTTCGAGGGGTTGGCGGACGCCAAGGCCATGGTCCGGGGGACATGGGGGGCGGCGCCCGTGCCCGGTCTTGAGGCGATGGCCGGCGATCATGTGGTGGAGAAGCAGCGGATGAGCGCCTGGGAGGGCTCGCGGCTCGAGACGGTGCTCAAGGCGCTCGGCCGCGACATCATCATCGTCACCGGGGCCTGGACCAACATGTCGATCGAACACACCGCCCGGACTGGCGCGGACAAGGGCTTCTACATGATGGTTCCCGAGGACTGCTGTTCGACGATGAACGCCGAATGGCACACCGCCTCGGTCAATTACGCCCTGCAGAACGTCGCCGTGGTCACCGACGCCGACGCGGTTATCCGCGCCTGGGACTGACGCGGGGGCGTGGTTGTTCAGTCGCCTGAGTCTCTCCGTGCTGCAGCAAGGCGCCGAATAGTGTAGCTAGAGCGCCGAACGATGGCAGGCGAGAACGACGGAAAGCCGCATGAACGCTGGGTCTGATGCCGCGAGCCGTTGGCGCTTTGCCGTGGCGCCCATGATGGACTGGACAGACCGCCATTGCCGGGCCTTCCATCGCGTCCTGTCGCGACACGCCCTCCTCTACACCGAGATGGTGACGGCCAATGCCGTGGTCCACGGGGATCGCGATCACCTGCTCGGCTTCGATCCGGCCGAACACCCCGTCGCCCTGCAACTCGGCGGCGCGGATGCGACGGCACTTGCGGAGGCGGCGCGCATCGGCGAGGGATTCGGCTACGACGAGATCAACCTCAACTGCGGCTGCCCTTCGGATCGCGTTCAGGGCGGCAATTTCGGCGCCTGCCTCATGGCCGTCCCCGACGATGTCGCGCGCGCGGTCGAGGCGATGAAACGGGCGGTTGGCGTGCCGGTGACGGTCAAATGCCGGATCGGCATCGACGATCAGGATCCGGAAGCGGCCCTGGACGCCTTCGCCGACGCTGTGGTTGCCGCCGGCGCCGATGCGCTGATCGTCCACGCGCGCAAGGCCTGGCTGCAGGGACTGTCACCGCGCGAGAACCGCGACATCCCGCCCCTCGACTACGACCGTGTCTTCCGGCTGAAGGCCCGGATGCCAGAGGTTCCCATCGTTATCAACGGGGGGATCGCCGGAATTGCGGCAGCACGGAAACTGCTGGAGCCGCGCAACGGGGTGGCGCTGGATGGCGTCATGCTCGGGCGCGCCGCCTACCAGTCGCCTGCGCTGCTCGGCGAGGTCGACCCTGCCTTCTTCGCCTCTGCTGCCCCCGTCGAAAGTCCGGCGGAGGCCATCGAGGCGTTCCTGCCCTATGTCGAGCGTCGTCTGGCCGAAGGCGTCCGGCTGTCGGCAATGACACGCCACGTCCTCGGCCTGTTCCAGGCGGTTCCGGGCGCGCGGCAGTTTCGCCGCCATCTCTCGGTGGAGGCGGTGAAGCCCGGTGCCGGCGTCGCGGTGCTGCGCGACGCGGTGTCGCTGGTGACCCGCCGCGCGGCGGGACGGGGCGAACTCGCCGCCTGAGGGCAAGCACGCCGGAAAACGCCGAAAGGCGGTGGCTGTGCCACCGCCCTCAGGACTGTCGATCATCGCAATCAGCGGCGGCCGCGCTCGCAGAAGTGGCCGCGCAGCAGTTCAAACCCGCAGAAGCGGGCATTGTCCTGCATCTGGGTCTGCCGCGGGATGGTCGAGCCGGGAACGGTCGCGTGGGTCACAGCCGGCGGATCGAAGCCGAGGCCGCTCCCGCCGCCGTCACCGGCGCTGCCGCCGCCGCCGGCGGTCTGCGCCATCGCGCCGGAGAGGGACGAGCCGACGGCCAGGGCGATCATGGCGGCCATGGAAAGGGTCTTGAAGCGGGTCATGGTGGGTCTCCTTGGGTTGCAGGACTTGCTGTGGACCCGTCATCGGGCCCGGTGATCGTTAGTCGCAGGAGGACCGGATTCGGTTCGACGGGGTGTGAGCCTTGGTGAACGAAATCCGGATGGAAGCGTCACCACCCGCAGGATCGCGGCACTGAGCCGGCCGCGATCCGGGGAGCGGCGGTCAACGCTGGCTGCCCTCGCAGAAGTGGCCGCGCAGCAGCTCGAAGCGGCAGGTCTGGTGACCGAGCTCGGGCTGGCCGGGACGGGCCTGGGGAGTGCCGGGCAGGTTGATCGCCATCGTCGGGGCGTCGAAGCCGAACGAGCCACCGGGGCCGCCATCGCCCGAGCTGCCACCGCCGGCGACGGCGGCGAAGGCGCCGCCCGACATCGCGGTGCCGGCGGCGAGGGCGAGAAGGGCGGCCATGGAGAGGGTCTTGAAGCGGGTCATGATGGGTCTCCTGAAGGTGTGGGAGCGGCCTGGTCGGCGCCTTGGTGGCGATCGATGCCGGCCGCGTCGGTGGTTCTCTTCAACCCGGCGCTTTGCAGTCCGAAGCCGCTCCCTCGCAGCCGCGTTTCGCGTGTGTCTGCCATGTTGCAGCAGCTGTCCGATGGAAATCGGCCTGTGCAGGCCCGTTGCGCGTGGTCCGCACTTGCTCCGCGATGGAACGCTGGCTTAAGTCGCGCGCTCTCCTGCGGCGCGGATGTCCCCCATGTTCTTCGGCGTTCCCTACGACCAGCTGGCCATTCTCGCTGTCGGCCTTCTTGGCGCCGGCGCCATTACCGGCGTTCTCGCCGGCGTCTTCGGCGTCGGCGGCGGCGCGGTCATCGTGCCGGTGCTCTACGAGCTCTTCGGCGTCGTCGGCGTGCCGGTCGAACTGCGCATGCCCCTGTCGGTTGGCACCTCGCTCGCGATCATCATCCCGACCTCGATCCGTTCGTTCCAGGCGCACAAGGCCAGGGGCGCGGTGGACATGGAGATCCTGCGCGCCTGGGCCGTGCCGGTGGTGGTCGGCGTCATCGTCGGCTCGTTCATCGCGCGCTATGCGCCGCCGGCGGTGTTCAAGGCGGTGTTCGTCTTCGTCGCCGGCCTGTCGGCCTGGCGGCTGCTGACCGGCAAGGAACTGAACTTCGGCACCGGCATGCCCGGGCCTTCCGGCATGGTCGCCTCGGGCGGCCTCATCGGCGTGCTGTCGAGCCTGATGGGCATTGGCGGCGGCCAGCTCGGCAATCTCGTTATGATGGCTTATGGACGCTCGATCCATAACGCCGTCGCCACATCCTCGGGCCTCGGCGTGCTGATCTCCATCCCCGGGGCACTCGGCTACATCTATGCCGGCTGGCCCAAGGCGGCCGAGTATCCGGCGGTCGCAGCGATGCAGTTCCCCTTCGCGCTGGGCTACGTCTCGCTGATCGGCTTCCTGCTCTTCATCCCGACCTCGATGTGGACCGCACCGCTCGGCGCACGCCTCGCCCACGCCCTGCCGAAGCGCAAGCTGGAGCTGTCGTTCGGCATCTTCCTGCTCATCGTCTGCCTGCGCTTCACCTGGGACCTGGTGACGCGCGGCCTCGGCTGACGCATCAGCCCCGTGCCATCGCCTTCAGGCGCGCGCGTTCTGCCTTGCCCATGCCGGTGCGGGGGATGGCCTGAAGCACGAGGATGTGGCGCGGCGCGAGAACCGCATTGCGCTGCCGGCAGTGGGCGATGATCTCGTCGGCGCTGATCGCCTGCCGCGGCACCACCGCGAGCCAGATCTCGTCGACGCCGCCCGGGCCGGGCAGGGCGAAGGCTGCCGCTTCGGCGATGGCCGGATGCCCGGCCACGAGGTCCTCCACCCTCTCGGGCGCGACCTTCAGCCCGCCCGCATTGATGAGGTCGTCGGCCCGACCGGCGATCACCAGCATGCCATCGGCCGAGATCGATCCGAGGTCGCCGGGATAGAACCAGTCGGGCGTCTGGTCAGGATAGAGATCGCCGGTCTGGAGCGGTTTGCCGCCGCCATCGACGAGAATCCGCACGCGCCCCATCTCGCCGGCGGCGACCGGCTGGCCCTCGTCGTCGACGATTTCCACGCGCTTGCGCGGCGCCACCAGCCCAACGCAGCCCGGTGCGACGTCAATCATGTCGCCCGTTGCGAGGGCGATCCGGCCGCCCTCGGTCGAGCCGTAGATGACGATCACATGCGGGCACAGGCGCGTTCGGATCGCCCTGACAAGGGCGGGACTGGCAAGTCCGCCGCCGGTCTTCACAAGGCGCAGAGAGGAGCAGGAGGCGGGCGTCGTCTCGAGGGCCTCGATCAGCGCCGACAACTGGTGGGGCGACCCGATCACCGTTCCCATCTGGTAGAGGTCGATCATCCGCGCTGCCTCCTCCGCCGACTGCGCGAAGCCCAGCGTGCGCGCCGCAACCAGGACGCGCGAGGCCTGCACCAGCGCCCAGATCGAGGAAAAACCGACCAGCAGCAGGTCGCGTTCGGTGCCCGGGGCCGGCTGGTAGCGATAGAGATCGCTGATGCGGTGGTCGAATTCGCCGACCGTCAGCGGCACGAGCTTGTTCTGGCCGGTCGTGCCTGATGTCAGCGCGATAATGCCGAGGCGCCCTGGATCGGACGCCCGCAGGTCGACAGAGTAGGGCGTTGGATCGGGTTGGAACCACACGTCGTCCACGACGAGCATCCGCAGGCCGACCGGTGCCGGCCCCGGCATGTCGCTCAGTACCGCCACGGCGCCAACGAGCGGAGCCTTGAGCGCGCTGCCCGGAGCGATAGGCATGATGACCACGCCGAGGCGCATCATCGCATAGGCTACGGCGATGAAACGAATGGGATTGTCGATCGCGAGAACCACCGTGTCGCCGGGCCGGATGCCGCTGGCGAGGGCCCGGGCGGAGACCCAGTGGATCGCTTCACCCAGCATGCCGAAGGTTACGACACGGTCCATCAGCATGATGGCCGGACGCTTCGGGAAGAGCCGGCCGTGCAGCAGGATCACGTCGACGAAGGACATCTTGTCGCCTTTGAATGTGGTCTGGTAGAGGGGTCCTACGACAGATGACGTGCGTCGGCCAGCCGGTGCATCCGGGAGTTTGCATGAACAGGATATTGCCCGCCAGTCGGGGCTTGTCGCGCCGTCTTCTTCTCGCCGCCCCCGCGCTTATGGCGATGGGCGTCCGCGCACATGCGCAGTCTGCGCCGCTTCGGCTTGTCGTCCCGTTCTCCGCCGGCACCAATGTCGACACCATGGCCCGGCGCTTCGCCGAGGCGGTTGCGCCGCTGGTCGGCGAGCGACCCGTCATCATCAACCGGGACGGCGGGGGTGGGACGGTGGCCTTCGCGGAATTCGCCCAGCGGGAGCCGGACGGATCCACCTTCCTCTTCACGCCGGCGGGACCTTTGGTCGTTCACCCGCATCTGGCGCGCGAGCCGCGGATCGACCCCGCCGCCTTCCAGCCGGTGTGCCAGGTCTATCAACAGGACCTGGTGCTGATCACTTCCCGCAAGCTGGCTGTCGAGAGCTTGGAGGCTCTGCTGGCCGAGGCGCGCAGGCGGCCGGGCGAGTTGAAGTTCGGTCACTACGGGCCGGCCTCCGCCACCCATATCGAGCTTCTCGCTCTCAGCCGCGCCACCGGCATCCGCGTCATTGCGGTTCCCTACCGCGCTCACGGTCAACTCATGGCCGATCTGGCAAGCGGCGCGCTCGACGCGGCCCTGACGACGCCGGGCACCTTCGATCCGACGGTGCTCCGTCCGGTCGCTCTCGTCGCCGACGAAGCCATCGATCTCTATCCGGGATTGGCGACCACGATGCATCTTGGACACCAGCCGCAGGCCCGCGTGTTTGGCGGGCTGATTGCGCGCAGTGGCACCGCCGCGCCCGTGATCAAGCGGATGGAGGCTGCGTTTCGGACGGCGTTCGACGACGCCACCTTCCAGGCCATGGCGTCGCGCATGGGCGCGCGGCCGCGCTTTGCCGGCTCGCAGGCCTTCACCGCCCGCATAAACGAAGAGCGCCTGCAGATGCAGGCGCTCCTGAAGTCCCTGGGATTGATCGGCTAGGCTGTGGCCGGCGTCAGAACCGGTAGGACGCGCCGACGCGGGCCTGCACCTGCGACGAGCGCGTCGGGAAGACATAGCCCGTGTTGGTGAGGTCCGTGGCGCGGCTTGAGCCGAAATCGTAGTAGATGGTCTCGAAACGGACCGTCCAGTTCCGGCTGACCATGTACTCGACGCCGGCACCGACGGCGAGGCCGACCCGCAGGCTGTTGATCTGGCCCTGCGGGGCACCCCAGACGGCGTATTGCGAGGGATTGCCGAGGGCCAGTCCCGCCGTGACGTAGAGCAGCGCGCGGTCGATAGCGACGCCGGCGCGGACGCGCAGGCTGCCGGCGAACTGCGCCTTGGCGGAAACGGATGATCCACCCCCGATGCCCGGCGTGCTGCCGCTGGCGGTGTTGTAGGTGAGATCGGCCTCGACACCGACCACACCGGTCGACGAGAGTTGCCAGTTGTAGCCCGCGTAGAGGCCGAGGGCGACGCCGACAGGGTTGATACTGTAGGTGGTGCCGGCCGCACCCATGGCGCCGCCGACGTCGGAGAACCGGTTCATCGAGAAGCCGGCGCCGATCAGGCCGCCGACATAGCCGCCCGCCCAACCACCGGCCGGAGCCGGAAGGCCCTGAGCCTGGGCTGCGCCAGCTGAGATCGCGACGACACAGGCGGACGACAAAAAGTGCGCGCGAAGCGACATGCGTTCATTCCCCACGGGAAACCAATCGATCGATCTCTAGCAATGCAACCCGATGTTGCAAAGGGGATGCGGGCAAGATGTGCGACAAACCAGACCGGTGCGATCAATCTGCCACACCGGATGATGCTGCTATGCGATCAAGGACTTGCGAGCATGCCCGCGCCACGTTGCGGGCATTGCCGCTGGGCGGCCGGCCGGCGCTCAGCCGTAGAGCCCCAGTTGCTTCAGGATGGCCCGGCCGATGGCGAGCCGTCTCGGCGCCATGGCCATCTGCGGCATGTCCATGTTGAGCGTGAAGGCGTGGATGCGGCTGCCGCGCTCCACCCAGCCGGTCCACCACCCGATGGAGGTCTGGCCGCGCTGCACGTACCAGCCCGTCTTGCCGTAGACGGTGGCGCCGCCGGCGCGTTCCAGCCGGATGATGTCGTGGACCAGCGTCTGCGCCAGTGTTGAGGCCGGAAGGGCCTTGCGCGCCAGCCTGGCGTTGAACCGCGCTTCCTCGATCGCGCTGATCCTGAGCGGGCCCTCCAGCCAGAACCGGTCGACCACGGTGCCCGGCTCCCGGTTGCCGTAGTCGAGCCGCGCCAGCCAGTCCCGATAGCGTGGAAGGCCCACGCGCCGCGCCACCTCCTAGAAGACCGGCACGTTGGAGATAGGCATGGCGTCGCGAAGCGACATATTGCGCGCCCAGGTGGGGTTGCGGGTCCGGCCGCCGCCATAGGGCAGCACCTCGTCGGCATCGCGCACGACGCCGCTCCCGATGGCGATGAGGGAGTTGGGGATCTTGAAGGTCGAGGCCGGCACGAAGCGCCGCCCGGCGCGGGCAGGGTCGGCGAGGGTCGCCTCGCCGTCGCCAGCGTCGACCAGGGCAAACGTGCCCTTCGCGCCATGCTGGCGGAAGATATCGAGCAGGTCAGGCCGGTCGCGCGCCTCGGCCAGCGACGGCGTGAAGGGCAGGATGGCAGCCAGTGTGACCGCGCCGCGGCGGGTGAAGACAGGGGACATGGACATGCGGTTCCGTCGAGGAGGGACGACGACAATCGGCAACACCGAACGATCGGCGCCCTACTTGAGAATGATCCGGCCCTCGATTCGCGGCGAGACGGTCCCGAGCCGGCGCATGTGCGTCATCAGGTCGGAGGCGACGAGTTTGCCCTGGACGTCCTTGTCGGGAGCGCGCAGCCCCAGCATCGTGTACCCGTCGCCGCCCCGCAGCATGAAGTCGTTGGTGGCGACAGTGTAGATGCGGTCATCGGAGAGCGGTTGGCTGCCGACCTGTATGGAAACGACCCGGCTGCCGGGCGGTCGGTTCGGATCGACCTCCGCCGTGATGTTCGAGACGTGCGGAAAGCGGCCCGCACGCTGCTCCACCTGGCTGACGCCGTTCTCGAGAGCCCGGCGAATATCGGCGCCCGAGACCTTGGCCACCACCGTCCGGTTGCCGAACGGCAGTTCGCTGAGCGCATCACGTCGAGAGAAGCGGTGGCCGGCCGGGTAGATGCGGTTGCCTCGGATGGCGCCCGCATTCGTCAGGCCGATATCGGCGCCGGTGGCGGCCCGCATGGCGTCGGCGACGAGATTGCCGATCGGCTGCTCGCCGGACCGCACCGAGGTGGTGCGGGTGTCGAGTTCGCCGGTGACGGTGGCGATCACGACGTCAAGCTCCTCGGAGAGGATGGTCTCGTATTGCCGGACGCGGGCGACCGTTTCGGGATCCGGCGTCACCAACCGGCTGTCATTGACCCGGAAGGACGGTGTGAAGGCCATCCGCGTCACGCCCTCGACGGTGACGCGCGACAGGGTCAGGTCGATCGCCGTGACGTAGTAGCCCTCCTCCGAGCTCTCCACCATCACCGTGCGCCCGTCATAGGCGATGGCGAGGTCGTGGTCGTGGCCGGTCAGCAGCACGTCGATGAGCCGGGAGCGGACGATCTCGTTGTCCTCGGCCCGGTCGGTATGGGCGCAACAGATGATGAGGTCGGCGCCCTCGCGGCGGAGCCGTGCCGATTCGCGCCTGACCGTCCCCATTGTCGGGAAGAAGCGGATGTCGCCGGTCGACGAGACCTCCGGCGTATTGGGCAGCGCCACGCCGAAGACGCCGAGCTTGGCCACGCCGAAGTCGAAGATGCGGCCGTCCTCGTGGCCGGGCAGGATCGAGCCGTTGGCGGCGCGCATGTTCGCCGCGAACCAGGGAAAGCGCGATTCCTGCCGGCGTTTCGCATAGGCCTCCGGGCCGAAGTCGAACTCGTGGTTGCCGGGCACGAAGACGTCCGGCGGCGCGATGTTGCAGAGTTCGACAGTGTGCGCGCCCTGGTCGAAGCCGGACATCAGCGAGGGTGAGAACATGTCGCCGGCATGGACGTAGAGCAGCGGCGTGCCGCGCGCCCGCTCGGCCTTGACGATGGCGTTGAGCCGGGCAAAGCCGCCGCGGCCGTTCTCCTCTCCCATCTTGTAGATGTCGTTGACGAGCAGGAGCGTGACCATCGCCGTGCCGGCCTGCGGTGCCTGGCCCGAGGCGCTGCCGGTGCCGACCGCGGCAAGGCCCGCGCCCAGTCCGGCTGTCAAGGTGTCGCGGCGGGAGATGCGGCTCATCATGTCCTCATGTTTGCCCCGGACAATGCCGCCGCGCGGCCAGCCCTGACAAGGCCGTCGGTCAGTTGCGTCCGCGCAGCACCATGCGCCCACCCCTGACCTCGTAGCTTTCCAGCCGGTCGAGGAAGGTGTGGCCGAGAAGGCTCGTCGTCAGCGCGCCGGGCCGCGCGACAAGGGCGCGGACGTTGCGTTCGGCGATGGGACCGACGGCGACGCTCTCCACGGTCGCGGCCGCGGTCAGCGACTGGCCGTTCGCGGTCTGCACCGGAACGCTGAACGACAGTTCGTCGACGCGGATTCCGGCGCGTCGCGCGTCGCCATCCGTCAGCACCAGGGCAGACGCGCCGGTGTCGACCAGCATGGGCGTCGCACGCGCCCCGTTCAGCGCGACGCGCACGACATAGGTTCCGCCGCCGCCACGCGGCACGGTGACTTCGCGCGTGCCGGTGACGCCCTCGGCGCCCATGCCGGGAACGAGGTTGCCCAGGACCCGCCGTCCGACGGCCTCGAATTCGAAGCGATACGTGTAGATCACCCCGAGAAAGGCGAAGATCGCGAGCCAGGCGATTGTCGCCTGCACGGCATCGCCCGCGCGGCCGCGGAACATGCCCGTGACGCTGGCGCCGCACAGAACCGCGAGCATGGAGAGGCCGACGAGAGCTCCCCAGTCGCCGGCGTCGAGATTGCCGCTGGCGAGCCCGCTCGAGCGCATGGCCATCACCAGGACCAGCAGGACGACGCTTCCGAGGAGGATCCAGAGAATGGTTCTCGACGTCATATCGGCTCCGCCATCGCCGCCAGCCGGCCGGGCAGGGCCGCCATGATAGTGCATCGCTGCCCAGCGCTCATCGACAGCCAGCCGCCGATTTCCGCGAGCGTGCGCCCGCATCCTTCGCAGAGGCCATGGCGCGGGTGCATCCGGCACAGTCGGATGCAGGGGCTTTCGATCGCCGTGGCGCGGTGGGCGACGGTCATGGCGCAGCGACCGCGAGGAGAGTGAGAAGTACGGCGATCTCGATCACCTGTTGGGTGGCGCCGGTCATGTCGCCGGTCTGCCCTCCGACATGGGATCTGGCGAAACGGATCGCCAGAACGACGACGCCACCTGTGACGACGAGCCCCATGACCGCGCCGAAGAGGCCGCCGACGGGAATGGTCAGGAGAAAGATCGCGGCAGCCAGCAGCAGAGCCTTGAACCAGTCGTCGTCCCGCGGCTGGCCGGTCGCATAGGCGACGCCGTCGATCCGGGCCGGGGGCAGGCGCACCTGCACGCCAAGGGCAGCCGCCCGTGACAGGGCGCCCGATGCGGCGAGGACCAGCGCCGTCCGTCCCGCGCCGACGCTCGCGACCAGGCCGCCAATCGCCGCGACGCGAAGCCCCAGGCCAATGATGAGGGCGCAGGCGCCGAATGTCCCGATGCGGCTGTCCTTCATGATTTCCAGCCGCCGCTCGACCGTCATGCCGCCGAAACTGTCGGCGGTGTCGGCAAGGCCGTCCTCATGGAAGGCGCCCGTCATGACGATGGCCGCACCGACGCAGACGAGGGCTGCGACAACCGGCGGCCAGACCAGCGAGGCGAGGATCAGGACCGCGCCCGCGAGACCTCCAAGAATGAGGCCTGCCAGCGGCACGACCCGGATCAGTCGGGTGAAATCGGGCAGCCCATGCGGGTCCGCCTCCCCGGGGAGGGGCGGGAGCGGGAGGCGCGAGAAGAAACGGAGCGCAACAATCGTGTCACGCCAGAGGGCTGGATTGTCCATGCCGAATGGCATAGCCAGAGCCGCGCCGGTTCGCCAGCCCGGCTTGTGCCGGCGCAACCTGTCCTGCTACCGCTCCGCACCCTGCGAAGCCGATTCCGAAAGCGCTCCATGGCTCTGCCGCCTCCGAATCCCTCCGGTCTGCCCTTCGACGACATCCGCGACCTGCTCACCCGCATGCCCGGACCTGACGAGGCTGCGGTCGCCGAGGTGCGGTCGCGCGACGCCGAACTGACCAAGCCGGCGGGTTCGCTCGGGCGTCTGGAGGAGATCGTCACATGGGTCGCGGCCTGGAGCGGCAACGGCAAGCCGCGCGTCGACCGGCCGCTGGTCGCCATCTTCGCCACCTCGCACGGCGTCACGGCGCAGGGCGTGTCGGCCTTTCCGGATGCCGTGAACCGCCAGATGCTGGAGAATTTCGCCGCCGGCGGCGCCGCGATCAACCAGATCTGCGTCGCCAACGACATCGGCCTGAAGGTCTTCGACCTGGCCATCGACGTGCCGACGCCGGACATCACGCTTGCCGATGCCATGGATGAGCCCGGCTGTGCGGCCACCATCGCCTTCGGCATGGAGGCGATCGTCGGCGCCGACTTGCTCTGCCTCGGCGAAATGGGGATCGGCAACACGACCGTGGCCGCGGCCGTTCATCATGCCCTCTACGGCGGGGACGCTGGCGACTGGGTCGGTCCGGGCACGGGTGTGGGTGCCGAGGGTCTGGCGCGAAAGGCGGATGCGGTCGCCCGCGCCGTCGCGCGTGCCGGCGGCCCTGGCCTCGATCCGCTTGAGATCCTGCGCCGCGTCGGTGGCCGCGAGATCGCCGCCATCGCCGGCGCCATCCTCGCCGCCCGTCTGCAGCGCATTCCGGTGCTGCTGGACGGCTATGTCGTGACCGCTGCCGCCGCCGTCCTGCACGCTATCGACCCGACGAGCCTGGATCATTGCCTCGCGGCCCATCGCTCGGCCGAAACGGCCCACGGCCGCGTGCTGGAGACGATCGGCAAGCGGCCGCTGCTCGATTTCGGCATGCGTCTCGGCGAGGCGTCGGGCGCAGCGCTCGCCTGCGGCATCGTCAGGAATGCGCTCGCCATCCACCAGGGCATGGCGACCTTCGACCAGGCCGCGGTCAGCCGCCGGACGTGACGCAGACGGCGGCTCTGCCGGCGGTTTCAGTGCGCGGTGAGCACGATGCGCACGAGATCGGCGGCATTCCGTGCGCCGAGCTTTTCCATGATCCTCGCCCGATGGACCTCGACGGTGCGCGGGCTGATGCCCAGCATGCGGCCGACTTCCTTGTTGGACGAGCCCTCGGAGATGCGCTCCAGGACCTCGCGTTCGCGTGCCGTCAGCAGGTTCTCACCCGGAAAATGCGTGGCCAGACGGGGCGTCCCGGAAGGACCCTGCGCGCGTGACGCAATCGCCGTGCGGACGCGGCGGACCAGCATCTCCGCATCGAATGGTTTCTCGAAGAAGTCGAGGGCGCCGCTCCTGATCGCATCGACGGCCATCGGAATGCTGGCCTGCCCGGACATGGCAAAGACCGGCGCCGTGCAGGCAGTCGCCTTCAGGATCTTCAGGAGATCGAGGCCCGAATGCCCGGGCATGCCGACGTCGAGGATGATGCAGTCCGGCATGTGGCCCTGGGCCGCCGAGACGAAGGACATCCCGTCGGCGAAACCGGTGACGCCGAAGCCTTCCATGGACAGGATCGTGCCGAGGGAATCGCGCACGGCCGGATCGTCGTCGACGACATAAACGTCGCCATGAGCTGTCGCATTCACGTCGTCATACTCCCTTGCCCGCCGCCTGGCGGCTTTCCGGCACGCTCCCCGCGAGGGGCAGGACCAGCGAGAAGGTCGCGCCCCGGCCGCCGCCGCCCGGATCGACCCGGATGACCCCGCCATGGCTTTCCGCGATAGCTCGCGAGATGGCGAGGCCGAGGCCGAGACCCGACCGCTTCGATGTCGCAAACGGGCGAAACAGATCAGCCATGGCGTCCGCCGCAATTCCGGCGCCGCTGTCCGTCACCGAGAACCACGCGCATCCGTCTCCGGCCCTGGTGACGATCTCGATCCGGCCGCGCTCCTGGCCCTCGACGGCGTCGAGGGCATTGCGCAGCAGGTTGACCGCCACCTGCTGCACCTGGATTGCGTCGGCGTGAACGATGAGGTCCTTCTTCGGCGCCCGTCGCGTCACCTGGATGGCCGACCGGCGTCCCAGCAATGTCAGGTCCACGGCGTCGTCGACCAGCGGATCGAGCGCGACCGGCGCGTGGCTGGGCACCCGCTTCTCCACGAAGCTGCGCATGCTGCTGATGATCTGGCCGGCCCGTTCGGCCTCGCGCCTCGCCTTGGCGATCACCGGCGAGGCTGTCGCGGCGACGTCGTCAGTGAGGAGGCGCCCGGCGGCCTGCAGATAGAGACAGATGGCGGTCAGCGGCTGGTTGAGCTCATGGGCGAGCGCCGACCCCATCTGGTCGAGCGCGGCCACCCGGGCGAGGTGGTTCAATTCGGATCGCAGCA
Source organism: Phreatobacter aquiterrae (assembly GCF_053471285.1). Taxonomy (NCBI): domain Bacteria; kingdom Pseudomonadati; phylum Pseudomonadota; class Alphaproteobacteria; order Hyphomicrobiales; family Phreatobacteraceae; genus Phreatobacter; species Phreatobacter aquiterrae. The sequence goes on along the minus strand of NZ_JBJPHW010000002.1, from coordinate 229,164 downwards.
GCGCAAGCCGCTCCTCCGCCTCCCGGCGTGACCGGAGATCCCTCAGGATGCAGATGAACTGGATTCCGTCCGGCGTCGCGGCTTCCGCGACCGACACCTCGACGGGATACAGCGAGCCGTCGCGGTGCCGGGCCAGAAGCTCCTGCGGCGCACCGATGCGCTGCCGCATTTGCGTCGCCCCGTCCACTGGCTGCGTGACCTCGGCCTCCAGACCGGTAAGAACCATGTCGATCGGCCGCCCGGCGACCTCGGGCGCGGTCCAGCCCGACATCAGCTCGCAGGCCCGGTTGAAGACGAGGATCGTCGCTGCAGCGTCGAGCACGGCAATGCCGTCGCCCGCCATGTCGAGCACACGCGACAGGCGCGCTTCGGAGACGCTGGTGAACGGTGTGACGATCTGTTGGATGCCAGCCTCCGCAGCACGTGGACGCCGCGAGCCGACCTGCGTCAACCCGCCTCATCCGTAAACAATGCTACGGAGAAACCCGGAGCGCAACGGTCTGATGCGTCAGACCGTCGCAGGGCGTCTCACAATCGTGGAATGGCCGCCATGAGGTGCTCCGCCGCCAGTTCGATCTGGTCTTGCGAACGCAGGTAGCAGAGCCGCAGATGCCCTTCACCCCCGGGACCGAAGGCGCTGCCCGGGGCAAGCCCGACCCGTGCGATGTCGACGAGCTGCTTCGCGGCGGCATTGGAGTCGGTGACGCCGTCGATGCCGAAGAACAGGTAGAAGGCCCCGTCCGGTCGCGAGAAGCGGCATCGGCCCGTCGATTCGATCGCCGCCGAGATGATATCGCGGGCCTTGCGCGCCTTGGACACCTGATGGGCGAGGAAGCTCTCGCCGCGCTCCAGAGCCACCACGCAGGCGCGCTGGATGAAGACCGGCGAGCCGGACGTCGAATACTGGATCAGGTTCTCGACGACGTCGCCGAGCGCCGGATCGGTCTCGACCCAGCCGGTGCGCCAGCCGGTCATCGCCCAGTTCTTCGAGAAGGTGTTGACCCAGATGATGCGGTCGCCGTCCTCGCGCACGTCATGGAAGGAGGGCGCGCGCCGCGGCGACCCCTCGGTCCACACGAAGCGGGTGTAGATCTCGTCGGCGATGATCCACAATCCGTGACGGCGGGCGAGCGCGAGGATGGCGGCGAGTTCCTCCTTCGTTGCCGTCCAGCCGGTGGGGTTGGATGGCGTGTTGATGAACATCGCCTTGGTCTTCGGCGTGATGGCTGCCGCGAGCTTCTCAAGGTCCATCTGCCAGCCGCGATTGCCGTGGTCGAGTTCGACGAAGACCGGCGTCGCGCCGCGCAGGCCCACCGCAGCCGGGGCGTTCGGCCAGGTCGGCGAGGGGATGATGACCTCGTCGCCGCTGCCAGCGACCATCGTCATGGCGATCTGGATGGCCTGCATGCCCGAGCCGCAGACGAAGAACCGCTCGGGGGAGAGTTCGCGGCCGTAAAGGTCGGATGCATAGGTGGCGATGGCCTGGCGGAGTTCGGGAATGCCGCGCTGCCAGGTGTAGGTGGTCTCGCCGGCGGCCAGCGAGCGCGTCGCGGCCTCGTAGATGAAGGACGGCGTCGCCATGTCGCCCTCGCCGACCCAAAGCTGGATGACGTCGCCGGCGCCGCGGGCATACTTGGCGAGTTCGACGATGCCGCTGGCGGGAGCACCCGCAGCTTCGGGGCGCAGCGAGGCGATGAGGGGTGAGGTCATGCGGCGAATCTCTGGGGTCAGGTGGCACGGCGCCCCGGAGGGCATTTCCGCCAATCATAGCGGCCGGAGCGCGAGCTTCTCATGAAATTCACGCGGCTTGTCCATCACCGGGCGCGATGGAACCGCGCCGTCGCCTGCCGGTGGACGACAGCATCATGGCCTTTGTTCCGCCCGACGGCTGTTGCTATAAGCGCCGATCGCGAAGGCAATCCGAGGATGATGGCGTGCGTATTGGGAAAGTGACGGCCGCCCTGGCGGCGGGTCTCATGCTCGGGGCGTGCGGCAGCACCGGCGGCAATCTCTTCGGCGGCAGCCAGCAGCAGACGACACAGCCCGCCGCGGCGCAGCCGGCGCCCGGCGTCGGCTCGCCCGTCCACAACACCCTGTTTGGTCAGCCGGTTCCCGAGGGCCAGCAGGCGCTGCACGCCAACCTCTGCCCGCGCGTCGAGATCCGCGACGGCTCGGCCGTCTGGCGGCAGGGCGGCGAGGGGCCGACCGAGCTTCGCTACCAGGGAACCATCACCGATCTCGCGCGCGAATGCCGCATCGACGGCCAGACGATGACCATCCGTGTTGGCATCGAGGGGCGCGTGCTGGTTGGACCGAAGGGTGACGGCGGGCGGGTGAACCTGCCCATCCGCATCGCGGTCACCAAGGGCCTGTCCACGCCGGTCTGGACCCGCCTCTACCAGGTGCCGATCGACATTCCGGCCGGCTCGCCCAACGTCGCTTTCACGCAGGTGGAGGATCAGGTGTCCTTCCCGCTGCCGGAGCCGGGCGACCTCGCGACCTACATCGTCTTCGTCGGCTTCGACAATCAGGCGCCCCAGCCCGACCGCCCCCGGCGTGGTCGCGCGCGGACGGCGCAGCGCTGAGGCCTGCCTGACCTTCGGGCAGCCTGCCCACAGGCTCGCCTTGACTTCGCCGCACGCAACCGCCATTGCCAAGGCGTGCCATATGAACCCGGCGGGAGAGTCCGGGTGGTCTTACATGATGGGATCCCCCGGCGCCGAAGGAGCAACGGCCCCGGAACCTCTCAGGCAAAAAGGACCGCCGGTGGAATGGCATTCTGGAAAGCGGCCGGAGGTCCAATCCCGGCCCACCGACGGAGTAAGCCGACGGCATCCGCTTGCGGGTGCCGGCTCAGACCGAGCCTAAGGTGAATCTCTCAGGTCCTGCGACAGAGGGGCGCGAGCGGGCGACAAGCCCGCGTTTCGGACGTGTTCGGCTGGCCCGGACGCGTTTGCGCGCCGGAGTGCAGGACCCATGGGCGAGACCCCGACCGGACCCTTGCTGAAGACCCCGCTTCATGCCCTGCATGTCGCGCTCGGCGCCAAGATGGTGCCCTTCGCCGGCTACGACATGCCGGTGCAGTATCCGACCGGCGTGCTGACCGAGCACAATTGGACGCGCGAGCATGCCGGCCTGTTCGACGTCAGCCACATGGGCCAGTGCTTCCTCATTCCGGAGGACGGCCCGTTCGAAACGGCCGCGGCGGCGCTCGAGAAGCTGGTCCCGGCGGATGTCCTCGCCCTGAAGCCCGGCCAGCAGCGCTATTCGCAGTTCACCAATGCCGAGGGCGGCATTCTCGACGACCTGATGATCACCCGCCTCGGCCATCCCGGCCACGAGCACTGGATCTATCTGGTCGTCAATGCGGCCTGCAAGGATGCCGACTACGCCCACATGAGGGGGCATCTGCCGGCCGGCGTTACCCTGAAGGTCGCCGACGACCTCGCGCTGATCGCGGTGCAGGGACCGAAGGCGGTCGCCGCCGTGGCGTCGCTCGGACCGGAGGTCGCCGGCCTCAAGTTCATGACCTCCCTCGACCTGCCGCTCGGCGGCATCTGGGCCCATGTCTCGCGCACCGGCTACACCGGCGAGGACGGCGTCGAGATTTCCGTGAAGAGCGCCGACGCCGTCGCGCTGACGGAGAAGCTGCTGACCGATGCACGCGTCAAGCCGATCGGTCTCGGCGCCCGCGACTCGCTCCGCCTGGAAGCCGGTCTCTGCCTCTACGGCCACGACATCGGCACGACCACCTCGCCGGTCGAGGCGGGGCTGACCTGGTCGATCCAGAAGCGCCGCCGCGCCGAGGGTGGCTTTCCCGGCGCCGCGCGCGTCCAGAAGGATCTGGCCGAGGGTGCGCCGCGCCTGCGCGTCGGCATCCTGCCCGACGGCCGCGCTCCGGCCCGCGAGGGGACGGTGGTGAAGTCCGCCGACGGCCAGCCGATCGGCGCCGTCACCTCCGGCGGCTTCGGCCCCACCATCAACGGCCCGCTCGCCATGGGCTATGTGAACCGCCGCTTCGCCGAGCCCGGCACGCCCGTCCTTCTCGAGGTGCGCGGCAAGGACCTGCCGGCGAAAATCGTCACCATGCCCTTCGCGCCGCATCGCTATTTCCGCGGCTGAGACCCACAGCAAGCCTCCAGGGGACCCCATCATGGCCACCGTCAAATACACCAAGGACCACGAATACATCCGCATCGACGGCGACACCGGCACGGTGGGCATCTCCCACTATGCGCAGGAGCAGCTCGGCGACGTCGTGTTCGTCGAGCTTCCTGCCGCCGGCAAGGCCGTCAAGAAGGGCGACAGCGCCGCCGTCGTCGAGAGCGTCAAGGCCGCCTCCGACATCTACTCACCGGTCTCCGGCCAGGTGGTCGAGGCGAACCCGGATCTCGAGGGCGCTCCCGCCACCGTCAACGACGATCCCGCGGGCAAGGGCTGGTTCTTCAAAGTGAAGATCGCCAATCCCGCCGAGCTCGACGAGCTCATGGACGAGGCCGCGTACAAGGCCTTCCTCGACACGTTGTGAGCCGAAACCGCCCTCTCCTGGTAGGGGAGAGGGTGTCGCCGGGCGGGACGAGGAGTCTCGCCGCAGCATACCCCACAGGGCCTCGCGCCCCGCCGACCTCTCATTCGCCCGCCGACACGGGCACCCTCTCCCGTAGTGGGGGAGGGTCAGTGGAGCCTTCCATGCGCTACCTCCCGCTGACGCCCCAGGACCGCACCGATATGCTGGCCAAGATCGGCGCTGCATCGGTCGACGACCTCTTCGCCAATGTGCCGAAGGCCCAACTCCTGAAAGGGCTGACCGACCTGCCGCGCGCCAAGGGCGAACTTGAGGTCGAGCGCATCATGGGCGCCATGGCGGCGGAGAACATCTCCGCCTCCGAGGTGCCCTTCTTCGTCGGGGCAGGGGCCTACAAGCACCATGTGCCGGCCTCGGTGGACCATCTCATCCAGCGGTCGGAGTTCCTGACCAGCTATACCCCCTACCAGCCGGAGATCGCCCAGGGCACGCTGCAGTACCTGTTCGAGTTCCAGACCCAGGTGGCGCTCCTCACCGGCATGGAGGTGGCGAACGCCTCCATGTATGACGGCTCCACGGGCGCGGCCGAGGCCGTGCTCATGGCCCACCGCGTCACCAAGCGGCGCAAGGCCGTCCTCGCCGGCAACCTGCACCCGCATTACCGCGACACGATTGAAACGCTGTCGCGCATGGCGGGCGACGAGTTGGTCTGCCTCCAGCCCAATCCTGTCGATGCCGGCGCGGACCTCAAGGCGGTCGCCGCCGCCATCGACGCCGAGACCTCCTGCGTCGTCATTCAGACGCCCGACGTCTTCGGCAACCTCCATGACCTGACCGCCATCGCGAAGAAGGCGCAGGACGCCGGCGCGCTGCTCATCGCCGTGGTCACCGAGGTGGTGTCGCTCGGCGCCGTCACCGCGCCCGGCCAGATGGGCGCCGACATCGTCGTCGCCGAGGGCCAGTCGATCGGCGTCGGCCTCAACTTCGGCGGACCCTATGTCGGCCTCTTCGCCACCAAGCAGAAGTATGTCCGCCAGATGCCGGGCCGCCTGTGCGGCGAGACGGTGGACGCCGAGGGCAAGCGCGGCTTCGTGCTGACGCTCTCCACTCGCGAGCAGCACATCCGCCGCGAGAAGGCGACCTCCAACATCTGCACCAATTCCGGCCTGATGTGCCTCGCCTTCACCATCCATATGACGCTGCTGGGAGAGGCCGGCCTGCGGAAGCTCGCGGCCGTCAACCACGCCAACGCCTGCGACCTTGCCGACCGGCTGGCGGACCTCGACGAGGTCGACGTCCTGAACAAGAGCTTCTTCAACGAGTTCGCCATCCGCGTGCCGGGCAATGCCGCGAAGGTCGTCGAGAAGATGGCGAAGAAGGGCGTGCTCGCCGGCGTTCCGGCCTCGCGCCTCTGGCCGAAGGACAAGGCGCTGGCCGACGTCATCCTCGTCGCCAACACCGAAGTGAACACCGACGACGACCGCGCCGCCTTCGTGGCGGCGCTGGCGGGGAGCGTGTGATGTGCGCTGGCAACCCTTACAGACACGCGTTTGAACGAACGTGGAACGCCATGGACGCTTTGTGTTCCTCAGCCCCACTGAGACAACGCGTATCTCACGCATATCTCCAGCACTTGGCTCCGCTTGACTGCTCAGATCTTCCGATGGAATGCAAACAGGTACTCCAAGAGTTGAACTCTTACTTCTCAAACGACAGTCGCTCGGACGAAATGAGGCGCTTGAACCGCATCTCGATTGCGAAAAACAACGAGCAGATAATGACCTCTCATCTGGCTCAACACTTTGTTGGGCGCATTAAGAGGTTCGCATTCCACGTTTTCTTTGCGCGTTCACAAGAGGCTGTCTGATGTCCATGAACAACCAGGGCCGTCCCACCGCCGCCGGCGAGGCCAATTCGTCCTCCGCCCATCCGACCTTCACCGGCAACAGGGCGCTGCAGATCGAGGAAGCACTGATCTTCGAGATCGGCCGCACCGAGGTCACCGGCGTCGATATGCCCGAACCGAAAAAGGTGAAGTCGCGTCTTGGAAAACTGGCACGCTCCGAACCGATCGGCTTGCCGGGCCTGACCGAACCAGAGGTGATGCGCCATTACGTGCGCCTGTCCTCCAAGAACTTCGGCATCGACACCGGGCTCTTCCCGCTCGGCTCCTGTACGATGAAGCACAATGCCCGCCTGAACGAGAAGATGGCGCGGCTGCCCGGCTTCGGCGACATCCATCCCCTCCAGCCGGCCTCCACCGTGCAGGGCGCGCTGCAACTCATCGACACGCTGGCGCACTACCTGAAGGAACTGACCGGCATGCCGGCCGTCGCCATGAGCCCGAAGGCGGGCGCCCATGGCGAACTTTGCGGGATGATGGCGATCAAGGCCGCGCTGGAGGCCAAGGGCGAGGGCCATCGCAAGATCGTGCTGGTGCCGGAATCCGCCCACGGCACCAATCCGGCGACCGCCGCCCTGATCGGCTTCGAGGTGCGCTCCGTTCCCGCCAACGTCGACGGCACCGTCCATGTGGCGGACGTCAGGGCCGCGCTGGCGCCCGACGTGGCCGCGATCATGCTGACCAACCCGAACACCTGCGGCATCTTCGAGAAGGAGATCGTCGAGATCGCCAGGGCGATCCACGCCAACGGCTCCTACTTCTACTGCGACGGGGCCAACTTCAACGCCATCGTCGGCAAGGCCCGGCCGGGCGATCTCGGCGTCGACGCCATGCACATCAACCTGCACAAGACCTTCTCGACGCCGCATGGCGGCGGCGGTCCGGGCGCCGGTCCTGTCGTGCTGTCGGAGCGCCTTGCGGCCTTCGTGCCCTATCCTTTCATCCGCGTCGGCAAGGGCTACGCGCTGGTGGAGGAGGGCGGTAAACTGGACAAGGGCGAACAGCCCTTCGGCCGCATGTCGGCCTTCCACGGCCAGATGGGCATGTTCGTCCGCGCGCTCGCCTACATGCTCAGCCACGGCGCCGACGGCATGAAGCTGGCGTCTGAGGACGCCGTGCTCAACGCCAACTACATCCGCGCCTCGCTCGCCGACCTGATGAGCCTGCCCTTCGGCAACCAGCCCTGCATGCACGAGGCGCTGTTCGACGACGACTGGCTGAAGAACACCGGCGTCTCCACCCTCGACTTCGCCAAGGCGATGATCGACGAGGGCTACCACCCGATGACCATGTATTTCCCGCTGGTCGTCCACGGCGCCATGCTGATCGAGCCGACGGAGAGCGAGTCCAAGGCCTCCCTCGACCTGTTCATTGCGACGCTGCGCGACCTCGCCATGTCCGCGAAGCGCGGCGAGGTGGACCGGTTCAAGGGTGCGCCCTACCACGCGCCGCGCCGCCGCCTCGACGAGACGCGCGCCGCCCGCACCCCGATCCTGCGCTGGACGAAGCCCGAGCCCTTCAAGGAGGCGGCGGAGTAATCCGTCTTCGCCACGTCTCACTGACGTCCCCGATGCCCGGCCCTGCGCCGGGCCTCGTCGCTTGACGCGCCTAGCGGACGGGCAGGGGCCGCTCGCAGCGCTCATAGGTGTGGCCCTCGCCGTCGTCGACAGCGATAACGAGGCGGTCGCCGCTTTCGAGCCGGAACCGGACGCGGCCGGGCTCCACGGCGGTTTCGCCCTCGTCGCGGCAGCGGCCGGAGCCGGTCACGGAGCCGTCGTGGCTCCGCCGGAAGCGGGTCAGGCTGCAATGGGAGGCGAAGAAGGTCACGGCCCGCGGTTCCACCAGCGCGCGCCCGTCATCCGCCGGATTGACACAGGCTTCGGCGTTATAGCCCCAGGTCCCGTGCATGGTCTGGGGAAGCGTCCGCAGGCTCGGCTCGGTCCCGGCGCCGGACGGTCCGGCAGCGAGCACGAGCAGGAACAGAACGATGTTGCGGATCATGGTGGGCCACGGCGGTGGGAGAGGATCTGAGACCTTCTGAAGGTTCTCTGTTTCCCTTGCGCGTCGCCGCTCCGCCCTTGCCTTTCAGCCCGCGTTCCCCGTATGAGACGCCATGCGCGCCGCCCGCACCGCTTTGCGAATTACCGGCCCGGCCTCCTGAAGGCAGCGGGGCCGTCTCGCGCGCGTTCGGAGGTCCGGGGTTCCGCTCCACCCGATCCGACATCCGCGGCCCGCCGCCGCCTTTCCCGGCCGATCATCCCATGTCCGACAAGACCAAGACCCCCGCTGCCCAGGCACCCGACGCCTTCGACTATTCGAAGACACTGCTGCTTCCGGAGACGCCGTTCCCGATGCGCGCCGGCCTGCCGGAGAAGGAGCCGCAGATCCTGAAAAGCTGGGAGGAGATGGACCTCTACGGCCGCCTTCGCCGCGCCTCGAAGGGCAGGGACCGCTTCGTCCTGCATGACGGCCCACCCTACGCCAACGGCCACCTCCACATCGGCCATGCGCTCAACAAGATCCTCAAGGACATGGTGACGAAGTCGCAGCAGATGCTCGGCTTCGACTCGGACTACGTGCCCGGCTGGGACTGCCACGGCCTGCCGATCGAGTGGAAGATCGAGGAGGAATACCGCGCGAAGGGCAAGAACAAGGACGAGGTGCCGGTCGTCGAGTTCCGCCAGGAATGCCGCGCCTTCGCCACCCACTGGCTGAACGTGCAGCGCGAGGAGTTCAAGCGCCTCGGCGTCGTCGGCGACTGGGCCAACCCCTACCAGACCATGACCTTCCACGCCGAGGCGCAGATCGCCGAGGAAATCATGAAGTTCGCGGATTCGGGCCAGCTCTACCGCGGCTCGAAGCCGGTCATGTGGTCGGTGGTGGAGAAGACCGCCCTCGCCGAGGCCGAGGTCGAGTATCACGACCACCAGAGCGACATGATCTGGGCGGCGTTCCCGGTGACCGATGCAGTGCTTCGGACGACCGAAGTGCGGCCAGATGGGACATCCGTTACACGGTCCGAGTTTAACAACCGGCTGCGCGGCTCAAAGGTCGTCATCTGGACCACCACGCCCTGGACGATCCCCGGCAACCGGGCGATCTCCTATTCGAACCGCATCGCCTACGGCCTCTACCGTGTCATGGCTTCGCCTGCCGACAACTGGGCGCGCGTCGGCAACACCTACATCCTCGCCAAGGCGCTGGCCGAGAGCGTGTTCAAACAGGCCAAGGTCGAGGGCTTCGAACTTGTGACGGACGTCTCGGCCGAAGACCTCGGCGGTATCACCTGCGGTCACCCGCTGGCGGGCCTCGGCTACGGCTTCGACGTGCCCCTGCTCGACGGCGACCATGTCACCGACGACGCCGGAACGGGCTTCGTCCATACCGCTCCCGGCCACGGCCGCGAGGACTTCGAGATCTGGATGGCCAACGGGCGCGTGCTTTCGGAGCGCGGCATCGAGACCCGCATCCCCTACACCGTCGACGGCGACGGCCGCTTCACGAAGGAGGCGCCGGGCTTCGAGGGCCGCCAGGTCATCACCGAGAAGGGCGACAAGGGTGACGCCAACCAGGCCGTCATCGACGCGCTGGTCGCTGCCGGCAGTCTCATCGCGCGCGGCCGCCTGAAGCACCAGTATCCGCATTCCTGGCGCTCCAAGAAGCCGGTCATCTTCCGCAACACGCCGCAGTGGTTCATCGCCATGGACCGCCCCTATGACGACGGCACGACGCTGCGCCAGCGGGCGCTGAAGGCCATCGGCGAGACGCAGTGGGTGCCGGAATCGGGCGAGAATCGCATCCGCGGCATGATCGAGAACCGGCCGGACTGGGTGGTGTCGCGCCAGCGCGCCTGGGGCGTGCCGATCGCCGTCTTCGTCCATCGCGAGAGCGGCGAGGTCCTCAGGGACGAGGCGGTGAACCTGCGTATCAACGAGGCCTTCCGGCAGGAGGGTGCCGACGCCTGGTTCAAGGCGGGCGCCAAGGAGCGCTTCCTCGGCCCGCAGTACCAGGCTGAGGACTACGACAAGGTCGACGACGTCCTCGACGTCTGGTTCGATTCCGGCTCGACCCACGCCTTCACGCTGGAACGCCCGCAGGACTTCCCCAACTTCGAGGGCCTGAAGCGCAAGGTCGACGGCGGCGCCGACACGGTCATGTACCTCGAAGGCTCCGACCAGCATCGCGGCTGGTTCCATTCCTCGCTCTTGGAAAGCTGCGGGACCCGCGGCCGCGCGCCCTATGACGTGGTGCTCACCCACGGCTTCGTCCTCGACGGCGAGGGCCGCAAGATGTCGAAGTCGCTCGGCAACACGGTCGCCCCGCAGGACGTCATCAAGCAGTCCGGCGCCGATATCCTGCGGCTGTGGGTGGCGGCCTCCGACTATTCGGACGACCTGAGGATCGGCAAGGAGATCCTGCAGACGACGTCGGACGCCTACCGCAAGCTGCGCAACACCATCCGCTGGATGCTCGGCGCGCTGGCTCACCACGACGGAACGAAGCTGCCGGAGATGGGCGATCTGCCCGAGCTCGAGCGGCTGATGCTGCACCGCCTCGCGGAACTGACGCCGGAGATCCACGCCGCCTATCGCGACTATGACTACAAGAAGGTCTTCGCGGCGCTGACGCAGTTCATGAATGTCGACCTCTCGGCCTTCTATTTCGACATCCGTAAGGACCGGCTCTACTGCGATCCGGTCTCCTCACACGAGCGCAAGGCGACGCTGGCGGTGATCGAGGAGATCTTCCGCGCGGTGTCGACCTGGCTTGCGCCGATCCTGTCGTTTACGGCCGAAGAGGCCTGGTGGGACCGCTACGGCCGCGATGGTTCGGTTCATCTCGCCGGATTCTACGAAGCGCCTGCCGGGTGGCTCGACACGGCGCTCGACGCGAAGTGGGAGAAGGTCAGGAAGGTCCGCCGCGCCGTCACGGGTGCGCTCGAACTCGAGCGCGCCGCCAAGCGCATGGGATCCTCGCTTGAGGCGGCGCCGATCGTCCATATCGGCGATGCCGATCTGCTGGCGGCTCTCGATGGGATCGACCTCGCCGAGGTGGCGATCACCTCCGGCGCCAGCGTCGTGTCGGGCGAAGGCCCCGCCGATGCCTACCGCGCCGACGACATCAGGGGCGTCGCAGTGGTTCCGGCCAGGGCAGAGGGCATCAAATGCGCCCGCTCCTGGAAGTACTTCGACCCTGCCACGGCCGATCCCGACTTCCCGGACATCACCCCGCGCGATGCCGCCGCCATGCGCGAGTGGAAGCAGCGCCACGTGATGTGAGCCCTCGAAGAGGCGCCCGTGTGCGGGCGTCTCTTTGTCTCGCCTGGCGGGCTTGACGCAGAGCCCCGACGGCTGCGGAGGCTCGTCAACGGCCGCCGTATTCTCCGGCAGAGCCAGCTCCGAGCGAGAAGGCAGCGTCGGGTGCAATCGGTCATGATGTACCCATTGAGTGTATTTTGCATCAGATACAACCCTAAATAGAATATGCGTCGCCCTCCTGGTATTCGGGTTGTGGCCGACCCCACGCCTCGCGTGACGCGAGTTCCGGTGGGCGGACGGCTCAACCCCGGAAGGAGCAGCATGATGGCGACGTTCCACAAGTTCGATGAGAAGGCGATCGCTTCGGCCCTGGAAACGGCCCGGAGCATCTACGACCAGCCGCGGTTCGAGGAGAGCAGCCGCGTCATCAGCCTGTCTGACGACGGGCATCTGCGCATCGCCGCCAGCTGCATCAACGTGGTGGTCGACGGTGGCAAGATCTGTCTTGAGCTTCCGCTCGGACTCGGCAAGTTCTGCTTTCCGATCCCGCCGGTGTTTCCCAACGGCACGGCGGCACAGGCCTGCCTGAGCATCTGCACCACCTGGGGTATTCCCACGGGCGTGCGCGTCACCGTCAGCATCGCCGGCAACGTCATCCTGGAGAAGACCTTCGGCAAGTGCTGAGGGAACACCACCACGGCCGGTTCCGGCGATCCGTCTGACGAGGAATGGCCCGGCGCGTGCTGTGCCGGGCCATAGCCGTTCAGCCGAACGCCAGGATACGCGCATGGGTTGTGCGCGGTGCAGGATGCGCCGTCCGCACCACCCGGTATTGTCCTTAAGCGAGAACACGTGGGGGCAAAGCCCGATCCGCACGCGCAGTCGCCGTGCGATGGTGGCGAATCACCTGTGGGAGCTGGCAATGGCCCAGCGCGCCAATTCCCCCTCCGCCGACGGGGCGCCCGAATTCGAACCGACGACCCGTTTCGCCGTCGTTTCCTTCATTCAGAAGGGATCGCGCATGGTGGCGGAGGATGTCCACTACCTCGACACCTATGATCAGGCCCGGGTCGTGGCGAAATTCGTCTCGGCGCGGCGGCCCGGCGTCCTCGTCCTGTCTGTCTCACCCTCTTCGGAAGGAGAAGATCCCGAAATCGTTGTCCTCGAACAGATCGGTTCCGGGCTGGCTGGCGCCACCGCCACGGTGCACTGAAGATTGCGCGGTGCCGCGCGCGGCACCACGGTTGACGTCAATGGGCCGAAGGCCTGAGCCTTCGGCGTCTCCCCGGCTTGCGACGATCAGGCCAGCTTGAGTTCGTCGGCCGACTGCTTGCCGGTACGACGGTCGGTCGCCAGTTCGTACGACACCTGCTCACCCTCGCGCAGGTCGTTCAGGCCGGCGCGCTGCACGGCCGAGATGTGCACGAACACATCCTTGCCGCCGTCGGACGGCTGGATGAAGCCGTAGCCCTTCTGGGGGTTAAACCACTTAACGGTCCCGGTCGCCATAGAATGCTCCTCGATGCTTGGCGGTGGAGGGAGTCTGTCAGGCAGCCCGTCGCCGGGGCTGATGACGCTTGGGCGGCACCGGCGCGCGGGTGTCGCCGCGCGTCTGGGCCAGAATGGGAGAACCGGCGACGGCGAGCCGCACGCGGGTCAGCTTCTCGATCGCGGCGAGATGGCCGCGCTCACTCGGATCGCAGAACGCAAGGGCGATGCCCGTCCGTCCGGCGCGGCCGGTGCGGCCGATGCGGTGGACATAGCTCTCCGGCTCGTTCGGCAGGTCGAAGTTGATGACGTGGGTCACCTCCGCGACATCGATGCCGCGGGCGAACAGATCGGTCGCCACCAGGATGCGGCACTCGCCGGTCTTGAACGCGGCGAGCGCACGCTGGCGGGCGTTCTGGCTCTTGTTGCCGTGGATCGCATCCGCCGAGAAGCCGGATTTCACGAGCTGGCCGGCGAGCCTGTTGGCGCCGTGCTTGGTGCGGGTGAAGACGACCACGCGGGCGAGGGCGGGATCGCCCAGGAGCTTCTCGAGAAGCCCCCGCTTGTCCGAGGTGCCGACGTGATAGACGTGCTGTTCGATGGCTTCGACCGTGACCGTCTCGGGGGTCACCTCGACGCGCAGGGGCTCCCACAGCATGTCGCGGGCGAGCTTGGCGACCTCCGTCGGCATGGTGGCCGAGAAGAGCATCGACTGGCGCTGCTGCGGCAGCTTGGCGAGAATCTTCTTCACGTCGCGGATGAAGCCCATGTCGAGCATGCGGTCAGCCTCGTCGAGGACGAGGTGGGTGACCGTGTCGAGCCGTACCAGGCCGCCCTGGTTGATCAGGTCGAGAAGACGGCCGGGCGTTGCGACGAGAACGTCGATGCCACGCGACAGGGCGTCGACCTGCGGGTTCTGTCCGACCCCGCCGAAGATCACGGCATGGCGCAGCTGGAGATGCCGCGAGAGGAGCTTGACGTTGTCGAAGATCTGCAGCGCGAGCTCCCGCGTCGGCGCCAGGATGAGGGCGCGGACGCCCTTCGCCGGAGGCCGGACCTTGTCCTCCGAGAGGTGCTGCAGGATGGGAAGCGCGAAGGCCGCGGTCTTGCCCGTGCCTGTCTGCGCAATGCCGATCAGATCGTGGTCATCGAGGAGATGGGGGATCGTCTTCGCCTGGATCGGCGTCGGCGTGGTGTAACCTGCGTCGTGGAGGGAACGCAGAAGCGGCTCGGCCAAGCCGAGTTCCACAAAAGTCATATTGTTCAAGAAGAGCAGTCTTTCAAACCGACCGGAAACGCGCGTTCGCGTCCTCCAGTTTCAAAGTCACGAACCGCGCGCCGGGCGGCCCAGACGGAGTTGTCGCACCGGACACCCGGTTGTCGACGCCTGGTTACGAACATAGGCGGCGCAGCGCATTCACGACGATGGTGACGACAAAGATGGGCGAGAGCAGGCGCGCCGTCAAGCCCGGTTGTCAAAAATAGGTCTATCGCAATGCTTAATAGTTCGAAGACTTGCTGAAAACATCCAGCAAAGTCTTTGAATCAAGATAAAATTACCCAAGAAGACCCGCGAACCTTCGTCTGCTGCGACGGCCTGACACCGGTGCGGCCACCCGCCGCATCCAGGCGTCCCTGGAGACTTGCGTGCAGCGGTAGGCCTTCCGCCCCGGTTCACCGCTCGCTCGGCCGGCGATCCGCGCGGGCGCCGCCGCCCGGTCTCGGCCGTTCATCATGACCGCATTGAGGGCGCTTCCCCGGTGCCCTCGATCGGCTCCACGCCCGGACGGTCACTATCCGCGAAGGCCAGCCTCAGGCCGACGACGCGGCGGGCCGAGGCTTCCCAGTCGGCGATGCGGATGAAGTTGTCGAAGAACCAGTTGAAGGCGAACTGGGTCTGCACGAAGGCGGCCGCGATCTGCATCATCGAGCCGAGCGGCATGGAACTGTTCAGATAGAGCGGCGCACAGGCGAGCAGGGGCACCACAGGCATCAACGTGACGTTGGCGTTGATGAGGATCGTCAGCTTGGCCAGCAGGGCGGCGATCGCGTACCATGCCGAGACGACGCCGCGCATGAGCCCGACGAGGAGCTTCTGCTTGGTCTTTTCGTCGCCGGCCCGGGCGATGGCGGTTGCTTCTTCACGAACCTTGACCATGTTGCCGCGCAAGGCGGCTTCGGCGGCATTCTTGCGCTCGATGGCATGGATCAGAGGCCGGCCCAGCACGGCGATCATGCCCGATGACAGGATAGCGTAGGCAACCGCCACCCAGACCATGAAGCCGGGAATGGCGATGCCGCCTGCGATGGGCAGGGTAATGGCGCCTCCGACGGTCCAGAGGATGGTGATGAAGGCCGTGGCCGACAGCAGGGCATTGGCGAGCCCCACGGCAAACTCGACCAGGGGCTCGATGGCGACCTGGACGTCCTGGGCGATGCGGAACTCGGGCGCATCGACCTGCGGGGCAACCCTCGGCAGGCGGGCGAAGCGCTGCCGGCGCAGCCACATGGCGATCAGCTTTTCCGACAGCCAGCCGCGCCAGGCGATCTGCAGACGCATGCGCAGCCAGATGGTGAGGGCGGCGATCAGGGCGGCCGACAGCGCCAGGATCGCCAACTGGCTGATGCCCGCGATCAGCCGGTCGGCATGACGCTGCTCGAGAGCGTTGAAGAAGCTCGCGTGCCAGCGGGTGATCAGCACCTGGATGGTGACATTGACCACCACCAGCGCGAGCAGGCTGGCGGACAACGTCCATGCCATGGCGGCGGTCCGGCCGCGCCAGAAACCGCGGGCCAGCGGGAAAAAGGGCAGGGGGCTGATCGTTTCGGGAGACGGGGTCGGGTCCGGCGGCATTGTTCTGGCGTCTTCGCTCATGGAACCAGTCTAGGCGAGCGCGATGCACGCGCCATGAGGCCATCTCCGGATGGCTGCGCTGCCCCGCCGGACCGGCGATTGCCGCTCGGGGCCGGGGCCACTACTGATACGGGCCTCGCGCGCGCCAACCCGCACGTCCATCAGGAGGCCCCCATGCCGACCACCAGCCGCCAGGTTCTTCTCGCCAGCCGTCCTCACGGCGAACCGACCGCCGCGAATTTCTCGATTGTCGATACGTCGCTGGCCGATCCAGGGCCGGATCAGGTGTTGCTCAGGATCCGCTATCTCTCGCTCGACCCCTACATGCGCGGGCGGATGAACGACGCGAAGTCCTATGCCGCCCCGGTGCCAGTCGGCGGGTTGATGGAGGGCGGCACGGTCGGCGAGGTCGTCGCCTCCAACAGTGATCGGTTCCGCCCCGGTGACATCGTGCTGTCGCATTCCGGCTGGCAGAGCCACGCCATTGCCGATGCGAAGGACCTGCGCAAGGTCGATCCGACCGCAGGCCCGATTTCCACCGCCGTGGGCGTGCTCGGCATGCCCGGCATGACCGCCTATACGGGCCTCCTCACCATCGGCCAGCCGAAGCCCGGCGAGACCGTGGTTGTCGCCGCGGCGACGGGGCCGGTGGGCTCGGCGGTCGGCCAGATTGCGAAGATCAAGGGGGCGCGGGCCGTGGGTATTGCGGGCGGCGCCGACAAGGTGCGGGCGCTGACCGAGGAGTTCGGCTTCGACGTCGGTCTCGACCACCGTTCGCCGACCTTCGCCGCCGATTTGAAGGCCGCCTGCCCGGACGGTATCGACGTCTATTTCGAGAACGTCGGCGGCCACGTCTTCGACGCCGTCTTCCCGCTGCTGAACTTCTTCGCCCGCATCCCGGTCTGCGGCCTGATCGCCCAGTACAACGCGACGTCGCTCCCCGATGGCCCGGACCGGCTGCCGCTCCTCATGCGCGACGTGCTGACCAAGCGCCTGAACTTCCGCGGTTTCATCGTCCGTGACTTCGCCGACCAGTCGAAGGCCTTCTTCACCGACATGAGCCAGTGGATCGCGGAGGGCAAGGTGAAGTACCGCGAGGACATCGTCGACGGGCTGGACAAGGCCCCCGAGGCCTTCATCGGCCTTCTGAAGGGTCGGAACTTCGGCAAGCTCGTCGTCAAGGTGAGCTGAGTGCCCGTCGGCGGACCAAGGCGCCCGGCGCCCCTGCGCCGCTCCTGGCTGTTCCTGCCGGGCGCGGCGCGCCAGCGTTTGCTGGCAGCCGGGAGCCTGGGAGCCGACGTTCTGATCCAGGAACTCGAGGACTTCACGCCGCCGGACATGAGGCCCGAGGCCCGTCGTCTCTCGCCTGAGGTCTTCGCCGCATGGCGGCAGGCGGGATGGCTCGCCGCCGCCCGCATCAATCCCCTCGAGACCTGCGGCCGCGACGATCTCGCAGGCGCCATGCAGGGCGCGCCTGACATCGTCATGATGTCCAAGGTGGCGAGCCCGGACCAGGTGGCGGCGCTCGACGAAAGCCATCACCGCACAGGAGAGCGCGCTCGGCCTGCCCGCCGGGTCCACGGAGATTGTACCGAACATCGAGACGGCGGCAGGCCTCGTGCGCACCGCGGCCATCGTCGCTGCCAGCCCGCGCGTGACGGCGGCGCTTGTCGCGTCGGAAGACATGGTGGCCGATCTCGGCGCTGAGCGCAGTCTCGATGGCGCGGAGATCGCGGCGGTTCGCGAACGCTTCCTCATCGAATGTGTCGCGGCAGGCGTGGTCGCGATCGACTGTCCCTTCACCTTCTCAAGCCTCGCCCATGCGGAGGCCGACCTGCTGTGGGCGCGGCGGCGCGGCTTCAAGGCCAAGTCGATCGTCTCGGCGGATCAGGTTGCCCTGGTCAACCGGCTTCTGACGCCGTCAGAGGCCGATGTTGCCGCCGCGCGCCGGCTCGTTGCCGCCTTCAATGAGGCGCGCTCCCGTGGTGCCGAGCGCTGCGAGATCGACGGTCACCTCGTCGAGGTGCCGACGGTCAACGCCGCCCGCCGGCTCATCGCTCGGGCCGAGGCCTTCGCGGCGCTCGACCGGTAGAACGCGGCGTCAGACCGGCGCGGTCGGTGCGGTAAGATCGTTCTCGGGGATTTCGTGGGTGGCCGGTCCGAAGGGCAGGCCGGCACCGGCGGCAAGGCTCGCCACCGCAGCACTGACGCCGCCCTCGCCATGGGGGACGCCCAGCGCCTTCATCGCCATCTCGATGGCCGAGAGCGAGCCGATGACCATCGGCGCGTTGACGTGACCCATATGGGCGATGCGGAAGGCGCGGCCCGACAGTTCGCCGATCGCCGAGCCGAGGGCCACGCCGCAGATCTTCTGCGCATAGGCCGAGATGGCCTCGGCATCTGCGCCCTGGACGATGACCGGGGTCACGGAGCAGGCGCGCTGCGCCGGGTCGATGACATTGCAGGAGAGAACCTGCCCCTCCGACCAGCGGCCGATGGCGGCGTGTGTCGCTTCCGCCAGCAGGCGATGGCGCTTGAAGACGGCATCGAGGCCCTCTTCCTTGATCATGTCGAGGGCAGCGCGCAGCGCGAAGAGCAGATGCTCCGGCGGTGTGCCGCAATATTTCATGTAGTGCTCCTTGCCCTGGCGCGCGGTCCAGTCCCAGTAGAGCGTCTTCATGTCGGCGGTCTCGTGGGCCTTGTGCGCCTTGTCGTTGGCGGCGACGAAGGCCAGGCCCGGCGGTGTCATCAGGCCCTTCTGCGACGCCGACATGGCAACGTCGACGCCCCACTCGTCCATCTCGAAGGGCATGCAGCCGAGGGATGCGACGCCATCGACCATGAACAGCGCCGGATGGCCGGCGGCGTCGATCGCCTTGCGCACGGCCTTCACGTCGTTGGCGACGCCGGATGCCGTGTCGATCTGCACCATCAGGATCGCCTTGATGGCATGACCGGTGTCGCGGCGCAGGCGCTCCTCGACGGCAGCGGGATCGATCGAGGCCCGCCAGGAGCCCTCCATCACCTCGACGTCGGCGCCCATGAAACCGGCCATCTGGCCCCAGCCGATGGCGAAGCGGCCGCTGGCCAGCACCAGCACCTTGTCGCCGCGCGAGAGCACGTTGGAGATCGCCGCCTCCCAGCCGCCGTGGCCGTTTGCCGCGTAGATGTAGGTGCGCCCGCGGGTGCGGAAGATGGTCTGGAGGTCAGCCAGAAGGCTGTCGGTCAGCGCCACCATTGGCCCCGAATAGATCTCCTCGGCCGGGCGGATCATCGCCTGCAGCACGCGGTCGGGAATGTTGGTCGGGCCGGGGATGGCGAGAAGGCTGCGGCCGTTGGCGACGCTCATGGGTGGTCCTCTCCCGGAATGTCCGGATCGTGTTGCACAATCGGGTAAACGCCGCCTTCGAGCCTCGCAAGGGGCTGTCCGGCGTGGCTGATGCGCTTTTCCCGGCGGCTCTCGGGGATTGTCAGGCGGGCCCGAACCTGGCGACGAGATCGGCAGGCAGGGCAATGCCCTCGGCCAACGCCTTCTGGCGCAGCTTCAGCCGCCGCTGGCCGGGCAGGCGGACGCCGGCCTGGGCCTCGATCGCCCCCGCGAGGGCGGTGATCCGCTCGCCGAAGCCCGAATGGCCGAAGCCCGAGGGATCGATGGCGAGGATGGTCTGTCCCGTGCCGGGGGGCGGGCCCTTGTCGTCGAGGAAGGAGGAGGCCTCGAAGGCGAGGTGCGCGCCGGTGAGGGCCGCCGCGAGTACCTCGACCATGAGGGCGAGGGCGGTGCCCTTCGCGCCACCAAGGGCCACCATCGTGCCCTTGAGGGCCTTGGCGGCATCGGTGGTCGGGTTGCCGTCCGGGTCAAGCGCCCAGCCCTCCGGGATCGCCTCGCCCTTCTGGTTGGCCGCGACGATGTTGCCGCGCGCCACGGTGGAAAGCGCCAGGTCCACGACGATGGCCGGCCGGCCGGGCAGGGGACAGGCGAACGCGATGGGATTGGTGCCATAGACAGCCTTCGTGCCGCCGGCAGGGGCAATGGCCTCCGGCGTATTGGCGAAGAACAGGGCGATCAGGCCCGCATCCGCCAGCTTCTCGACATGGGCGCCGAGGGCGCCGGCATGATTGGAGCGCGCGATGGTCGCCGCGGCGATCCCGGTCTCGCGGACGATGGCCGGGAGTTCCTTCAGCGCGAGATCGACGGCCGGATAGGCGAAGCCGTTGGCGGCATCGACGGCGAGTGTCGCAGCCCGCACGCGCGTCGCGGTCGGTACGGCCCGGCCGTCGATCTTGCCGCTCGTCAGCATCACCAGATAGGTCGGGATGCGCGAGAGCCCATGACCTTTCAGGCCTTCTGCCTCGGCGCCGACGAGGGCCGCCGCAACGGAACGCGCCGCCTCGGGGCTCGCGCCATGATCGGTGAAGATGCGGACGACCCAGGCGCGGGCCGCGTTCAACGAGACGGTGGTCATGTGCGCTTCCCCATCAGCACGCGGCGGACATTGGCGGCGGTCACCGACGAGACCCGCACATTGCTCTCGACCGTCACGCCGGCGATATGCGGCGTGAGGATCAGGTTCGGGCAGCCGGCGAGCGGCGATCCGGCCTTCAAGGGCTCCACGTCGAAGACGTCGAGCGCCGCGCCGGCGATCGTGCCGGCCTTGAGTGCCGCGGCCAGTGCGGTCTCGTCGACTACGCCGCCGCGGGCCGCATTGACGATGACGGCGTCGGGTTTCATCGCGCGAAGTCTCTCCGCATCGATGAGGTTCCGTGTTTCGGCGGTCAGCGGCACGTGCAGGCTTACCGCGTCGGCTTCCGCCAGCAGGGCATCGAGCGATACGGAACGGGCGCCGATGCGCCCCCAGGCCGGGTCGTCCGACGTCACGAAGGGGTCGGCGGCGATGATCGTCATGCCCAGCGCCCTGGCGCGTACCGCCGTCTCGCGGGCGATGGCGCCGAAGCCGACCAGGCCCAGGACCTTGCCATGGATTTCGCGGCCCATCAGGCGCTCGCGCGGCCATGTGCCCGCCGCCACCGCATCGGTCGCGAAATAGGCGCCGCGCAGCAGCACCAGAATGGTCGCGATGGCCCATTCGGCGACCGCGACGTCGTTGGCGCCCGTCGCCGGAAGAACGGCGATGCCGCGCGCCTTGCAGGCCTCGACATCGATGTTGTCCAGTCCGACGCCGAGTCGGCCGATGGCTTCCAGCTTCGCGCCCGCGCTCAGCAGGTCGCCGCTCACCTGCGTCCGGTTGCGCACGATCAGGGCGCGGGCGCCCGCCGCAAGCGCCTTGAGGTCCTCGGGGCGATCGACCAGCGCCTTGTCGTAGGTGACGCTGAAGTCTCGCCTGAGATCGTCGACCGCCGCCGCGTCCATGAACTCGGAAATGACGATCTCAGTCATGAGCTATCCCTGGATGATGAAGAGCCCGGCGGTGACGATGGCGAGGATCACCACCGTGGTGCCGAAGAAGACGGCCACGTGCCGCCAGCCGATGGAGAGGATGGCGGTGATCGAGGTGCCGAGGCCAAGCGCCGCGATGGCGATCAGCAGCCCGGCATTGGAGAGGTGGACCAGCCAGGTCTTGGCGACGGCATAGGGGGCGGCGAGCGCGGGTATCGCGGGCAGGACCGAGTTCACCACCACCAGCGCGAGGAAGACGATGGCGAAGACGGGGACGGGGACCTTGGCCTCGTTGGTATGGGCGCCCTGCCGCACGAACCACCAGCCGATGGCGAGCACAACGGGCAGCAGCAGGAAGACGCGGAAGAGCTTGACCACGACGGCCGTGTTGCCCACCGGCTCGGACACCGCATAGCCGGCGCCGACCACCTGTGCCATGTCGTGGATCGTGGCGCCGAGGAGGATGCCAGTCTTCGTCGCATCGAAGCCGAGCAGGATGGCGAGCGGCGGATAGGCCAGCATGACGATGGTCGAAACCGCATTGGCGGCGACAACCGTGAAAGCGGTGTCCGCGGCCTTGGCGGGATAGTTCGGCAGGACCGTCGTCGTCGCCAGTGTCGCCGAGGCGCCGCAGACGGCGGTGGCGGCTCCCGCAAGGGCGCCGTAGCCGTCATGAACCGCCAGGCGGCGCGCGAGCCAGATGCCGCTGGCGATCGTCGCGGCCATCGACACGACCACCAGGACAAGGGTGCCGAGACCGAGGCCGAGAATGTCGCCGAAGGCGATCCTGAGGCCAAGCAGGCCGATGGCCCAGCGCAGCAGCTTCTTCACCGCGAAGCCGAGGCCGGGTTCGAAGACGGGTCGCGCGGCGAAGGAATGCAGGGTGATGCCGACAATGAGCGCGATGACCATGACCGGCAGGGCGAGGCGGCCGGCGCTGACCTGCCGGACCAGCGGCTCGGCATAGATGGCCGCCACGGCCACCACCGTGGCCAGCGCGATGCCGGGAAGCAGCGGTCGCGTCGTTGCCGACAGGGTCATCAGGGGCTCCAGGACGTCATCTGGTAGATCGCGATGCTCCGGTCCCCGATGTCGCGGACCTCGTGAAGCGCAAAGCCGAGATCGACGAGAATGTGTCGGGACGCAAGATTGCTTTCGCGCGTGACCGCCATGACAGGATGAATATTCTTCTCTGCGGCGAAATCGAGAACGGACTTTGCCGCCTCCTTCGTGAAGCCCTCTCCCCGATGCTCCGGCATCACGGCGTAGCGCATGGCGACGCCGATCCCGGCATCGTGGTCCCACAGGCCGACGATCCCGACGAAGGCCCCCGTGTCGCGCCGCCGCATCACGAAAACCCCATAACCGCGCTCGCTCCAGGTGGCCCTGTAGCTGTCGAGCAGCGGCCGGGTCTCGTCCGCCGACAAAACGCCGTGCTTCAGCTTGCCGCCGACCTCCGGATGTCCCGTGAGCGCGCACAGATCGGCGAAATCGTCTTCGTCGATCTGTGTCAGGTCGAGCCGGGCTGTGACGCGTGCCGTCACGCCGAACGGTAGAGCTTGGTCAGCGAGAACTCGCGATGGCCGAGCGCCTCCGACGCGGTCAGGCGGCCGTTGGCGGTGCGCACGATGCTCTCGATGAGGGCATCGCCCGCCTGCGGGATGGTGAGTGTGCGCTTGAGGATGCCGGAGACGTCGAGGTCGATGTGCTCGGGCATGGTGCGGATGGTCTTCGGATTGCCCGAGATCTTGATGACCGGGACGATCGGGTTGCCGATGACGTTGCCCTGGCCGGTCGGGAAGGTGTGGACCACATAGCCGCCGGCCGCCATCAGCGTCACGCATTCTGCCGCCGCGGAGGACGTGTCCATGTAGTAGAGGCCGGGCCCCCGGGCCGGTGCCTCGGCCGGCTCGAGGATGTCGATGTACCTGCACTCGCGGCCGATTTTCTCGAGATTGCCCAGCGCCTTTTCCTCGATGGTGGTCAGGCCGCCGACGATGTTGCCCTTTGTCGGCTGCGAGTCCGAGAGGTCATTGGTCTTGTGGGCCTCGATGACGTCGTCCTGATAGGCCTTCCACATCTTGTACCAGCGTTCGCCCACCTCCTTGGTGGCCGCACGCGCCTTGCACAGGTGCTCGGCGCCGGTGATCTCCGAAGTCTCGCCGAAGACGCCGTAGACGCCGCGCGGGATGAGCTTGTCGTACATGTTGCCGACGGTGGGGCAGGAGGAGAGGCCCGTCGTCGTGTCGCTCTCGCCGCACTTGGTGGAGACCCACAGGTCGGTGATCGGGCACTTCTCGCGCTGCAGTTCGCCCGCCCACTGCACGAACTCCTTGGCGACGTAGCTCGCCTTGGCGATGGTGGCGATGTCGCCGTGGCCCTCGATACCGAATCCGACCACCGGCTTGCCGGTCTTGGCGATGCCGTCGACGATGACCTTGGTCCACTGGTCCTCGATGCCGATCACCACCACGGCGGCGACGTTCGGGTTCGAACCGGTGCCGATCAGGGTGCGGAAATAGAGATCGAGATCCGCGCCGAACTGCAGGCGGCCATAGGCATGCGGAATGGCCAGTGTGCCCTTGATGTTGTTGGCCACCGCTTCGCAGGCGGCGTTCGACAGGTCATCGAGAGGCAGCAGGAGCACGTGGTTGCGCACGCCGACGCGGCCGTTCTCGCGGCGCCAGCCCATGATGCTGTCGAGCGCGCGGCCAGTCGGGCGCTTCACGACGGGCGCCTTGAAGGCTTCCGCCTCGATCTTGCGGCCCTTGACGTTCTTCAGCTTGCGCTGGACGAGATCGAAATTGGCGACCATCAGCGACATGGCGTTTCCTTTGTCGGTTCGGCTTTCGCCGTTTGAATTCGGCCGTTGAGGCCATTGCCTGCATCGAGGAAGTGCATCCTCGAAGGACGCAATTGCGATGGGCCATGTGTCCCTGATCGCATCACCAACGCTTGGTCTTGATGTTGTGGACGTGGGCGTGCTCGCCCGTCTTGATGTCGGCCTTGGCGATGCCGATGTCCTGGCCGTACTTCCAGATGGTCTCGCCCTTCTTGATATCCTTCAGCGCCACCTTGTGGCCGATCGGGATGTCCTGCTTCGCGGCGATGCGGAAATCCGAATTGTCGTGGGTGACGACGGCCAGCATGTCGGTGCCGGCCTTCAGGCCTTCCACAACCACGACACCGACCGTGTCCTTTTTCTCATGGACGAGCAGATGGGGGCTTCCCATGGGCGTTTCCTCCGTAGGCTTCTAGGTCTTGTATAAGACATAAGACGTGCTAGGCTGTCAACGTGGGGTCGCGCAGGGAGTTGTCGTTGTCGGCAGGTCGAAAACCGGACCCGGAACGCGTCGTCGGTTTCCTGCCGCTCTATCGGCAGGTGAAGGAGCGGCTCGTCCGACGCATCGCCGAAGGCGCCTGGCAGACGGGGCAGATGATCCCGTCGGAGTTCCAGATCGCTGGTGATCTCGGCGTCAGTCAGGGCACCGTCCGCAAGGCCCTCGACGAGATGACGGCCGAGCGGTTGCTGGTCCGCCGCCAGGGTGTCGGCACCTTCGTCGCCAGCCACGACGAGGACCGTATTCTCTTCCAGTTCTTCAAGCTGACCCGCGATGACGGGCGCCGCGAGTTTCCTGACAGCCTCGTCCTTTCCGTGCTGGAGGTGCCGGCGCCGCCCGATGTCGCGGACCGGCTCGGCCTGGCCGCGGGCGAACCCGCCGTCATCATCCACCGCATCCGGTCGCTCGGCGGCGAGGCTGCCGTCAGCGAGCGCATCGCCGTTCCTGCCGGGCGATTCCCGGGGCTTTCCCGCTTCGATCCTGTCCCGAACAATCTCTACGGCCTCTATGTCGAGCGCTACGGGGTCACCGTGGCTCGCGCGTCGGAAAGCCTGAAGGCCATCGCCTGCCCGGACGCCGACGCCTCTCACCTGGGCATCGCGGGCGGGTCACCCGTTCTCGCCATCGACCGTCTCGCCATCGATCTTGACGGCATGAAGGTGGAATGGCGTGTTTCTCTCTGCAGGACAGATCATTTCCACTACATCTCGGACTTGAAATGAAATGACGCCGGCTCGACGGACCGGACGTTCAGCAACGACAATACCGTCATCCACAAGGAGGAAATCGAATGCTTGGACGACTTTTGACAGCCGCCGCATTGACGGTGGGCTTTGCCCTATCGCCGGCCTCTGCACAGACCTACCCCGACCGCCCGATCACGCTGATCGTGCCCTATGCGGCCGGCGGCCCCTCTGACGTTCTCGGGCGTCTGGTCGGCCAGTCGCTGTCGCAATCCCTCGGGCAGGCGGTGCTCATCGAGAATGTCGGCGGCGCCGGCGGGACGACCGGGGCTGCCCGTACGGCGCGCGCCACCCCGGACGGCTATACGCTACTGATCCACCATCTGGCGCTCGCGGCCGGCGCGACGCTCTACCGCAACCTCAGCTACGATACGGTGAAGGATTTCGAGCCCATCGGCCTGATCAACCAGGGTCCCTTCGTCATCGTGTCGAAGAACGGGCTCGAGACGAAGACCATCGCCGAGTTTATCGAGCACGTGAAGAAGACGGGCCGCGGCGTGAGCTTCGGTACCGCCGGCGTCGGCTCCGGCTCGCATCTCTGCAACATGATGCTGCAGTCGCAACTCGGGGTGAAGGTCAACGAGATTCCCTACCGCGGCACCGGCCCCGCCATGAACGACCTCGTCGCCGGCCAGCTCGATGCTCTCTGCGACCAGACGACGAACTCCATTCCGCAGATCCAGGGCAACCGCATCCGCGCCTATGCGGTGACGGCGCTGCAGCGCGTCGAGCAGCTTCCCAGCCTTCCCACGCTGCATGAATCCGGGCTGGCGAACTTCGAGGTGACGGTCTGGCACGCTCTCTATGCGCCGCGCGGCACGCCGGCCCCGATCATCCAGAGGCTCAATGCCGCACTCGAGGTGGCGCTCAAGGACCCGACCATCCTCAAGCGCTTGGCCGACCTCGGCACGACACCGTTCCCGGCGGGCCAGCGCGGTCCGGCGGAAGCACGGGCCCGTCTCGAGAGCGAGGTCGCCAAATGGCGGCGGGTCATCTCGGAATCGGGGTTCGTCCCATCGAACTGAGCAGGCCGGGGTCATCCGCCTCCGCCACGGCGGACCTTGGTCCTTCAACTGGCCGCCTGGTCCGACCCGGCAGGGCGGCCATCTGATTCCCCGCCTTGACCCATTGAGGGCAACCGGGCGACATCACGGGCCACGGTCGAGAGCCCTTCATGCAAGATCCTCGTCTCGCGCCGCGCGCCCTCGTGCCGCTGCTCGTCATCTTCGCCGCGATCGGCCCCATGGCGCTCAATCTGCCGCTGCCGGCGGTGCCGGGGCTGGCGCGCTATTTCGACACCGACCCCGGCACGATCCAGCTCACCATCACGCTCTATCTCGCCGGCATGGCGGTGGCGCAGCTCTTCCTCGGGCCGCTCTCCGACCGCTACGGCCGCCGGCCGGTCATCATCGCGGCCCTGGCGATCACCGCCGCGATGAGCGTCTTCGCCGCGCTCGCTGCCAGCGCCGCCATGCTCATCGTCGCCCGCGTGCTGCAGAGCTTCGGCGCGTCCGCCGGCCAGGTCATCGGCCGCGCCATCATCCGCGACGTCTTCGACAAGGACCGCGCGGCCTCGATGATCGGCTGGGTGACCATGGCCATGGTGGTCGCCCCGATGGTCTCTCCGTCCATCGGCGGTCTCATGACCGAGACGATCGGCTGGCGCTGGGTCTTCGCGGCCACCGCCGCCATCGCCCTCGTCACCCTGGCGCTCGCCGTGTTTCGGCTCCCCGAGACCCGGGCGGTCGTCTCGTCGCCGAGCTTCGGCCAACTGCTGCGCGATGCCGGGGATCTCCTCCGCGACCGTGTCTTCGTCGGCTACCTGCTCATCGGCGCGCTCTCCTCCATCACCTTCTTCTCTTTCGTCGGCGGCGCGCCGCACATCACGGTCACGCTGATGGGGCAGAGTTCGACGGTCTATGGCCTCTGGTTCATGGTCAATGCCTGCGGCTACATGCTGGGCAATGCCGTCTGCGGCCGCTATGCCGCACGCCTTGGCTCGGACCGGCTGATCCGCTGGGGCAGCCTGATGATGGTGCTGATGGCGCTCTTGCAGTTCGCCATCGCCATCTCCGGCCTGATGGTCCATCCGGCCTGGCTGTTCCTGCCGCAGGCCGCCATCGCCTTCTCCAACGGCCTGCAGCTGCCAGGCTCCATCGCCGGCGCGGTGAGCGTCAGGCCGGAGGTGGCGGGTTCAGCCTCCGGCATCGTCGGTTTCGCCCAAATGGGGCTCGGCGCCATCGCAGCGCAGATCGCCGGAACGCTGGTCGGTACGACGATGAGCCCAGTGCCGATGGTGGCTCTTTCCGTCTTCGGCGCCTTCGGCGCCTTCGCCGCGGTGGCGCTGATCCGCCGCCGGGACACCTACTGATCGGTCTTCAGCTCAGTCCGGCGTAGCGGCCGGGGCGATGGTTCATGCCGACAACGGTGCAGAGCACCGTGACGCCGGCGATCGACAGGGCGATCAGATCCAGGCTCAGCACGGAAGTGGCCGCCAGCATGACGAGGAGATCGACGCCGTACTGGAAATAGCCGGCCCGGATCCCGCGCTTCTCCTGCAGGTAATAGGCGAGGATGCTGACCCCGCCGAGGCTCATTCCGTGCCGGAACAGGATCAGCAGCCCGATGCCGAACAGGCCGCCGCCGACGATGGCGGCATAGACCGGGTTGAGATGGCCGATCTCGAGCCAGAGCGGCATCAACCTCGAGAAGACCGACACCAGCACCACCGCCGCAAGGGTCTTGGCGGTGAAGGCCCAGCCGAGCCGGAACAGGGACAGGGCGAAGAACGGCAGGTTGACCAGCAGGAACAGGGCGGAAAAGTTCAGCGGCGTCGCGTAGCTGAGCAGCAGCGCGATGCCAACGGTGCTGCCGGTCAATAGCGAGGCCTTGGCGTAGAAGGCGATGCCGAGGGCCACGAACAGCGTCCCCAGCACCAGCGCGATGGCGTCTTCATGCAGCCGGTGGCGCAACACGTTCTCGGACATGGGGCTGCTCCTCTGTTGCGGCGCACAATAGCAGACGACCTCGGCGTTGGTCGCGCCCAACGTGTGGGCAGGTCTGCCCCCAATGCAGGCGGCTGCTCAAGGCTCGGAAGGGTCGGCCGCCTGCAGCACCACGAACCACGGGGCTGACTCCGGCTGGCACAGCGGGCCGATCCGTGCGCCCTCGGGGCAGGGGCGCTGGCGGCGCGGGATGGCGAGGACGCCGCGTCGGTTGATGGCAAGATCACGACGCGCCACCGACTGGAGCACATTGCCGCCAACTACTGTGGCGGTGCGTCGCTGCTCGTCGCGCGCGACCACGACGTCGCAGTGGAGGTTCCACACGGGCCGCTCGCCGCGGGCCAGCGCCGGAACCAATGCATCAAATCCTGAACCGCCCTCCAGGCCAGTCGGGTCGTGGCGGTGCAGGCAGAGGAGATCGCCCGGCCGCAGCGGCGTGGTCCGTGGATCGCAGGCCCGGTAGAAGGCGCCGGCCGCCAGTCCCTGCGCCTCGTCGCGGCTGCGCCGGGCCGCCTCGGTCACGTAGTCGAGATGGGCCATGGCGGCGGCAAACCGCGTGCGGGAGACCCCTGACGTGACGACCACGTGCGACACGAAGGCCGCCGACCACGGGATGTCCACCGCCGCGCCGCGCATCGCGGCCTGCACGAGCGCCTCGCGCTCCGTCTCCGAGAGGCTGCCGCCCCCGAGCCGCGCCAGGAGCTCTCCGAGCGGCACGAGCTCGCCGGCCCCGGCCGCATGGGCGTCGTCCTGAAGGCGCGGGATCCGGCGGACCTGCAGCGGCCCCTCTGCCAGCGCGCCGAGGCTCTCCCAGTAGCGCATCACCTCGCGCCAGGGCACTCCGCGCCCCGCCGCCTCGTCGCGGATCACATCCGCCTCGACGGCTCCGAAACGGATGAGCGTGCCGCCCCGGCCGATGACATGCCCGCCGAAGGTCTCGTGCTCGCGCACCGCCGTTGCCGCGATCGTCAGGGCGGCTGGCGAGGATGAACTCCCGCCGGTCGTGCGGCACAGCCTGTCGAGCGCCGTGCGTTCAGCCGGCGGCATCGCCTCCGCCGATGTAATGGCGGGCGCCAGCAGCGCGGCGAGCGCCACAAGCGAGACACCCCATCCCCCCCTGCGTCCCGCAATCCATGTCATGCCAGCCCGCCGTCCCGTTCCAGACCGCACCCCGGTCCGGCGGGAACATCAGCAGGATTCCCGCAGCATGGCGAGCCCGGTCGGACGCGGGTAGTCTTCGCCGATGAACCCTTCCCGCCCGCACCGATGGCGCAAGCTGGCCGGCCTGGTCCTGTTGGTTCTCACGCTTTATGGTGTCGGCGCCTATCTCGTCGCCCCCGACCTGTGGTGGCGCCACGAGCACCATCCGGGTCTCGTCGGGCGTCCGATGCTGACGCGGACGACAGCCGGCATCCCCGGCGACCCGATCAATGTCGGTCTCGTCGGCGGTGCCGCCGAGATTGCCGCGGCCATGCAAGCAGCCGGCTGGCGTCCCGCCGACCCCGTCACGCTGCGCTCGAGCCTCGCCATCGGCCTATCCGTCGTTCTCGACCGACCATATCCGGACGCTCCCGTCTCGCCACTTCTCTTCGAAGGCCGGCCACAGGACCTCGCTTTCGAGAAGCCCGTGGGCGGCTCCGCCGACCGGCGTCACCATGTCCGGTTCTGGAAGGTGCTCGACATGGACGAGGGTCCGCTCTTCCTCGGCGCGGCGAGTTTCGACCGCAGCGTCGGATTCAGCCATCTCACCGGGCAGATCACGCACCATATCGCTCCCGACGTGGACACCGAGCGCGCCTTCGTCATCGAGAGCCTCGAGGCGGCCGGCCGGCTCGTGCGGCGCTACTTCATCGCGGGCTCAGGTCCCACCCTGAATGGTCGGAACGGTGGCGGCGACCGCTATGTCACCGACGGCGAGATTCTCGTCGGCGTTCTGGGACCCGGCCGCCGCCCTGAGATCCTCCGCGGCCCCGCCGAGGTCGGCCGAGACCCTGGTGGATCGCAATGCGCCGACGGATATGGGCGCTCGCGACGTCGGTCGCGCGCTGCGGCCCCTGAGGGGATCCCGCCTGCCGGAACAATCGGTCGCCCCGGACATTACATCCGCTCGCTTCCTTCTGTGTCCGATCGGGAACGACCATGTCCGCAACGCATGCCCGCGATCTGAGAACAGGGCGATCGCCGTGGATGTCGCGTCCACTCGCCGCGATCCCCTCCAGGAAGCTGATGCGCGACATCACCGCCGATGTCATCGTTGTGGGGGCCGGCATCTCCGGGGCGATGGTCGCGGATGCGCTGACGGATGCGGGCCTGAAGGTGGTCATCCTCGACCGCCGCGGGCCGCTGATGGGATCGACGCCGGCCTCGACCGCCCTCCTGCAGTACGAGATCGACACGCCCCTGACCGAGCTTTCGGCCCGTATCGGGCTGGATCGTGCCGAGCGCATCTGGCGGCGCTCCAAGCTGGCGCTCGACGCCCTTCGCGAGCGCGCCGCCTATCTCGGCATCAATGCTGATCTCGCCGTGCGCGACACCCTCTACCTTCAGGGCGACGTGCTGGATCGGAACGGCCTGGAACTCGAGGCCGCCGCCCGCCGCCGGGCCGGCTTCGAGGTCTCCGTTCTTGCGGCCGGCGAGGTGGAGACGCGCTACGGGCTGGCGCGGCGCGCCGCGATCCTCGGCCATGGCAACCTCGCGGCTGATCCGCGGCGCCTCGCTGCCGGGTTCCTGCGCGCGGCTCTGGAGCGCGGTGCCGGTCTCTATGCGCCGGTCGAGGTCGCCTCCCTCGAAACCGGGCGGGACAGCGTGACCGCGATGACGGAGGGTGGCGCGTCCGTGACCGGCCGGCACCTGGTCTTCGCCACCGGCTACGAACTTCCGAAATACGTGCCGCGCAAGAACCACCGCATCGTGTCGACCTATTGCATCGCCACAACGCCGCAGCCGAAAGCCATCCCGGTGGATATGCCCTTCGTCTGGGAAGCCTCCGATCCCTATCTCTACCTGCGGTCGGATCAGGACGGCCGTATCATCTGCGGGGGGGAGGACGAGGACTTCGTCGACGAGGACCGGCGGGACGCCCTGCTGGAGGAGAAGACCCGCACGATCCGGCGGAAGCTCGGCAAGCTCATGCCCGGCATAGACACCGAGGCCGCGTATGCCTGGTGCGGCAGCTTCGGCGCCTCGACGACCGGCACGCCCTCCATCGGATCGGTCCCCAAGCTGCCCGGTTGCTATGCCGTGCTCGGCTATGGCGGAAACGGCATCACCTTCTCGATGATGGCCGCTCAGATTCTGCGAGGGCTCATCGCCGGGAACGGCGATACAGACAGCGACCTGTTCTCGTTCCGGCGAAAGTTCTGAAGCGAGGCGACGGTCGCGTTGAGGCCGGCTCTACTTGTCGTTCGACGCGTCCAGATCCTCGGCGGCAATGGCCTTGTCGTCCCGCGCGGCCTTTGGCACCGCCGCGCGCTGGTTGCCGGTCGCCATCTCGTGGCGTTCGCGCCGGGAGGGCGGCTTCGGCGGTGTGCCGCCATCGTCGCGGGGCACGGGTGCAGTCTGGTCGGGATCGTCCATCACCATGGCTCCTCGTTGCCTCTGTCGAGGTCAACGAGCGTCGGGGGCCCCGGTTCCGTCGCCTCTCAGGACGGCTCCCAGCCGTCCTTCGCCAGCACGTCGCCCGCCAGATAGAGGCTGCCCGTGATCAGCACCCGCGGCGGCACCGCATCGGCACGGTCGCGCACCGCGGCGAGGGCTTCGTCGAAGCTGCCGCAGGCCCGTGCATCGAGCCCTGCGGCGCGGGCAGCTTCCGCCAGAGCCGGCGCCGGCAGGGCCGCCGGATAGCTGAATGGCACCGACAGCAGCGTCGGGGCGAGGGCGCGGAAGTGATCGAGGAAGCCGCGCGGGTCCTTGGTGGAGATCATGCCGGCGATCATCACCAGCGGCCGCGGCTGGCGCGCGTTGAGGGATCGGATGGCCTCGGCCAGCACCTCGCCGCCACCGGGATTGTGCCCGCCGTCGAGCCAGACCTCCGCGCCGACGGGCAGGGCCTCTGCCACCCGTCCCGTCAACCGCTGCAGGCGCGCCGGCCAGGACACTGTCTGCAGGCCTGTCTCGATGGCGTTTGCGTCCAGCGCAAATCCCGCCGTCTTGACCGCTGCGATGGCGGCGCCGGCGTTCTCGAACTGGTGCACGCCTGCGAGCCGGGGCGGCGGGGCGTCGATCAGTCCGTCCTCGTCCTGATAGACGAAGCGGCCATGCTCGCTGCGGGCGAACCAGTCGAGGCCAGAGACAAGCAGACGTGAACGGGTCGCGGCGGCGGCCTGCTCGATCTCCGCCATGGCCTCGGGGGTCTGCCGTGCGATGACGGCCGGGCGGCCGCGCTTGAGGATGCCGGCCTTTTCCGCCGCGATCTTCGGGATGGT
The DNA here is from genome assembly GCF_053471285.1 of Phreatobacter aquiterrae. Classification (NCBI taxonomy): domain Bacteria; kingdom Pseudomonadati; phylum Pseudomonadota; class Alphaproteobacteria; order Hyphomicrobiales; family Phreatobacteraceae; genus Phreatobacter; species Phreatobacter aquiterrae. The sequence continues at coordinate 196,228 of NZ_JBJPHW010000002.1, read as the reverse complement.
GTCGCCGAGATAGTCCGCATGATCCATCGAGACCGGCGTGATGACCGAGACGGCCGGGCGCGGCACGACATTGGTGGCGTCGAAGCGTCCGCCCATGCCGACCTCGAGAATGACTGCATCGGCCGGGTGGCGGGCGAACATGACCAGCCCGGCGATCGTCGTGATCTCGAACTGGGTGATGGCCTCGCCTTCGTTGACCCGCTCGACCTCCAGAAGCACCTCGGCGAGCGTCGCGTCATCGACCAGTCGGCCGCCGCCGGGCGCCGCCAGCCTGTAGCGCTCGTTGAAGCGGACGAGATGGGGCGAGGTATAGACGTGGACCGAGCGCCCCGAAGCCTCGAGGAAGGCGCGGGCGAAGGCGGACGTCGAGCCCTTGCCGTTGGTGCCGGCGACGTGGATCACCGGCGGCAGCGCGAGGTGCGGGTCCCCGAGCCGCGACAGCGCGCGGAGAATGCGGTCGAGCGACAGGTCGATCAGCTTCGGATGGAGCTTCGCCAGCCGGTCGACAATGGCGGTGATGGAGGATTCGGCAACCGTCATGGCGGGGGACTTAACTGCGCCGCGCGCAGCCGGTGCAAGAGGAAATCATCGGCCTTTGGCGCCCGGGTGGCGGGCATGCGGCGCATAGCCGGGAAAGGCCCGCGCGAGTGGCGTCCGACCCGTCGCCTCGGTCAGCCGGCGACGGTGACGGCGGTGACGGCGAGATCCTCCGTCCTGGCCGGCGCCTTGGTCAGAACCCGGCAAAGCCGGGCGAGCGTCGCGCGCATGTCGTGACGGTGGACGACGAGATCTACCATGCCGTGGTCCTTCAGGTATTCCGCCCGCTGGAAGCCTTCGGGCAGCTTCTCGCGGATCGTCTGCTCGATGACCCTCGGGCCGGCGAAGCCGATCAGCGCACCGGGCTCGGCGATGTGGACGTCGCCGAGCATGGCATAACTCGCGGTGACGCCGCCTGTCGTCGGGTTGGTGAGAACGACGAGATAGGGCAGCCTGTTGTCCCGAAGGGCCTGCACGGCGACGGTCGTGCGCGGCATCTGCATCAGCGACAGGATGCCCTCCTGCATGCGTGCGCCGCCCGAGGCGGTGAAGATGATGAAGGGCGTCTTCTTCTCGACCGCCGTCATCATGCCCTTGACGATGGCTTCGCCCGCCGCCGTGCCGAGCGATCCCGCCATGAAATCCATGTCCTGCACCGCGACCGTCACGGCGAGGCCTTCCAGCTTGCCGAAGCCGACCTTGATGGCGTCGTTCATGCCGGTCTTGGTCCGGGCATCCCTGAGCCGGTCCACGTAGCGCTTCTCGTCGCGGAACTTCAGCGGATCGATCGGCGCATCGGGCAGTTGCACGTCGAACCAGGTGCCGTTGTCGAAGATCGACTTCAGCCGCGCCGTCGATCCCATGCGCATGTGCGCGCCGGAACCAGGAATGACGAAGAGATTGCTCTCGAGATCCTTGTGGAAGACCATCTGCCCGGTCTCCGGACACTTGATCCACAGGTTCTCGGGCGTGTCCCGCTTCAGGAACGATCGGATCTTCGGGGGAAGAACGTCGGTGATCCAGTTCATGACTGTCGTCCTGACGGGTGCAAGAAAGTCGGAAAGCGGAGTATCGCGCCGAAAGGCGGCGCTTATTCGGCAGCCTGCCGGGCGCCGCGCACGCCCGAGGCGATCGAGGCGACGAGGCCGGTGACGGCATCGACGCTCGACGCCGTCGCCTTGCCGGAGGCATCGAGCGAGCCTTTCAGGGCGTCGATCAATGCCGTGCCTACGACGACGGCATCGGCGCCGCGCGCCACGGCGCCGGCATGCTCGGCGTTCTTTACACCGAAGCCGACGGCCACCGGCAGGTCCGTGTGCCGCTTGATGCGGGCCACCGCCTGCGCGGTCCTGTCGAAATCCGGGGTGGCGGCGCCGGTGATGCCGGTGATCGACACGTAGTAGACAAAGCCGGAGGTGTTGCGCAGCACCGTTGGCAACCGCTTGTCATCGGTGGTCGGGGTCGCGAGGCGGATGAAGTTGAGGCCCGCCTTCAGGGCCGGGAGACAGAGCTCGGCATCCTCCTCGGGCGGCAGGTCGACGACGATGAGACCGTCGATGCCGGCCGCCTTCGCGTCCGTGAGGAACCGCTCGACCCCGTAGATGTAGATGGGGTTGTAGTAGCCCATCAGGACGATCGGGGTCGCCGCGTCGAATGTGCGGAACCAGGCGATGTCCTCGAGGGTCTTCTTCAGCGTCTGGCCGCCCGCGAGGGCGCGCAGGCCTGCCGCCTGGATCGAAGGTCCATCGGCCATCGGGTCGGTGAAGGGCATGCCGAACTCGATGACGTCGGCTCCGGACGCCGGCAGGGCCTTCAGGATGGCGCGGGCGGTCTCGCGGTCGGGGTCGCCGGCCATCACATAGGTGACGAGGCCGGCGCGGCCCTCGCGGGCGAGATCGGCGAATCGGGCGTCGAGGCGGGTGGTCAAAGCTTGGTCCCCAGGATTTCGGCGACCTGCGGCACGTCCTTGTCGCCGCGGCCGGAGAGGTTCATGACCATGATGTGGTCCTTCGGCTTGGTCGGGGCGAGCTCCGCGACCTTGGCCATGGCATGGGCACATTCCAGCGCCGGAATGATGCCCTCGATCTTCGACATGAGCTGGAAGGCCTCCAGCGCCTCGTCGTCGGTGGCCGAGAGATAGGTGACGCGGCCGATGTCGTTCAGCCAGGAATGCTCGGGGCCGATGCCGGGATAGTCGAGGCCGGCCGAGATCGAATGGCCTTCCTGGATCTGGCCGTCCTCGTCCATCAGCAGATAGGTGCGGTTGCCGTGCAGCACGCCCGGCTTGCCGCCCGAGATCGAGGCGGCATGGAGCTTGTCGAGGCCGTGGCCTGCCGCCTCCACGCCGTAGATCTCAACCGATGGGTCGTCGAGGAAGGGGTGGAACAGGCCGATGGCGTTCGAGCCGCCGCCGACACAGGCGATGAGGCTGTCGGGAAGGCGGCCTTCCTGCGCCAGCATCTGCTCGCGCGTCTCCTCGCCGATCACCGACTGGAAGTCGCGCACCATCGCCGGGTAGGGGTGGGGGCCCGCCACCGTGCCGATGCAGTAGAAGGTCGTGTCGACATTGGTGACCCAGTCGCGCAGCGCCTCGTTCATGGCGTCCTTGAGAGTCTTGGCGCCCGACTGGACGGGAACGACGGTCGCGCCCAGCATCTTCATGCGGAAGACGTTCGGCGCCTGCCGGGCGACGTCCACGGCGCCCATGTAAACGATGCATTCGAGGCCGAAACGGGCGCAGAGCGTTGCTGTGGCGACCCCGTGCTGGCCGGCGCCGGTCTCGGCGATGATGCGCTTCTTGCCCATGCGGCGGGCGAGCAGGATCTGGCCGAGGACGTTGTTCACCTTGTGCGAGCCGGTGTGATTCAGCTCCTCGCGCTTCAGGTAGATCTTCGCGCCGCCGAAATGCTCGGTCAGCCGCTCGGCGAAGTAGAGCGGGCTCGGCCGGCCTATATAGTGGGTGCGATGGCTCGCCATTTCCGCGACATAGGCGGGGTCGTGGCGCGCCTCGTGATAGGCCCGCTCCAGCTCAAGGATGTTGGGCATCAGCGTCTCGGCGACGAAACGGCCGCCATAGATGCCGAACCGGCCGTTCTCGTCCGGTCCCGACCGGAAAGAATTGGGCTTCAGCGGTGCATTCATCGCCACTCTCCTTCGCCCTGCGCCTGGCGGGCGGCGGCCACGAAGGCCCTGATCTTGTCCGGGTCCTTCAGACCCGGCGCACTCTCGACACCTGACGATACGTCGACGCCGGACAAACGGGTCAGCCGGATGGCCTCGGCCACATTGCCTAGATGGAGGCCTCCCGAAAGCATGACCGGGCAGCCGGGGTCAAGGCCGGCCACCAGCCGCCAGTCGAATGTCAGGCCGTTTCCGCCGGGCAGCGCCTCCGCCGTCGTCGGCGGTTTGGCATCGACGAGGATGAGATCGCTGACCGCGGCATAGTCCCTGACCGGCGCAAGGTCGGCGGCCTCCGCCACCCCCATTGCCTTCATGACGCGCGGACCGAAGCGCGACCGTATGTCGGCGACGCGCCCTGGGGTCTCGGCGCCGTGAAGCTGGAGCACGTCAGGCCCGACGCCTTCCATGACCTCGGCGAGAAACTCATCTGTCGGATCGACCGTCAGGGCGACTACCTCAGCGCGGCCACGGGCGTGCTCCGCCAGCGCGCGCGCCGTCGCGATCGACACGTTGCGCGGGCTCTTGGCAAAGAAGACGAGGCCGACCATGTCGGCGCCGGCCTCCAGCGCAACGTCCAGGGTCGGCATCGTCGAGATGCCGCAGATTTTGACGAGCAGGGGCATGCCCTGTCTTTAGACGGGCAGCGACCGCCACACCAGCATGGCGGCGGCGAGGTCTTCGAGTGCGGTGCCCACCGACTTGAACAGCGTGATCTCGTCGGCCGAGGCGCGGCCATGGTGCAGTCCGCGGGCGAGGTCGAAGAGATCGGCCTTCACGTCGCCTTCCGCGATGATGCCGCGGCGGATCGGATCGACGATGTCGCCGGCTTCCTTCAGGCCGCCGGTGCGGGTGTCGACGAACAGACTGGCGCGCCGGACCGCGGCGTCGTCCGCCTCGCGCATCGCCGGCGTATAGCCGCCGACCAGATCGAGATGGGCACCCGGCTTCAGCCAGTCGCCGGAGACGATGGGATTGTACGAGATCGTCGCGCAGGTGACGATGTCGGCTTCCTCCACCGCCGCCTGCAGGTCGGTCGCGACCGTGAAGGTGATGCCGGGCACCGTGCCGGACAGCCCCTCCGCGAGGGCCGTCGCCTTGTCGCGGGAGCGGTTCCACAGCGTGACGTTGCGGATGGGGCGTATGGCGGCATGGGCGCGGATCAGATGCGGCGCCAGCGCGCCGGCGCCCACCATGACCATGCGGGTCGCATCCTTCCGCGACAGATAGCGCGAGGCGAGGGCACTGGCGCAGGCCGTGCGCCAGACCGTGAGCATGGTGCCGTCGAGGATGGCGAGCGGCGCGCCGGTCTCGCCGCTGCACAGCACGTAGCTGCCATAGATCGACGGCAGGTTGCGCGCGCCGTTGCCGGGGTAGACCGAGACCAGCTTGGTGCCGACAAAGGCCCCGTCGCCCGGCGGGGTCCAGGCCGGCATCAGCAGCAGCATCGCCTCGGGAACCCCCTCCTCCTGGCGGATCGGGTGGTGATGACGCAGCGGCACGGTGATGTCGGACCGGAAGGCCTCGGCCAGCGCATCGACGAGGGCCGAATAGGTCAGGGCGCCGGCGATCTCGGCGGCGGTGATGATGCGCATGAAAGGCTCAGGCCGCGGGCCGGTTGAAGAAGGCGAGGGCCCCTCCGGAGGCGCCTGGCGCCTGGTCGCCGCGTCCGAGTTCGTTGCGCAGCCGCTCGACGTCGCTGCGCGTCGCCGACAGTTCGCTCTCGGCCTGACGGCAACGCTTGCGATAGCGCCCCTGCTTCCACCACACGGCGGCGCCGCCGATGACGACGCCGAGGATCATCGCGAGGAACACAATTGCGAAAAGCGGAACGGTGACGGACAGCGCCGAGGCCTCCCGCGCGAACGGGTCGACCGACAGCGTGACGGGTGTCCGGTTGGCCACCGCCAGGATGACGGCGATCAGTGCGACAGGGGCGAGGAAGAGCCAGTTGATGATGCGCCGCAGCATGGTCATGCGCCCTTGTTCAGACGCTCGCGCATTTCCTTGCCGGTCTTGAAGAACGGCACGACCTTGTCGTCCACCTCGACATGCTGGCCGGTGCGCGGATTGCGGCCGACGCGCGCCTGGCGGGCCTTCACCGAGAACGCACCGAAGCCGCGCAGTTCCACCCGGTCGCCGCGCGCCAGCGCACCGACGATCTCGTCGAGGATGGCGTTGACGATGTTCTCGACGTCGCGCTGGTAGAGCTGGGGGTTCTGCTCGGCGATTTTCTGGACGAGTTCCGACTTGATCATGGCCATCACGCCCGCCCGGCGCGCTCCTGATTGAATTTATCAAAATCTATCATGGGCTTGGAGGCTGCCAGAGCGCCAGGAGCCCGTCAAGCGACGTTCGTTCGATCTGGGCGGCAAGGGCCGATCCGGCGATACGCTCGGCCCATTCCGTCAGGCCGACGGCCTCGGCGAGACCGCTGCCAGCCGCCCGCAGCCAGGACATGCTGCCGGCTGCGCGCGGCCGGTGCAACTGGACCCTCACGGTCGTGGGAACGCCGCGCGTCGCCAGCCACGCCCGGGCTTCCCGCTCGCCGCCGAGCTGGTCGACGAGCTTCAGGTCGCGCGCCCGGCGCCCGACGAAGACGCGGCCGTCGGCGACGACGCGCAACTGGTCGTCGCTCAGCCCGCGGCGATCCTTCACGATGCGCTGGAACCAGTCGTAGCTGTCCGTGATGATCTCCCGCAGGGCCGCGATGGCCTCGGGGCTGGTCGGCTCGACGCCGCTGGGCATGGCCTTCAGCGGGGTCGAGCGGATGGCCTCGACCCGCACGCCGAGCGTCTCCAGAAGCTTCACCACGTTGGGAAACTGCGCGATGACGCCGATTGAGCCGGCGATGGAGGTCTCGCGCGAAACGATGTGATCGGCGCCGATCGCGGCGATGTAGCCGCCCGACGCAGCCGTGCCCTCGACCACGGCGACCGTCGGCTTGGCCGCAGCGACCGTGCGGATGGCGGTGAACAGCGCCTCCGATCCCGTCACCGTGCCGCCGGGTGAATCGATGGTGACGATCAGCGCCCGGACGTTGCGGTTGCGGGCGAGCGCCTCGATGGTGCGCACGAGATTGGCGTTCTGGGTGATGACGCCGCGCACCTCGACCCGCGCCACATGCTGGAGCGGCGTCACCCAGCCGAACCGCTGGGCGCCGACCAGGCCGGCGACGCACAGGGCGACGATGACCGCGACGACGGACAAGACGCGCCAGAACGTCAGCTTGCGCCGAAGCAGGCGGCGATCCAGCACGGCATCGGTATCGAGTGGCATGGAACGAGGCTCCCAGTTGCAGCCGGCTCGCCCTGAGCGGGGCGTTCAGGTAGCCCCGACAGGGCCGCAGCGCAAGTCGCCTGCGGTGTCGCGGCAGGAACACCGGCGTCCGCGCGGTGCCCTGCGCAAGGGTGGTTCAGGGTCGCGTCAGCGCGTTCGACGATCCTTGCGGTCGATCGAGCGCTGGCGCAGAAGAACAATCACGCTGACGATCGCCACGCCGATGCCGCAGACGATGGCGGTCGGATAGAGCGCCGACATGGCGACGATGTAGCTCAGGGGTTCGCTGTCATAGTCGACGTCCAGCGCAGGCCTGCTGCGTCCGCCGAACTGGAACACGCCATCGAGCCAGGCGGTCCGGAGCTGAATGAAGCTGTAGATCGCGAGAACCAGGCCACCGCCGACACCGGCAATGGCTGTAGCGACCCTCGCCAGGGGGCTGAGACGTCGCCGCTCGTCAGCGTCTTTCATCGCATGGCCTTTCATCAGGGTCTTCCGCACGTCGCTGGAAGGCTCGTTTGAACGCGCACACCACCACCAGACTTGTTTGCAGATGCTAACACACCTCTACCGCATTGCTCCATCGATCTCGTTCAAAATCGCGCGTGCGGCAGCGAGCGGATCGGCCGCGGCGGTGATCGGGCGCCCCACGACCAGGCGGTCTGCTCCGCCACGGATGGCGTCGCCGGGCGTCACGATGCGCTTCTGGTCGCCCGCATCGGCGCCAGCCGGCCGGATGCCGGGGGTGACGAGTTCAACCCGCGGCGGGATGCCGATCGCCCTGAGGTTGGCGGTCTCGTGGGCCGAACAGACGATCCCGTCGACGCCGATGCCTGCGGCCTGCTGCGCCTTGGCCGGAACGAGGGTCGCGACCGTCCCCACATAGCCCGCCTCGGCGCAGTCGAGGTCGTTCCATGAGGTCAGGATGGTGACGGCGAGAATTTTCAGGGCCGAGCCTGCACGACCCTGCACCGCCGCCCGCATCGTCTGCGGATAGGCGTGGACCGTCAGATACTGCGCGCCGGTGCGCACGATCGACTCGACGCCTTCGCGGACCGTGTTGTCGATGTCGTGCAGCTTCAGGTCGAAGAAGATGGTCTTGCCCGAGGCGGCGAGTTCCCGGCCGAAGGCGATCCCGTCCGAATAGCCCAGCCGGTAGCCGATCTTGTAGTGCGTGACCGTGTCGCCGAGCAGCGAGACGAGCCGTTCCGCCTCCCCGAGGCTGGACAGGTCAAGGGCGACGAAGAGCTTGTGACGGGCGTCGGATGGGGCGGCGGATGACATCAGGAGTAACTCCGGGCCTTATCGATGAGGGAGGCGCAGCAGGCGGTGAGCATGCCGCGAGTGCGCTCGTCCGTCAGGCGTCCGTCGTCGTCGAAGGCCTGGTGGGCGGCCGGCACGGCACAGCTTTCCGGGATGACCAGCGCGCCGCAGCCCAGTTCCAGCACCTGTCTGGAGGCGATCTGGGACCGCATCCCGCCGTAACCGCCGGGGGAGGCGGAGCCCAGAGCGAAAACGCGGTCGCGATAGGCGGAGAGCGGCTTCTCCCCAGCTTCCCTGACGCGGCTGACCCAGTCGATGGCATTCTTCAGAAGGGGCGTCATGCCGGCATTGTATTCGGGGTCGGCGATGAAGATGCCCTGATGGGCGCAGAACTGGCGCTTGAGCTTCAGGGCATTGTCCGGAATGCCGGTGCCCGCCTCGAGATCACCGTCGTAGAGCGGCAGGGAATAGTCGGCGAGTGAGATCAGCGAGACGTCAGCATCCATCCGCGCCAGTTCGCCAGCGGCGGCGGCGGCCAGCCGGGTGTTGAACGATCCCGAGCGGATGGAGCCCGAAAACACGAGGATTCGTATCATGACGCTGCTCCTGCCGACGATGCCGGGTTGTTCTAGGCCATCGCGGGCGGATGCGTAAACGTCAGGCGGCGGGACCCGGCTTGGCGGAGGCCTTCGCCGCTTCCTGGCTTTCCTCCGCCTGCCGGATGACCGCCATGCTCTCCTTCAGGTGGTCGAGCGAGCGGTTGCCGCTGGCGAATTCCCGGATCGCCACGATGAGCAGGGCCAGGATGAAGGGCACGATGAAATAATAGAGCCGGAACAGGATGAAGGCTGCCACCACCGCCTCGGCCGTGAAGCCGAGCGGCGGCAGCGCAACCAGCAGCGTCGCCTCGAAGGCGCCGGCGGCGCCGGGCGCGTGGGTGGCGAAGCCCAGCAGCATGGCCGAGCAGAAGATCACCGCCACCGCGACGAAGGGAGCCGGCGGGGCGTCCGGCATCGCCATGAGGAGGACGTAGAGGATCATCGCCGTGCAGGACAGGTCGACGATGCCGATGACCATCTGCAGGAAGGTGAGCTTGGCGCTCGGCAGCTTGATCACCCAGGCGCCGGACCCGAACTGGCGCGGCACGGCGACGAAGATCAACCAGGCCACCAGCGCGGCGAGGATCAGTCCGCCGACGATCCTGACCGTGCCGCCGCCGATGCCGAAGGGGGCCACCACCGGCGTGACCACCCAGGGCTCCAGCACGAAGCCGAGGCCGAGCACGGTCGCGTTGCCGAGCCAGAAGGTCAGCCCGGCGATGAAGCAGATCTTCACCACCTGCGGCCCGGTGATCTTGTAGCGGGAATAGACGAGATAGCGCACCACGGCGGCGGTGAAGACGGTGGCGCCGAGATTGTGGGCGATCGAATAGCTGGTGAAGGAGCCGATGGCGCAGGCGGGGTAGGGGATGTCCTCGCGGCCGATCGTGCGGGTGGCGAAGTAGTCGTAGACGGTGAGCGTCGCGTAGGCCGCGGCGGCGAAGAAGCCCGCCAGCAGCAGCGTCGACGGACCGATCTGGCCGATGGCCTCCCAGACCTTCGACCAGTCGATCACCTTCAGCTTCTCGAACAGGACGTAGCCGGCCGTGGCGAGCATGGCGACGGCGACCACGAAAAGGATCCGCTTGAAGCCGATCCGGTCGCGCAGGAAATCCACGGAGGTCTTGATCAAGAGCGGTCTCGCCACGCGTTCAGGCGCGAACCCCTCCGCGCACATCCTAAAGCCAACTATCAGAGGCCATGTATCCGGCATATGTCGCCGGATATCCGTAAAAGCCCGTATGGGGCCTTCATCCATCGTCCCCGAGCCCGCGATGTAATGGCCGGGGGCCGAAAGTCCAGCGGACAGATTGTCCTACTGCAGGAAGGGATTGGTCTTGCGCTCGCGCTCCAGCGTCGTGGCCGGGCCGTGGCCGGGCAGCACGGTGAATGCGTCGCCCAGCGGCAGGATCTTCTCCTTGATGCCGCGGATCAGCAGATCATGGTCGCCGCCGGGCAGGTCCGTGCGGCCGACCGACCCCTGGAAGATCGTGTCGCCGACGAGGGCGAATTCCGTCGGCCGATGGACGAAGACGACATGGCCCGGCGCGTGACCAGGCACGAACAGCACATCGAAGGTGAGGCCGCCGACGGTGACGGTGTCGCCTTCCTTCAGCCAGCGCGTCGGCGTGACCGGACGCACGCCAGCCAGACCGAAGCGCTGGCCCTGGGCTGTGAGGTTGGCCAGCAGCGGCGCATCGGCCTCATGCGACCCCTCGATGGGGATCGACAGGAGCTCGGCCAGTTCGGCCGCGCCGCCGGCGTGGTCGATATGGCCATGGGTGAGGAGGATCTTCTCCGGGATGACCTTGAGGTCGGCGATGGCGCCCTGGATGCGGGGCAGGTCGCCGCCGGGATCGACGATGGCGGCCTTCTTGGTGTCGTCGTCCCAGACGATCGAGCAGTTCTGCTCGAACGGCGTCACGGGAACGATCGCAATCTTCAATGTCGCCATGCCGGTCTCCTGTCCTGCCCACCGATTAGCCGTGGCTCGCCTCACCCGCAAGCGGTCCGGACGAACCGATGACACGGTTTGAAACATCAATTTATTGCAGCGCACCAGTTCAGCGTCTATAAGCCGCCTGCCACCGTTCATCCCAGAGGCCTGACGGCTCCACCATCAGTGGACCCACAATGTCAGTGCGGGATGAACGTCGATAGCCGCGACATGCCATCGCAGTCCGGCTGACATTTACTCAGGAAAACATCAGATCATGATCCATCCGAGCGCGAAAGCGCGTCGCATTTCCATTCGTATTGTCGGTATTGCAGGCGCTGTCGGCCTGATGATGGCGCCGCACGCTGCAACGGCGCAGGAGAGCGACCGGGCCAACACCACCTGGGCGACGCTCTATGCGGGCGGCCAGCCGGCGGCAGAGGGGTCCACGCCGCGCCAGATGCGCGGCCGGACCGCAACGGCGGCGCCGCAGCGCGCGGACCGTTCCGCCATCGCACGCCGCATTGCCGAGGTCGCGTCGCGCCATGGCGTGCCGGCGACCCTCGCGCTGGCCGTCGCCCGCGTCGAGAGCAACATGCGCTGCGAGGCCCGCGGTCGGGCAGGGGAGCTGGGTCCGCTGCAGATCAAGCCGGCGACGGCGCGCGGTCTCGGCTACTCCGGTCCGGCTTCCGCGCTGAACTCCTGCGGCGCCGGTCTCGAATGGGGCGTCCGGCATCTCGCGGTCGCCTACCGCCAGTGCGGCTCGGCGGCCGGAGCGGCTGCGCTCCACAACCGGGGCCTTGCTTCGTCCTGCACGCGAACCGCCTATTCGGCCCGCGTCACCCAGGTGATGGCGAGCCTGTGAGCTTCGGCGCGGCGGGACCTGTTCCGCCGCGCCGCCTCAGTCCATCAGTTGGGCCTTGAGCTTCGCGCGCTCGACCTTTCCCATGCCGTTGCGCGGGATGGCCGGCACCTCGATCACCCGGTCGATCGGCACCTCCGGCAACCGCGCCTCGCACCAGGCGATCAGCGCGCCCGCATCGACCGGCTGCCGCGCGACGATGGCGAGCCAGACCTCGGGCAGGCCGGACGCTCCCATCACGCCGAAGGCCGCAGCGTCGGCGATGTCCCGGCGCTGCGCGACCATCTGGTCGATGCGGTCCGGGGCGATTTTGTTGCCGCCAGCGTTGATCACCTCGTCGGAGCGGCCGGTGATGATCAGCAGGCCGTCCGGGCGCAACCTGCCGAGGTCTCCCGGATAGAACCAGTCCTCACGGCGGTCCGGATAGAGCTCGCCCGGCTGATAGGGGCGGCCCCCGGCGACCGCCAGGATCCTGACCCGGCCTTCTTCCCCGGCCGGCAGTGGCGTCTCGTCCTCGCCGACGATCTCCACGCGCCGTCCCGGCAGGACGTAACCGACGGCGCCCGGCGTTCCGCGCAGCCGCTCGAACGGTGCCGCCGCGGTCTTGCCTGCCTCGGTCGAGCCATAGCTCACGGCAATGGTCCGGCAGATCCGCCGCTGCACCTCGTCCGCGAAGACGGGCGTGATGAGGCTACCGGCCACGCCGATGAACTTCACCGTCTCGCAGGTGCCGGGCGTGTCGTCCATCGCCGTCATCAGCGCCCGGATCTGCTGGGGCGCGGCGAGGATCGAATCGACCTTGAACATGTCGATGACGCGCAGGGCCTCCTCTCCGGATGAGGCAAAGCACAGGGTCGCTCCCGCTTGCAGGCCTCGCAGCACCTCGTTGAACCCCCACAGGACCGAGGTGCCGACGAGCAGGAGGTGACGGCTCGATCCATCGCACCAGTGGCAGGTGATGTTGGTCCTGATGCGGGCGTGGGTCTCGCCGACGGTCGCCGCGACGATCTTGGGGGTGCCTGTCGTGCCGGAGGTCATGGCGATGCGGCAGACGCGGCCGGGATCGTCGAACTCTCTCGCATCGGGCGGCATCGGAAGATCCGTCGGCGCAAACCAGTCGTCCCCCATCACCACGCGGCGCGCGGCGCCGAGGGCGACCGATGTGCTGGAGGTGACGACGGCCGCGGCGTCGATGCGGCCGAGGTCGGCGAGCTGGTCGACCCGGATGGAGGCCGACACGACGCCCATCTGCAGCAGCGCCAGTGTGGCGATGACGTCGCGGATGGGATTGTCGAGCAGGATGGCGACGGTGTCTCCGGCCCGGATCCCCGCGGCCTGCAGGCGCCGGCCTACCCGGTCGATGCCGTCGGCCACCATGCCGTAGGTCACTACCCGGTCGGCCCAGATCATCGCCGGTCGATGCGGTGTCGTGCGGCCCTGGAACATGGCTGTTTCTGGGAAGATCATCGGCGGGGTCTCGTTCCTGCGGCGGCGCGATGCTAAACGTTGCGCCGGTTGCGGCAAGTCGGCTCCCCCGCGAGGCGGACAGCGTCGCTGTTCTTTCAGGGACTTGTCCGATGGACCTATCGCGTCGGTGGCTGATGGCAGGGACGGGCGCCATACTGTTCGGAGCCGCCGGCGTGGCGCGGGCCGGCTTCGAGGCGCTGCCTGCCAAGCCCATCCGCATCGTCGTGCCATTTTCCGCGGGAACGACGCTCGACGTCATGGCGCGCGCGCTTTCGGAAGCGCTGGAGCCGATCATTGGCCAGCGCCCCATCGTCGTGAACCGCGACGGCGCCGCCGGGTTCATCGCCCTGTCGGACATGGCTCAGGCGGAGGCGGACGGGACCAGCTGGCTTCTCTCGGGGCCGGGGCAGTTCACCATCCAGCCCCACATGCGCCGGAGGGTCCAGTACACGCTCGATGACTTCGCGCCGGTCTGTCAGATCTACGAGACGCCGTTCGCCGTGGTCCTCAGCCGCCAGAGCGGCATTCTCTCCTTCGCCGACCTCATGGAGCGGGCGCGGCAGGAGCCGGGGGCGATCAGGTTCGGTCACTACGGGCCCGGCTCGGCCACCCATCTCCTGATGGCGATCCTCGCGAAAAACGCAGGCGTCACGTTCCTCGAGATTCCCTATCGCTCGCAGGGCCAGCTGGTTCAGGACATGCTGACAGGGGCGTTGCAGGCCGCGGTCCTGGCGCCCGGCTCCTACGATGCGGACATCGTCCGTCACGTGGCCATTCTCGCCACCGAACGCTACCCGGAGCAGCCGGGCGTCCCGACCATCATCGAGCTGGGACAGCCGGTGCCGCTGGTCTCCTTCGCCGGCATCTACGTGGTCGCAGCGGTGCCGCCGCCGGTGCGCCTCGCCATCGAGGCGGCCTGCATCCAGGCAACGGAAAGTGCGATCGTCCGCAAGGTCGCCGCGCGTGCCCGTGTCAGGATCGATCCGCTGCCCCACGGCCCGTTCGCACGCCGCATCCTCGATCAGAGCCGGGACATGCAGACGCTGATCGCCGCCCTCGGGCTGAAGATCGACTGAGCCGCGCTCAGAAGCGATAGGCGAGTCCGGCCCTGATCTGCGTCTGGCTGGATTTCACGGGCAGGACCTTGCCGGCCGCGATGCCGTTCAGCCCGGTCGCTCCCAGCGTCTGTGTGCCGAAGTCGGCATAGAGCGCCTCGATGCGCAGGGTCCAGTTGCGCGTCATCAGGTACTCGGCACCAGCGCCGACGACGAAGCCGACCCGCGTCCTGTTGAAATTCCAGTTGGGCGCCAGGGCCGGATTGACCGAGTGAGCGTCGCGCGTGTTGGTATTGCCGACGGCGAGACCACCCGTCACGTAGAGCAGCAGGCGATCCACGGTGACGCCGGCGCGCACGCGGGCGGTCCACAGAAAGCCGCCGCGCGATTCGATGCCGACGGACGAATTCGCCGGCCACGGCGAGAACGAGGAGCCGGTGTTGTAGGTAAGGTCGCTCTCTACACCGACGACGAAGGTCGGGGACACTTGCCAGTTATGGCCGATGAAGCCGCCGAAAACGATACCCGTCGATGAGAAGGTGCGCGTCGTCCCGTCGAAAGCCGGATTGCCCGGAAGGTCGGACCAGCGGTGCGTGTTGACGCCAGCGCCGAGCGTCGCGCCGGCATAGAAGCCGCTCCAGTCGGTCGTGGGAGCGCCGAGGGGCTGAGCCGACACGTCGCGCGCCATGAGGGCGCCAATGGCCACGCCGGACAGCAGGAACAAGCGAAACATCACGACCTCGGGACGATCAGCTGCACATACGGGAGTACCAGTCCTTATCCGGGCAATGCTGCGTCGATGCAAGTCCTCGTCGCAGGCGCCGCAACCGTTTGCCGGATGTTGATGCCGGCGCGCCACACCGGATTGCCAGGGTTGCCCAGCGGAACCGGAAAAAAGAAAACCCCGCGCGGAGCGATCCGCGCGGGGTTCATGACGGGGGACGGGCCTCGCGGCCCGCCAGCCTCACTTCTTGTCGGTCGTGCGCGCCTTGAGGGCGGCGCCGAGGATGTCGCCGAGCGAGGCGCCCGAGTCGGCCGAGCCGAACTGGGCCATGGCTTCCTTCTCCTCGGCCACTTCCAGCGCCTTGATCGACACCTGGACCTTGCGGGCCTTGCGGTCGAACATGGTGACGCGGGCGTCGAGCTTCTCGCCGGCGGCGAAACGCTCCGGACGCTGGTCGGCGCGGTCGCGGGCGAGTTCCGAGCGCTTGATGAAGGCGGTCAGGTCGGTGCCGACGAGCTTCACGTCGATGCCGCCTTCCTTGGCCTCCACCACTTCGCAGGTGACGATCTGACCCTTGCGGATCTCACCGGCATCCGCGAAGGGATCGCCGCCGACCTGCTTCAGGCCGAGCGAGATGCGCTCCTTCTCCACGTCGACGTCGAGGACCTGGGCGCGGATGATGTCGCCCTTCTTGAACTCCTCGATGACCTGCTCGCCCGGACGGTTCCAGTCGAGATCGGACAGGTGGACCATACCGTCCACGTCGCCCTCGAGACCCAGGAACAGACCGAACTCGGTCTTGTTCTTGACCTCGCCCTCGACGACGTCGCCGATCGGGTGACGCTCGATGAAGGCCTCCCAGGGGTTCTGCAGGGTCTGCTTGAGGCCGAGCGAGATGCGGCGCTTGGACGAATCCACCTCGAGAACCGAGACTTCCACTTCCTGCGAGGTCGAGACGATCTTGCCGGGGTGGACGTTCTTCTTGGTCCAGCTCATTTCCGAGACGTGGATCAGGCCCTCGATGCCCGGCTCCAGCTCCACGAAGGCGCCGTAGTCGGTGATGTTGGTGACGCGGCCCTTGAACTTGGCGTTGATCGGGTACTTGGCCTCGATGCCCTGCCACGGATCGTCCAGCAGCTGCTTCATGCCCAGCGAGATGCGGTGCGTCTCGTGGTTGATCTTGACGATCTTGACCTTCACGGTCTGGCCGATCGTCAGCACCTCGGAGGGATGGTTGACGCGGCGCCAGGCGATGTCGGTGACATGCAGCAGGCCGTCGATGCCGCCGAGGTCCACGAAGGCGCCGTAGTCGGTGATGTTCTTCACCACGCCGTCGATGACCTGACCCTCTTCGAGGTTCTGGACGAGTTCGTGACGCTGCTCGGCGCGGGTCTCCTCGAGGACCGTGCGGCGCGACACGACGATGTTGCCGCGGCGGCGATCCATCTTCAGGATCTGGAACGGCTGCGGCGAGTTCATCAGCGGGCCGACGTCGCGGATCGGACGGATGTCGACCTGGCTGCGCGGCAGGAAGGCCACGGCGCCGTCGAGATCGACGGTGTAGCCGCCCTTGACGGTGTTGAAGATCGTGCCCGAAACCTTCTCGTTGGCGTTGAACGCCTTCTCGAGCTTGACCCAGCTTTCCTCGCGGCGCGCCTTGTCGCGCGAGATGACGGCCTCGCCCAGAGCGTTCTCGATGCGCTCGAGATAGACCTCGACGATGTCGCCGATCTTGATGTCGCCTTCGCGGCCGGGGCCGGTGAATTCCTTCAGGGCCACGCGGCCCTCGGTCTTCAGACCGACGTCGATGATGGCCAGATCCTTCTCGATCCCGACCACGGTTCCCTTGACGACGGAACCTTCGTTCATCTCGGTCGTACCGAAGCTCTCGGTCAGGAGCGCGGCGAAATCGTCGCGGGAGGGGTTCATGCTGTTGGCGGTTGCCATTCGGTGTTCGTCCTTGTGAGCCCGTTGATGCGCCGGGGTTGAAGAGAGCCGCCGGCTCGCGAGGGCCGGACGAGGGGCTGGAAGCGCATCCGGACGCGGCCGAAAACGGCACGCGGGCGCAACCCAGGCGAAAGGCGGCTTGATGTCAGGCTGGGCGGATCGCGACCGGAGCCGGCAGCGGACCCCGTCCTGAGGCGGCGGCCCGTCGGGGGCCACGGCGAGGACGCGAGGCGGGCGAGGGCCTGAAGCCCCGACCCGGGTGGAGGTCATCCACCATACGTTGCCGGCAGGTCCGACCGGAAGTCGATCTGCCGAATGGCGGGGCAATACAGGAAATCGGCTGGCGCGACAAGCGCCGCAGGGTCGGAAAACGGCGGTTCGTCCGGCTCAGCCCCGGTGCCGCTCGAAGGTGAAACGGCGGGAGCGCTTCAGCTCCAGCACCAGCGCCACGAACTGGGCCGCAGACAGGATCTCCTCCTTGCCGGAGGGATAGGACACGAAGAAGCGGGATTTGTCCGGATACATCATCACCCGGGCCTCCAGCTTCGGCTCGGCGCCCGTGCCGGCCTCGGGGAGGGCGATGATGTCGCCCCACAGCACTTTCCGATGCTGCGGCGGGGCCGGCACCAGGTCCAGTCCTAGGTCTTCCTCGCGGAGGGGACCTGGCTCGTCGGGCTGCGGAGAGCGATTCATGAGGTTCGAGCGGATCAGGATGGGTCTGCGAAGGGTTTAGACACCGCCGCGGTCCGGCGCAACATGCTCTGGGGTCGACAATGCAGGATCTGCAACCGGGGCGCGGTCCCGTCGGCGGCCCCTCGCGGGAAACGTCAGGGCGCGGGCCGGGTCAGACCGCTGAGCTGGGCCGCGAGCCGTTCGATCGAGGCGGCGGCATCGTCCAGCGTGTGGGCGAGCCGCGCCTCCCGCTCGTCCGCCCGCTCCACCATGAGGGTCCGGGCCTCGCGCAGCGTGGCAAGTTCGGTCTCCGCAGCCTTCAGCCGGCGGCGCGTGTCGGCCAGTTCGTCCGCCACCATGATGGCAGCCATCACGGTCAGCCGCGTGTCGCCGATCTCGCCGAAAGCGCCCTTGAGCTGGTCGACCTTGCCGTTCACCTCCGCCGCCAGCCGCAGCAGGTGATCCTCCTGGCCGTCGTCGCAGGCCATGCGGAACTGCCGGCCGTTGATGGTCACGGAGACATGGGCCATCGCGGTCAGTTCTCGTAGCGGGCGAGGACGCCGCGGATGGCGTCCATGGTCAGGTCGAGCCGGCGGGCGACGTCGCGGTTGACCGATTCCAGCCCGGCGACCCGGTCGGCCGAGCGGTCGAGATCCTCGGCGAGGCGGGAGCGGTCCGCCTGCAGCGCGTCCATCTGCTTGCCGAGCACGACATGCTGGCGGTCGGTCTCCAGCTTGCGGGCGACGGCGGTCTCCAGCGTCGAGAGCGCCGTCTTCAACCGCAAGGCCGCCGTTTCAAGGCGCGATGGGCCTGTCGTGGATGCCAAGCTCGATCCTGCATCGTGCGAGAGAGGCCGGAGGAACGCCGCCGCGGCGCCTGCTGGCCGACGGGAACCTACGCGAGCGGGTCGAACAGCGTCAACGGCGCAGGACCGCCTTTGTCGCAGGTTCGTGACATACCGTGCGTCATGGCAACACAGGTCGCTTCCGGCCCGAAAGCCTGCGGATGGATGCCGGATCAGGCCGGTCCTGCCGTTCGGGCCATTGACTCGGGGGCCGCCGCTGGTAGGACACCGGCCCGATAGCCCGGACTCATCGTCCGCGGACCTTTTTCATCCGATGTGCGCCGTTGTCAGCCGAGGCGGCGCTGCGAGGAGCCGCTCCTGATGTCCACCGCAGCCCTGCCGCGCGCCCAGCACGACAAGCTCGCCAACGCGATCCGCTCGCTCGCCATGGACGCCGTCGAGAAGGCCAAGTCCGGCCATCCCGGCATGCCGATGGGCACGGCCGACATCGCCACCGTGCTGTTCTCGCGCTTCATGAAGTTCGACGCGGCGAACCCGACCTGGCCCGATCGCGACCGCTTCGTGCTCTCCGCCGGCCACGGCTCCATGCTCGTCTATGCGCTGCTCTATCTCACAGGCGCGCCCGAGATGACGCTGGACGAACTGAAGAACTTCCGCCAGCTCGGGTCCAAGACCCCCGGCCACCCCGAGAATTTCATCACCAAGGGGGTCGAAACGACGACCGGCCCGCTCGGACAGGGAATCGCCACCGCGGTCGGCATGGCGCTGGCGGAAAAGATGCTTTCCGCCGAGTTCGGCAGGAAGGCCGTCGACCACTACACCTATGTGATCGCGTCCGATGGCGATCTCATGGAGGGCATCAGCCAGGAAGCCATCGCCATGGCGGGGCACTGGAAGCTGAACAAGCTGATTGTGCTCTTCGACGACAACGACATCTCCATCGACGGCCCGCTGTCGATCGCCGACTCGGTCGACCAGGTGAAGCGCTTCCAGGCTGCCGGCTGGCGCGCGGAGCGCGTCGATGGCCATGACCCCGACGCCATCGCCGCCGCCATCGAGCGGGCGCGGAAGTCGGGCAAGCCCTCGCTGATCGCCTGCAAGACCGTCATCGGCTACGGAGCGCCGAAGAAGGCCGGCACCTCCAAGGCCCATGGCGAACCGCTCGGCGCAGACGAGCTGAAGGGCGCCAAGGAGAAGCTCGGCATCTCGCCGGAGCCCTTTGCCGTCGCTCCCGACGTGCTCGACGCCTGGCGCAAGATCGGCGCACGCGGCGCCGCGGCCCGCAAGACTTGGGAATCGCTGTTCGGCACCCTGCCGCCGAAGAAGCAGGCCGAGTTCAACCGCCGCCTCGCTCACGAGCGTCCGGCCAAGCTCGCCAAGGCGCTGGCTGCCCACAAGAAGGCGCTTCTCGCCAATCCGCAGCACATCGCGACGCGCAAGTCGTCGGAACTCGCCATCGAAGCCATCGTGCCGGCCATGCCGGAGTTCCTCGCCGGCTCCGCCGACCTGACCGGCTCGAACAACACCAAGGCCAAGTCGGCCGTCGCCTTCTCGGCGAAGAACCCGAAGGGCCGCTACATCCACTACGGCATCCGCGAGCACGGCATGGCCGCCGCCATGAACGGCATCGCTCTGCACGGCGGTTTCGCCCCGAACGGTGCGACCTTCCTCGTCTTCACCGACTATTGCCGCCCCGCCATGCGCCTGTCCGCGCTGATGGGCACCGGCGTCGTCTATGTGATGACCCATGATTCCATCGGCCTCGGCGAGGATGGGCCCACCCACCAGCCGGTCGAGCATGTCGCCGCGCTGCGCGCCATGCCGAACATGCGCGTCTTCCGCCCCTGCGACGCCATTGAGGTGGCGGAGTGCTGGGAACTGGCGCTGAACCGCATCGACGGCCCGACGACGCTGGCGCTGACCCGCCAGAACCTGCCGCAGCTGCGCACGGACGTGAAGGCGAACCGCTCCGCCGCCGGCGCCTACGAACTGGTCAAGGCAGAGGGCGGCAAGGCCCAGGTCACGCTCTTCGCCACCGGCTCCGAAGTCGAGATCGCCGTCGCCGCCCGCAAGCTCCTGGCGGAGAAGGGTGTCGTGGCGCGGGTCGTCTCGGTGCCCTCGCTGGACCTCTTCCTCGAGCAGCCCGCCGAAATCCGCGAGACGGTCATCGGCGGTGCGCCGGTGAAGGTCGCCATCGAGGCGGGCGTGCGCATGGGCTGGGATGCCGTCATCGGCCATGACGGCATTTTCGTCGGCATGACGGGCTTCGGCGCCTCCGCTCCCTACAAGGAGCTCTACAAGCACTTCGGCATCACGGCGGAAGCCGCCGTCGAGGCCGTTCTCGAGCGGGTCGGCTGACCGTCGCCTTGGGAATGACGTGATTGGACGCCAGATCGCGGCGTCCGCCCGCTGAACGGTCCGTGACACCACGGGCGGACCGCATGAAGGAGAGGAATTCGATGACCACCCGCGTCTTCATCAACGGTTTCGGCCGTATCGGTCGCAACGTCCTGCGCGCCATCGTCGAGGGCAAGCGCAAGGACATCGAGGTGGTCGGCATCAACGACCTCGGTCCGGTCGAGACCAACGCGCACCTGCTGCGGTTCGATTCGGTCCACGGCCGCTTCCCGGCCGAGGTTTCGGTGGACGGCGACACCATCATCGTCGCCGGCAAGCGCATCAAGGTCACTGCGATCAAGGATCCGACCGAACTGCCGCACAAGGCGCTGAACGTCGACGTCGCCATGGAGTGCACCGGCATCTTCACCACCCGTGACAAGGCCGCCGCCCACCTCAAGGCCGGCGCCAAGCGCGTGCTCGTGTCCGCCCCCTGCGACGGCGCCGACCTGACCGTCGTCTATGGCGTCAACCATGAGCAGCTGACCAAGGACCACCTGGTCGTCTCCAACGCCTCCTGCACCACCAACTGCCTCGCCCCCGTCGTCGCCGTGCTGCACAAGACCTGCGGCATCGACAAGGGCTTCATGACGACGATCCATGCCTATACCGGCGACCAGCCGACGCTCGACACGATGCACAAGGACCTCTACCGCGCCCGCGCCGCGGCGCTGTCGATGATCCCGACCTCGACCGGCGCCGCCAAGGCCATCGGTCTCGTCATTCCGGAGCTGAAGGGCCGCCTCGACGGCACCTCCATCCGCGTGCCGACCCCCAACGTCTCGGTCGTCGACTTCAAGTTCCTCGCCAAGCGCAAGACTTCGGTCGAGAAGGTCAACGAGGCCATCCTGAAGGCGGCCAGGCGCGGCCCGCTGAAGGGCATCCTCGGCTACACCGACCAGCCGAACGTCTCCATCGACATGAACCACGACCCGCACTCTTCGATCTTCGCCCTCGACCAGACCAAGGTGATGGATGAGAAGTTCGTGCGTGTGCTATCCTGGTACGACAATGAGTGGGGCTTTTCGAACCGCATGAGCGATACCGCGGTGGCGATGGCCAAGCTGATCTGATCCCGCCGACCGGGCCGTCCGCATCCAGCGGGCGGCCCTTGTCCTTTCCGGATGATGCCATGACCACTTTCCGCACCCTCGACGACGCCGATGTGAAGGGCAAACGCGTCCTCGTGCGCGTCGATCTCAACGTGCCCATGGAGGACGGCAAGGTCTCCGACCTGACGCGCCTCGAGCGCATCGTGCCGACGCTGACCGACATCGCCGGCCGTGGCGGAAAGGTCATCATCCTCGCCCATTTCGGCCGGCCGAAGGGTGTCGATCCCACGCAGTCGCTGAAGGCCGTGGTGCCGGCGCTCGCCGATGTGCTGAAGCGTCCCGTCGCCTTCGCCGAGGACTGCATCGGCGATGTTGCAAAAAAGGCCGTGGATGCGATCAAGCCGGGCGAGATCCTGGTTTTGGAAAACACCCGCTTCCATAAGGGCGAGGAAAAGAACGACCCTGACTTCGTCAAGGCGCTCGCCGCCAATGGCGACCTCTGGGTCGCCGACGCCTTCTCCGCCGCCCATCGCGCCCATGCCTCGACCGAGGGCCTCGGCCATGTGCTGCCGGCCTATGCCGGCCGCACCATGCAGGCCGAGCTGGACGCCCTGACGAAGGCGCTGGACAAGCCGGAGCGTCCGGTCGTCGCCGTTGTCGGCGGCGCCAAGGTCTCGACCAAGCTCGACCTGCTCGGCAACCTGTCGAAGAAGGTCGACTATCTCGTCATCGGCGGCGGCATGGCCAACACCTTCCTCGCCGCCGAGGGCAAGGCCGTCGGCAAGTCGCTCTGCGAGCACGATCTCGTGGACTCGGCCCGCACCATAGTCGCCGAGGCCGCGAAGAACGGCTGCCGCATCGTCCTGCCGGTCGATGTCGTCTGTGCCAGGGAATTCAAGGCGAACGCGTCGCACCGCGTCTGCGTCATCGACGAGGTCGCCGCCGACGAGATGATCCTCGACATCGGGGCCAGGTCGGTCGAGCACGTCGTCTCCATCCTCGGCCGCGCGAAGACCCTCGTCTGGAATGGCCCCTTCGGCGCCTTCGAACTCGAGCCCTTCGACAACGGCACGGTGTCGGTGGCCGAAGCCGCCGCCGAACTGACGCAGGCGGGCCATCTCGTCTCCGTTGCCGGTGGCGGCGACACCGTCGCGGCGCTGAACCAGGCCGGCGCCGCCGACCGCTTCACCTATGTCTCGACCGCTGGCGGCGCCTTCCTCGAATGGCTGGAAGGCAAGCCGCTGCCGGGCGTCGATGTGCTGAGGTCGTAAATTCGGCCAAATTCCCCGCATTTCTCTCGTCGGACCATTCGGACAGGAGATCGATGCTGAGGGGGGCGAAGCGGATCGCGGCATTCGTGCTGGCCGTTGCCGCGGGGCAGGCGGTGGCGTCTGCCCAGGAGCAACGCCCGTCAGTGCTGCTCCTGGACGGCCTCTTCATCTACGTCCACCAGAGCTATGTCGGCGTCTCGGCGCTGGCCGGTGAACTGGAGCGCATGGGCTACCGCGCCGTCGTCGACACCCACCTCATGACACGCACGGCCCGCGAGGAGCCGGCCGTCATCGTCGGCCATTCGATGGGCGGCTCGACCGCCCTCAATCGCGCCCGCGAGATGGTCGAGGCCGGAAAGCCGCCGCCTGTCGTCATCACCATCGACGCGGCCTTCGGCTCGCCGCCCTGTCCCGTGCCCCGCTGCATCAACTATTTCAGCCCCGGCTTCCCCAAGGTGGAGGGCGCCGAGAACATCGACGCCTGGCAGGCCGGCGCCTTCATGGTCAACCACGCCCTGCTGGCGACCAACGCCACCATCCAGCGCCGGGTGCTGGGTCATGCGGCGGCCCTCTTGGAGGAGCGCGCCGCGGCCGCCCTCGCAGCCACCGCTGCGCCGTCGGCTCCCCTGACCGCCCCGGTGCCCCTTCCCAGGCCTTACTGATCGCGTGTGTCTCCGTGCGAACGGACGGCTTTTTTTGGCCGCGCCCTTGCGCTAGACGGACGCAACCCTCGTTGACGAACGACAGGATGGAAACCGCCCATGGCCCGCATCACCCTCCGCCAGCTTCTCGACCATGCCGCCGAGAACGACTACGGCGTGCCCGCCTTCAACATCAACAACATGGAGCAGGCGCTGGCGATCATGGCGGCCGCCGATGCGGTCGACGCACCGGTCATCATCCAGGCCTCGCGCGGCGCGCGCTCCTACGCCAACGACATCATGCTCAAGCACATGATGGACGCGGTCACCGAGATCTATCCGCACATCCCGGTCTGCGTGCATCTCGACCACGGCAACGAGCCGGCGACCTGCATGACCGCCATCCAGGCCGGCTTCACCTCGGTGATGATGGACGGCTCGCTGAAGGCCGACGGCAAGACGCCCGGCGACTGGGACTACAATGTCGGCGTGACGCGGAAGGTCACCGAGATGGCCCATCTCGGCGGCATCTCGGTCGAGGGTGAACTCGGTGTTCTCGGCTCGCTCGAGAGCGGCATGGGCGAGGCCGAGGACGGCCACGGCGCCGAGGGCAAGCTGTCCCACGACCAGTTGTTGACCAATCCGGACGAGGCGGTGAAGTTCGTCAAGGAGACGAAGGTCGACGCGCTCGCCATCGCAATGGGCACCTCGCACGGCGCCTACAAGTTCACGCGTAAGCCTGACGGCAAGGTCCTCGCGATGAACGTCATCGAGGAAATCCACCAGAAGCTGCCGAATACCCACCTCGTCATGCACGGCTCCTCGTCGGTGCCGCAGGAGCTTCAGGACATCATCAACAAGTTCGGCGGCCAGATGAAGCCGACCTGGGGCGTGCCGGTGGAGGAGATCCAGCGCGGCATCAAGCATGGCGTGCGCAAGATCAACATCGACACCGACAACCGCATGGCCATGACCGGCCAGATCCGCAAGGTTCTGTCGGAGAGCCCGGGCGAGTTCGACCCGCGCAAGTACCTGAAGCCGGCGATGGAGGCGATGACTGCCCTCTGCAGGCAGCGCCTCGAGGAGTTCAACACCGCCGGGCAGGCCTCCAAGATCAAGCGCGTGGTGACGCTCGCCGACATGGCGAAGCGCTACGCCAAGGGCGAGCTCGACCCGAAAATCGCCTGATCGGCACCCTCCGTCTGAATGTGGAGCGGGGAGGCTCGCGCCTCCCCGTTTGACGTTCAGGACAGGCGCCTGTCCTCACTCGTTGGCCTTCACCTCGATGTTGAACATCGGCATGGCGGCGAAGGGCGAGCCGCGCAGGGCGACGGCAAGCGCCGCGAGCGGGATGTCGCCCTTCGGCGTCAGCGTAATGGCGAGCGAAGTCGGATCGTCGAGGAACTCGCCGAAGGCCTCGGTGATCTGCTCGGCGAGGGCGCGATCCTGGATGAACTGGCCGATCATCATGCCGGCCTGCTGCTTGATCTGCTCCTTGAAGTCGTCCTCGCCCATGCCAGCCTGCTTGGCCACGTGGCTGATGAAGGAGGCGACGCCGCCGTCCTCGGTGTAGGTCAGCGTCAGCCCACCCGCCTTGGCCGCGAGTCCGAGCACGGCGGCGCTGCCGGGCAGGGCCTCGATCTGGGCGCGGTCGAGACCGCCGATGGCCATGACGAGGTTCAGCGAGCCGACGTCATCCACCTCGACGTTGAAGGTGCGCATCCGCAACTCCTTCGCGCCCTCGACATATTCGATCTCCAGCTCGGCGCCGAGATTGACGCTCTCGGTGAGGCCGAGAGGCGCGAGCTGCGCCCGCTGGCTGGCATTGGTGATCGGCGCCTCGAAGCCGGTCAGCTTCGCGCGCAGGCGCGTGGGCATGATGCCGACGCGCGGTCCGCCCTCGATCTCGAACCGGTCGAGCTTGCCGAGGCGCTGTCCGCTGCGCTCCTTCACGTCGACGTTCTCAAGGAGAATGCGCCGGATGTCCGGATAGGCGGTCGGCGGGATCGGCTTGCCGGCCGAGAACGAGCCGTCCGAGAACTCCCTGGCGAGCGCGATGAGGCCGGAGGCGTCGATCGTCTCGATGCTGAAGCGGCCGATCGTGGTGTTCTGCCCATTGGCAGCCGCCGCGTCGATGCCGGTGAAGTCGATGGAGGTGATCCGGCCCTGCGACACGCCGGTGATGGCGAAGCGGGTCACTGCAACGGGGAGACCTTCGTTCGAACTGCCGCGGAAGCCGGCCAGTTCGACCCGCTCGATGTCGAGGCGGGAGAACAGTTCGGCGACCACGCCCATGCTGCGGCGGCGCGACTCCTCGCTGGCGCCCGCCGGGTCGATGTCCTGCAGGGTCTGCGTCAGTGCGACGAGCGACCGTTCGCCCGGTCGCATCGACACCTTGCCGAAGCTGATCCTGTCGATGGTGAAGGGCCTGTTCTGTGCGCTCGTGCCGCGGATCTGTTCCAGCGAGCCGCTGTCGAGGGCGACGGTCGTGGTAGTGCCCGTCCTCACACCCGCGGAGGTGTCCAGGCCGAGGAAGCGGCTGGCGCCGATCTCGACGCGCTGGCCCTGCTGGCCCTCGGTCGGGCTGGTGACGATTCCGGCGATGGTCATCTCGGTGACCTTGCCGCGCTGATAGCCGTTGAGCCGGATGTCCCGATAGACGGCCTGCTCCATGCGGGCCTCGCGGCGGCGCTGGAGGGTCATGGCCGGAATCGTGACGTTCTGTGCGGAGAAGCCCGTGACCGAGGCTTCGCTGGCGCCCTGGAAGAAGGGCTCGCGCGTCGCCAGGCTGCCGAGGATGGCGGCGAGGGAACCCTGCGCCCCCGCGATTTCGACCCTGTCCGTCTTGTAGGATTGGCCGTCGGCCGCCGTTCCCTCGATGCCTTCGATGACGATGCGTGCATTGGTCAGCGCGTCCGAACCGGTGGTGCCGCCCGTCACCGTGATGCGGTTGACCTTCACGCCGACCGGCCGGTCTCCCGTCGACGAGAAGGTCACGTTCGACAGAACCGCGCTGGAGCCGTCGTCGCGCGCCTCGCCGACCGCTGCCGCGCCCAGTTGAAGCGCCGGCATGGCCGCCACTGCCGCCCGCGACAGGTCATCGGCGGGACCCGCAAGGGCCGTGGAACTGAGGGCGATGACCAGGACTGCGGAGAGTCTCAGGCGGGACGGGGTTCGCATCATGATGGTCCTGACGTTGTGTCGGGCGGGGAGAATAGTCATACGACGAAATTCTTGCGTCGGTTGATTTCCCGACGCGATGGCCGCATGGAGACAAGGCTCGCGCGTCGATGTTTCCGGACGATGTCGATCTCGCGCCGGTTTGCAACCATTCTCCCCTTTTTCGCCTCTTTCCCCGTTAGGGTGCCGCTCGATGCGCGAAGATCGAAACCCTGCTCCCGTCGTGACCCAACTCGTGCTGGTGACGCCCGTCCTCGGTGACCCCGCCGATTTCCTGCCGGCCCTGTCGGCCGCGCTGGCGGCGGGTCCCGTCGCGGCGGTGATCGCCCGCTTCGAGGCGAGCGACGAGCGCACCCTCGTCAACCGCATCAAGGAGCTCGCCTCGACGGTCCAGGCCGGCGGCGCTGCCCTCATGGTGGAAGGACCGGTCGAGGCCGTGGTGCGCGGCGGCGCCGACGGCATCCACCTCGTCTATCAGCCCGAACTCCTGTCCGAGGCGGTCAGCCGGCTCGCCCCGCAGCGCATGGTCGGCGTGGCCGGCCTGAAATCGAAGGACGACGCTATGGCGTCCGGCGAGGCCGGTGCCGACTACGTGATGTTCGGCGAGCCGGCGGTCTCCCGCCACGCCGAGAAGAACGGCGTCGTTCCCCCCTTCCATGCCGTCGTCGAGCGCGTCGCCTGGTGGGCCGAGGTCTTCGAGGTGCCGGTGGTCGGCCATACCCCCGACATCGCGGGCGCCGCGGCGCTGGCGAAGGTCCATGCCGACTTCGTCGCCCTCGGCGCGCCGGTCTGGGATCATCCCGAAGGTCCTGCGGCGGCGGTTGCCGAGGCTCTGGCGCGGATCAAGTCCGGGCCTGCCGCATGAGGCGGGCGGCGACCCTGGTGGCTCTGGCCTTGCTGGCGGCGATGTCGTCGGCGCCCGCCCAGAACCGTCCCGCGCCTCGACCGGCAGCGCCGGCGCCCGCGCCGGTCCGCGCCGAGCCGCCGAGCGCCGAAGCCGCCTATGCGGCCTATCAGCGCGGCCAGTATCTGACGGCCTTCCGTCAGGCGACGGAGCGCGTCGAGGTCCTGGCCGATCCCGCTTCCATGGTGCTGCTCGCCGAACTCCACGCGGCTGGCATCGGCATCCCGCAAAACGAGGAACGGGCGCTCGGCTGGTACCGCCTCGCCGCCGATCGCGGCGACCGCAACGCCATCTTCGCCCTCGGCATGCTCCATATCGAGGGGCGCGCCGGCCAGACCCGCGATCCAGCGCTCGCCCGGCCCTTCTTCGAGAAGGCCGCCAGCCTCGGCCATCTCGCCGCCGCCTACAATCTCGGCCTGCTGGCGCTCGGCGGCCATGGCGGGGAGCGCGATCCGGCGCTGGCGGCGCGCTGGTTCCAGCAGGCGGCCGACCTCGGCAACGCCGACGCCCAGTATGCTTTCGCGGTACTGCTCAAGGACGGCAACGGTATTCCCGCCGACCTGCCGCGCGCCGCCGCCTACATGGAGCGCGCCGCAAAGCAGGACCTTCTGGAGGCCATGATCGACTTCGCCGTCATGCTGTTCAATGGGCAGGGCACGCAGAAGGACGAGGCGCGCGCCGCCGGGCTGTTCCGCAGGGCGGCGTTGCGCGGCAATCCGCTGGCGATGAACCGCTACGCGCGGCTGCTCGCCGCCGGCCGCGGCACCCGTCCCGATGCGCAGAAGGCGGCGCAATGGCACATGACCGCCCATATGCTGGGGGCTTCCGACGCCTGGTTGCAGGAGTTCGTGAAGAACATGGACCCGGTGCAGCGCGAGGCGGCCGAGAGCGGCGCCCGGGAGTGGCTGCGCTGATGCCCGTGCCGCACGGCGCTTGACCGTGACGCCCCTCGCGGGCATGACCGCCCGAAAGCCATCCGAAAGATCGACATGCTCCGTTCCGCCCTTCTCAACGTCATGGTCGCCGCCGCCCTCAAGGCAGGCCGCAGCCTCAAGCGCGACTTCGGCGAGGTCGAGCACCTTCAGGTCTCGCTCAAGGGCCCGGCCGACTTCGTCTCGGCCGCCGACCGCAAGGCGGAGCAGATCCTCAAGACCGAACTGATGAAGGCGCGCCCCGGCTACGGCTTCATCGGCGAGGAGGGCGGCGCGACCGAAGGCACGGACGCCACCCACACATGGATCGTCGATCCGCTCGACGGCACCACCAACTTCCTGCACGGCATCCCGCAGTTCGCCGTGTCCATCGGGCTGGAACGCAACGGCGTCCCGGTAGCCGGCGTCATCTACAATCCCGCCAATGACGAGCTCTACACCGCCGAGCGCGGCACCGGCGCCTTCCTCAACGACCGCCGCCTGCGGGTCTCCGCCCGCACCAAGCCGGAGGAAAGCGTCGTCGGCTGCGGCGTGCCCCACATCGCGCGCGGTGACCATGTGCAGTTCCGCAACGAGCTGAAGATCGTCCAGTCGCGCTTCGGCGGCATCCGCCGCATGGGCGCCTGCGCCCTCGATCTCGCCTATGTCGCGGCCGGCCGCTTCGACGGCTTCTGGGAGCGCGGCGTGAATTCCTGGGACATGGCGGCGGGCATCGTCCTCATCCGCGAGGCCGGCGGCTTTGTCACCGACTGCGACGGCCACGACAACATGCTGCTGAACGGCACCGTCTGCGCTGGCAACGAGCTGATCCAGAAGGCCCTGCTCGCGGCGGTGAAGGAAGGCCAGCGGGGCTGACATGGGGCAGGCCAAGCGGCGCAAGGAGGCGGGCGAGCGGGTCACGCACTGCCGCACCTGCACCTATTGCTGCACGCTGCCGCAGATCGAAGCCCTGGCGAAGCCCGCCTACCGTCCCTGTTTCCATATTGCCGATGGCGGCTGCTCCATCTACGGCCGGCCGGAGCGCCCCGCTGCCTGCTCTGCCTATGCCTGCGCCTATCTGACAGCGCGCCTCGCCAATGCGCCGGAGCGCAACCGCATTCCCCATCCGCTGGACTGCGGCGCCTATTTCCACCGCGATCCCGTCGAGAAGGTGATTTTCCTTTTCGTCGATCCGGCCCGCCCGCATCTGTGGAAGGCGACGGCGCTGCTGGTGGATTTCCTGAAACTGCAGGTCGGCAGCGGCTTCGTTCTCTTCGTCACGGACCGCGGCCGACAGTTGGTCATTCGCGACGCGGCGACGCTCGGTGAGGTTCTGGCGCGCGATTTCGTCGCCATGGCCGACCGGGAGGGCCGGCCGCTGGACGTGCCGAGTTTCCGCGAGGCGGCGCCGTCGCCCCCATTCTGACCTGCCGCGGCAAGTGGCGGAGGCTTTACGTCCTCTTAAACGACCTTCGGACAGAATGGTCGTCAGGACGGCCTCATGTATCGCGAGATTTTCGACACCCAGATCGACGAGCGGGCCCACTCGCCCGCCATCCGTCGGCTTTTCAATCACTGGACGGCCGTGCGGGCCGGCGGTGACCGCGTGCCGTTCAGGGAGTTTGATCCCGCGATCCTCGGCCCCGTTGCCGACGACATGATCGTCTTCCGGGCGAAGGGCGAGGACGACTTCGTCTATTCGCACTACGGCCGCGCGCTCGTCGAACGGGCCGGCATCGACATGACGGGGCAGCCGAGTTCGCAGATGCGCGAATCCATCGGCGCCTTCTTCCGCCAGTGCAACATCCGGGCACTGAAGAGCGGCGAGCCGCTCTTCACCCTCCATCGCAGCGCCCTCGCCGGCCAGGTCCATTTGTGGGAACGCCTGGTCTTGCCCTGCCAAGACGAGGCGGGTGAACCGGTCATCGTCGTCGTCGCCAAGCCGAGGCTGTTCCGCGACGATCTGCTGGCCGCCGTTCTCGACGCGTCCCTCGACGCCATCATGGCGGTGCGCCTGTGCCGCGACGATACCGGCGCGGCCATCGACGGAGAGTTCGTCGCCGTCAACAAGCGGGCCGCCCAGTGGTCCGGCCTCTCCCTCGAGGCCATGTTGCAGACGAGCGTCCTGGCGCTGTGTCCACACCTGAAGGCATCGGGCCTGTGGGATCGCTATGTCGCGGTGGCGCTGACGCGCGAGGCAGTCCAGTTTGTCACCCTCTATCCGCGGGCGGGTGTCGAGCACTGGCTGGAGATCGCCTGCGTCCCCTTCGGCGACGGCTTCATGGTGACCTATGCCGATGTCACCGAGCGCAAGAACGCCGAAGACGCCATGCGCCAGAGCCAGGCCGAATATGCCCGGGCCAACGAGACGCTGAAGGCCGAGATCCGCCGGCGTCAGGACCTCGAGGAGGAATTGAGCCGCCTTGCGACACGCGACGGGCTGACCAACGCTCTCAACCGGCGGGCGATCACTGAAAGCCTCTCCAAGGCCATGGCGATGTCCGAGCGCTATGCCCACCCGGTGTCGATCTTCACCATGGACCTCGACCACTTCAAGCGCATCAACGACCGCCACGGCCATGCCGGCGGCGATGCCGTGCTGCGGGCGACCGTCGATCTTCTCACCCACGGCCTGCGCGAGGATGTCGATCTCGTCGGCCGGCTCGGCGGCGAGGAGTTCATCGCCATCCTGCCGCATATCGGCCTGGACGAGGCTGTCGGAATCGCCTGCCGCATGCGCACGCTTCTGGCGTCGGCTACCGTTACCTATGAGGGCGAGAGCATTCGTTTCAGCGGTTCCTTCGGGGTCGCCACATGGGACGGGCGCGAGTCGCTGGACCGGCTGATGAGCCGGTCCGATGCGGCGCTATATGGGGCCAAAGCCGCCGGGCGGAATGCCGTCGCCATGGACAATGGGGCGGGCGAGATCGTGGTGGTCCACCAGCCGGCCCCGCCATCGCTCAACCTTGACGACCTACCGGCCTTCAGGCCCGCGACCCGGCAGGGAACGGCGCCGCGCCGGCCGCAGGAGCGGATGCCAGCCACGTCGACAGGTCCAGCCGCGCCGCCTCGGGAGTGAGTGCGGCAAAGCCGGGCATCTGGTGCCGGAACCAGGTCTCCTGCCGCTTCGCATAGGCGCGGGTGTCGCGCTGTCCGCGGGCGATAGCGTCCTCCAGCGACACCTCCCCCTTGAGATGGGCGATGAGACCCGGAACGCCGTGCGCCCGCATGGCGGGAAGCGCCGGATCGAGCCGGCGCTCTGCGAGCGCCTCAACCTCCGCCAGCGCCCCGGCGGCCATCATCGCCTCGAAACGCCGGTCGATCCGGGCACGCAGGTCGGCGCGGTCGACGGAGAGAAACACCCCCCGGATTTCATGGTCGCCGAGGACGGCGCCTTCGCGGCCGGCCGCCTGCCAGTGGACCAGCGGCCTGCCGGTCGCCGCGAAGACCTCGAGCGCGCGCAGGATGCGCTGAGGGTCGCTCGGCCTCAGGCGTGATGCCGTGAGAGGGTCGCGGGCGGCGAGGCGGGCATGGAGGTCGGCCGGTGGGATGCCCTCCGCCTCGCGGCGGATGCGTTCGCGAACTTCGGGCGGCACCGGCGGAATGGCGGAAAGCCCCTCGGTCAACGCCTTGAAATAGAGGCCGGTGCCACCGACCAGGATCGGCAGCACACCCGAGGCCCCGGCCTCGCTGATCGCCGCCCGCACGGCTTCGACCCAGCGCCCCACGGAGAAGCTCTCGGCGGCATCCACGGTGCCGTAGAGGCGATGCGGGGCCGCCGCCATCTCCTCAGGCGTCGGCCGGGCGGTGATGATGGCGAGGTCGCGATAGACCTGCATGGAATCGGCATTGATGACGACGCCGCCGAAGGTGCGGGCAAGGTCCAGCGCCAGCGCCGACTTGCCGCTTGCGGTGGGACCTGCGATGAGGACGGCCCTCGGCCTGTGACCCTTGCGGGAATCCTCATCGTGACTCACGTCGCAACCCTCATCGCCAATCCTGCGAACCCGTGCCTCGTGGACGATGCCATCCGGGCGGCGTCGGAGCGTCTGGCCGGAGCCGGCGAACCGGTGGTTCTCGACCCGCGCATCGCCGCCGACATTCCTTTCGCACCGCAGGCCGGCGCGGACAACCGCGCCATCGCCGACGACCTCCGCCAGGCACTCGCCGGCCTGCCGCTTGACGTCGTCGTGCAGCCGGCCGCGGGGCGCGCCAAGCGCCTGTTCCTCGCCGATATGGATTCGACCATGATCGGTCAGGAGTGCATCGACGAACTGGCCGACCTCGTCGGCCTGAAGGATCATGTCTCGGCGATTACCGAGCGGGCCATGCGGGGCGAGATCGCCTTCGAGCCGGCGCTGCGCGAGCGGGTGGCGCTACTCAAGGGGCTCTCGGCGTCGGTCGTCGATGATGTCATCGAGCGGCGCATCACCCTGACCCCCGGCGGCCGCGAACTCGTCCGCACCATGAAGGCGAGGGGAGGCTACACCGCGCTCGTCTCCGGCGGGTTCACCCTCTTCACCGCGAAGATCGGCACGATGATCGGCTTCCACGAGGACCGCGCCAACCTGCTCGAGATCGAGGATGGCCTGTTCGCCGGAACGGTGCGCGAACCGATCCTCGGCCGCGAGGCCAAGCGCGACACGCTGGTGGAACTGCGCCAGCGTTTCGGACTGGATGCCGGGGAGACCATGGCGGTCGGCGACGGCGCCAACGATCTCGCCATGCTCGGGGAGGCCGGCGTCGGCGTCGCCTATCACGCCAAGCCGAAGGTGGCGGAAGCCGCCGCGGTGCGTATCGACCACGGCGACCTCTCGGCGCTGCTCTACATGCAAGGCTACGCCCGCACCGATTTCATCCTCTGACCGGCCCCGCGGGGCGCCGGCCGGAAGGGATATCAGCGCAGCGTCAGGGCCACGAAGCGGCGGTCGCCCTCGGCATTGGCCACCAGGAACAGCGCCGATGAGCGGCCCTCCTTGCGCAGGGCCTCGATGCGGCGCGTCACGTCGGCCGGCGAATTCACCGGCTCGTTCTGCACCTCGAGGATGACGTTGCCGGCCTGGATCGCCCGCTCGGCGGCGCGCGACCCCGGATCGACCTGCGTCACCACCACGCCGCGCACGTCGTCCCTGACGCGGAAGCGCTCGCGCATTTCCTGCGTCAGGCCCGAAAGCTGAAGGCCGAGGGCCGAGACTGTCGGGTTCTGCGGGCGGGGCGCCGCCTGCCCCTGCGGCTGGCGGCCGGTGGAGGCCTGCTGGATGTTACCCTCGCGCCGTCCGAGCGTGACGGTGAGTGTCTCCTCGCGGCCGGCCCGCATGACGATGACCGGCACGGCCTTGCCGACCGCCGTCTCCGAGACGATGCGCGGCAGTTCCCGCGAATTGCGCACGTCGCGGCCGTCGAAGCGGACGATGACGTCGCCGGTCTTCATGCCCGAGGGGCCGGCCGGGCCGTTCGCCTCGACACCGGCGATGAGAGCGCCGCGGCGGGTGCCGAGATTGAGGCTCTCGGCGATCTCGTCAGTGACCTCCTGGATGCGCACGCCGAGCCAGCCGCGCCGCGTCTCGCCGAACTCGCGCAACTGCCCGATGATCGGGCGTGCCGTATTGGCGGGAATGGCGAAAGCAATGCCGATATTGCCGCCGGTCTGCGAGAAGATGGCCGTGTTGATGCCGATGACATCGCCGGCCATGTTGAACAGCGGGCCGCCGGAATT
Source organism: Phreatobacter aquiterrae (assembly GCF_053471285.1). Taxonomy (NCBI): domain Bacteria; kingdom Pseudomonadati; phylum Pseudomonadota; class Alphaproteobacteria; order Hyphomicrobiales; family Phreatobacteraceae; genus Phreatobacter; species Phreatobacter aquiterrae. The sequence goes on along the minus strand of NZ_JBJPHW010000002.1, from coordinate 161,833 downwards.
GCCGCGATTGATGGCCGCGTCCGTCTGGATGTAGTTGTCGAACGGCCCGGACTGGATGTCGCGGTTCTTGGCTGAGACGATGCCTGCCGTCACCGTGCCGCCGAGGCCGAGCGGATTGCCGATGGCCATGACCGGCTCGCCGATGCGGATACGGTCGGAATCGGCGAGATTGACGGCCTTCAGGGGCCGCGTCGGCTGGACGCGCAGCACGGCGACGTCGATCTCGCGGTCACGCCCCACCAGTTCCGCCTTGAGGCGTGTGCCGTCGTTGAAGATGACGGTGATCTCGTCGGCATTGTCGATGACGTGATTGTTGGTGATGACGATGCCCGAGGCGTCGATGACGAAGCCCGAGCCGAGCGACGACTGGCGACGCTGCGGCGCCTGCTGGCCGTTCGGGCCGCCGGGCGGATTCTCGCCGCGGCGGCGGAAGAACTCCTCGAAGAGCTCGTCGAAGGGGGCGCCGGGGCCGGGCTGGCCATTGCCGTCGGGCGGCTGTCCGGGCCGGCGGCCGGGAAGGCCCGGCCGCTGTCCGGGCGAGGCATCGACGCGCGTCGTCGTCGAAATGTTGACGACCGCGTCGATGACGCGCTCGGCGAGATCGGACAGGTCGATGGCCTGCCGCGCCTCGGCGCGGGGCGCAAGGGCAGGGGAGAAGGAGAGCCCCGCACCGAGGGCGAGGGCAAGGCTGGCAGCGGCGAGGCCGCCGCCGATCCGGGAAATCATCATGGAGGTCCTGGTCGAGAAACCGGTGAAGGAACGATGCGGGCGGGAAGAGCCGCGCCCCACCGCCGTACGATGCATGCGCGTCGATCGGTCTGTGGTCATGGAGAATCCCCGTCGGTTCCTTTGCATGATCCCACCATGTTTCGGCGGGATTGCGTCGGAACCTAGTCAATCATGAAATGGGGCGGCGTGGCGACAAGGGAAAGGCCCTTAAGGGCCCGCCGAGGTCCTCGCGCCATCACAGCTGTTTGAAGGCTTCGTCGACCGGCACCTGGAGCGAGATCACCATGCGGTTGGTTTCGGCGGCCATGGCGACCACCGAGACCATCTCCATGAACTGCGCGTCGGTCATGCCCTTGGCCCGCGCCGCAGCCGAATGGGAGCGGATGCAGTATTCGCAGGAATTGGCCATGGAGACGGCGACGTAGATCAATTCCTTCGTCAGCGGGTCGAGGGCGCCGGGCGCCATCACCTGCTTGACGCTGTCCCAGGTCCGCTTCAGGGCGGCCGGGTCATGGGCGAGCACGCGCCAGAAATTGTTGACGAAATCCGTCTTCCGGGTGGTGCGGATGTCGGCGAAGACCGCGGCGGCCTCCGGCGACAGGTCGCCTTCGGCCAGAATGGGCAGCATGGACATCGCTCCTCCTTCCGCCGGACGTCAGCCGGCAATGTCCTCGATCAGCCCGGCCATGATCGTGCCGCGCGGCAGGATCGAGCGGATATCGCAGAACTCTTCCTTGGTGTGGATGCCGCCGCCCCAGACGCCGAGCCCGTCGAGGGTCGGCACGCCCATGGCGCCGGTGAAGTTGCCGTCGGAGCCGCCGCCGGACTGCATGTGGTCGATGGGATAGCCATGCCGGTCGGCGATGGCCTTGGCCTTGGCGTAGAGGTCCATGGTGCCCGGACCGGCGACGAAGAGCGGCCGCACCGGCCCCGCCTCGATGGTGATGCGGGTGTTGGGGAAGGGTGGGCGCAGCGTGCGCAGCCGCACGTCGATGTCGGCGAGGTCTTCCGGCGTCGCAGCGACGCAGAGCACCTCGGCCGAGCACAACACCGGCACGACATTGACCCAGGTGCCGGAATTGACGCGTCCCACCGCGAAGGTCTGGCCGCGCTCGTAGTCCGACCAGTCCTCGATGGTCTCGATGATGCGGGCCATGGCGCGGATCGAGGAGACGCCGCGGCTGATGGCGGCGCCGGCGTGCGAGGGCCGGCCGTGGACATGGATCATGTAGCGCACCACGGCATGGCGGCCGGAGGTGACGAAATGCTCCCGTCCCGGCTCCGGCACGAGGACATGGGCGGCCTTGGCGGCCTCCGCCTCGATGGTGGCGCGGGACGAGGGCGAGCCGACCTCCTCGTCGGGGATCAGGACGACTGTGACGGAGCGCCGCAGGCGGCCGCCCTTCGCTGTGATCAGCTTGCCGAGGACGTGCAGCGTCAGCACCGTGCCGCCCTTCATGTCGGTGACGCCCGGCCCGTAGAGCCGCTCGCCTTCGCGGCGGATGGGCAGCGGGCCCGCCAGCGTGCCGACGGCGTGAACCGTGTCGACATGGGCGAGGATGAGGAGGCCGGGGCCCGCCTCGGCGCCGGCGAGGCGGCCGATGACGGTATCGCCGAAGCCTTGCGTTCCGGGCAGGCGCTCGATGCCGAAGCCCATGCTGGCGAGGTCGCGCGCGCCCTCGTCCATCATCCGGTTGACGGCGGCCGCGTCATAGGTCGGGCTCTCGATCGAGGCCCAGCGGATGATGTCGGAGATGACCTGTTCGACATCGGTGGTGACGGGCATGCTCTTGTCCTCCAGCGTGGGACGCGGAGCCTACGGTCGCTGTCCCGCCCGCGTCTACGGGCGGCGCGGCTCACCAGCTATGATGCCGAAGTTTGGGCCGCCAAAGCGCTGCTCGATCTGCCGGATGCGGGTCTCGTGGTCCGACCAGTTGAAGCGGCTTGTCGATCGCTGGCCCGGCGGTGGTGTCGCCGCGCCGGCTGGAACCGTGACGCCGCGGGCGAGCGGCGAGCCGATGGCGTTGAGATGGACCACGGCGCGGCGGCAGTATTCGAGCGACAGCGCGCTCATCTGCGTCTCGTCCCAGCCGGCGCGGTATTTCATCAGGGCCTGGCAGAGATTGCCTCCGGATCGTTCCCAGGCACCCGCCAGATAGGCGATTCCCAGGCGGATATTGGTCTCCGGCTCGAACAGGTCCTGGATCGTTCCGGCGAAGCCGAGCTGGCGCGCGATGGTTGGGCGCACCTGCATGAGGCCGATCTCGTCGATGAGACCCACCGCGTGCGGATCGTAGGCGCTCTCCACCATGGCGACGGCGTCGGCGAGATCGATCGGCACGCGCAGCGCCTCGGCGTGGCGGAGGATCGTCCCGAAATGGGCGGAGCGGCCCACCGGATAGCGGGTGTCGGAAAAGGCGCGCCCCTCGAAACGGCGCGGCGGCGCTTCGGCGAAAGGGGCCTCGAGCTGCGGCAGGTCAGCCGCCGTCGTCGCGGTCGTGGCATCGGCCGGCGGGGGCGGAGCTGGGAGGGCCTGCGGTGCGCTGCCGGGTCGCGCCGGCGGCAGGGGCGCGTTGATGACCGCCGGGTGAGACTCCGGGATGGCCGGCGCGCGGCTGCTCGCCGCCTCCGTTTCGCGGAACGCCTCGTCGATGGTGCTTGCCGGGGCCTCGCTGGCGGCCCGGTCTGCCGGGGCGGGAGCGGGAGCGGGATTGGGGGCAGCGACAGCCGGGGGCACCGGGGAGACAGCGGGGGCCGGCGCGGGGGTGGCCGGCGGAACTGTCGCGAGCTCGGGAGCCGCCGCCGGCTCGCCTTCGCCCGCATCGGCGGGCCGCGGCTCGGGGAGCGGCGCGACCCGCGGTGCCCTCACGACGGGACGGGCAGGGCGCGGCGCCTGCCGTCCGGAAGGCTGCTGGCCGACCCCTGGCGGCGTCAGGTCGAGCTGGGCATGGGCCGGCATCGCGGCGAAAACCGCACCGGCGAGGAGGACCGTTCGCAACGCAGACCGCATGGCCTCAATCTAGTCGACGACGGCAACGAGCGCTACCCGCAGCCCGTCCATCGCCTGAAACGCCTACAGCGCCTGACCGATACGCTGCATCGACAGGCCGAGGGCGGATGCGGCCAGATGGGCCCGCGGACGTCGCATTCCCCTGTGGTGCTTGGATAGGCCCGCCTTCCGATTCCATGCCTGCGGGCAGGACATGTCCGCACGTCCCACGGGAGCGAAGCATCTCGTCGCCTTTACGTCAGGGGAAGTGGGCGTCTAGTCTTTCGCCGCGTGGTCCGTGCCGGCTGCGTGAGTTCGGTTTTTTCTTGGGGAACAGGAATGGTCAGGACCAGCCTCTTCGCGACCGCCGTGGCCGCCGTTTTGGCGATCAGTTCGTTGTCTTCAACTCCCGCCTTCGCGCAGGCCTGTACGGCGCGCTTCACCTGCGATCCCGGCGTGAGCCCCGTCTGCTGGTTCCGCCTGTTCTATCGCAACGGCAACACCAGCGTCTTCACCGTGCCCGCCGGGGGCGAGCGTCGCATCTATGGCCTGCGGCCGGGTGAGAGCTATTGCTCGTCGAACCGTGGCACTCCGAGCACTCGCTGCGCGGCCCAACGCATCCGCATGTCCTGCTGACGGCGGCCGAAGCCTGCGCTGACATTTCCTGCCGAGCCCCGGTGGTCGTCGACAGCCCCCGGGTTTGTCGTTGCCGCCCTTACACGCGCGGCCGGCCCCACGAACCGCTGGCCTGCACCATCGAGGGCAGGTCCTGTCGCTGCGTCATGGTGGGCGGATGCGGCGGCATGTCCGGCATCCGTCCGCCGGCCGTCTCGACCAGCGCCTGGACCCTTTTGGTGATCGAGGGGTGGGTCGAGAACAGGTCGGCGAAGTCGTCCGGATCGTTCTCGAAGCACATGTCCATGACACCGGAGGGCACGCCCTCGATGTCGGCGCGGCCCGAAATCTTGAGCAGCGCCGAGATCATCGCGTCCGGGTTCTTGGTGAGCTCCACGGCGCCGGCATCGGCGAGATACTCGCGCGAGCGCGACAGCGACAGCCTCACCACGATCGCCAGCACCCACGAGACGACGACGAGGGCGACGCCGATCAGCACCACCACAATGGCGCCGCCGCCCTTGCGCTCGCCGCTCGACGAGGAACGGATGCCGCCGCGCAGGAAGGCGCGGAACACCAGTTCGCCGACCAGCGAAATGACCCCTGATATCACCACCGCGATGATCATCAGCCTGACGTCGCCATTGCGGATGTGGGTGAGCTCATGGGCGAGGACCGCCTCGATCTCCTTGTCGTCGAGATTGTTCAGGAGGCCGGTCGTCACCGTCACCGTGAACTGCTTCTCGTTGACGCCCGAGGCGAAGGCGTTGAGCGCGTCGCTCTGCAGGATGGCGAGCTTCGGCGTCGGCATGCCGCGCGAGATGCAGAGGTTTTCCAGCATCCGGTGGAGCTTTGGATGCTTGTCCTGGCTCAGCGGCTCCGATCCCGTCATCTTGCCGATGAGCGCGACGTTGAAGCGGTAGCCGATCAGCACCCAGAGCGCCGTCGCCGCCGTGACGAAGGGCAGCGCCACCAGGAAGACCCGCCAGGTCTCCCACAGCACATAGGCCCCGATGTGGTAGCCCGACATGCCGTAGCCGATCAGGATCACCCCGAAGGTCAGCACATAGGCGAGCACGAAAAGCCCGGCGATCAGGAAGCCGGAGCGGATCCTGTTATTGCGGATATGGCCGTAGAGCCCGTAGGCCTCGCCGATCATGGCACCGCCGCCGCGCTCAGAACTTCACGGTCGGGGCAGTCTCGATCTGGGCCCGGGTCTCCGGACCGACATCGAAGAACTCGCGGGAGGTGAAGCCCATCGAGGCGGCGAAGAGCACGGCCGGGAAAGCCTGGATGGAGGCGTTGAACTCGCTGACCGCATTGTTGAAGAAGCGGCGGGCGGCGGCCAGCTTGTCCTCGACATTGCCGAGATCGACCTGCAGCTGCTGGAAGTTGGCGCTGGCTTTCAGGTCCGGATAGGCCTCGCCGAGGGCGAGAAGGCGGCCCACCGCGCCGGAGAGCTGCTGCTCGGCGGCAGCCTGCGCCGACGGGCCGTGAGCGCCCTGCGCCGCGTTGCGGGCGGCGATGACGGCGTCGAGGGTCGACTTCTCGTGGGCGGCATAGCCCTTCACGGTCTCGACGAGGTTGGGAATGAGGTCGTGGCGCTGCTTCAACTGCACGTCGATGTCGGCGAAGGCCTGGTTGACCCGCTGCCGCAGGCCGACGAGGCCGTTATAGACGAAGACGGCGTAGATGGCGGCGGCGGCGATGATGCCGAGGATGGCCCAACCCATGACGTGGCTCCTGCGCGTGAGGACGGACGGCGATATGTCCGGACGAGAGTGTCACGGGCCGTCCCTGTTCGCAAAGACAAGTGGCGGAATCGTGTTTCCGTGGTGTGTCGAAGCCAGCCTTGTCCTGTCACGGCGTCAGGCACGGCCTCGCCGTCAGAACCGGGTGGTGAGGGTCGTCAGCCACGCGGGCGAGACGTCCACCAGCGCCGCCTCGATGGTCTTGTCGTAGCCGGTAAGGACCAGCAGGGCGATGCCCACGACGACGAGCCCCAGCGCGGTCTTCGCGCCCTGGCCCGCCGACATCATGCGCTCGCGCAGACCGAGGAGCCTCTCCCGCGACAGCGCGCCGAGGGCGGCAAGCGGCAGGCCCGCGCCGATGCCGAAGGCGAGCATGGTGAGCGCCACCTGTCCGAGGTTTTCCCCGCGCGCCGCCATCAGCGAGGCCGCGCCGAGTGTCGGGCCGACGCAGGGGCTCCAGACGGCGCCAAGCAGCAGCCCGACGCCGAACTGTCCCGACAGGCCGGCGCGATCAAAGCCGCCGAAGCGGGACTGCGTCCAATCCGACAGGGGGCCGGCCGCTGTCGCGAGGCGTGTCCCGGCCGCCGGCACGAGCATGGCGAGACCAAAGGCCAGCAGGATCAGCCCGGCGACCATCCGGAAGACGCCGAGGTCGAGCCCGACCGAGAAGCCGATCGTCGCGACGAAGAGCCCGATGGCGGTGAAGGAGACGGCAAGGCCGGCGGCGAGAGCCAGGGGTCCACGCCGGTGCTCGGAGGCGGCGCCCCCGAGCACGATGGGCAGGATGGGCAGCACGCAGGGCGACAGGATCGACACGATCCCGGCGAGGAAGGCGAAGCCGATGGAGGCGAGCATGAGCGTGTCCCTGCGGGCTGGTGGCGACGGCGTCGGGCGTCAGATGCTCTTCGCCACCAGGGCCGCGATCGAGGCGGCGTTGGTGTCGCCAGCGGAGCGGCCGACCTCCTGCTTGCCCTTGAAGACGACGAGGGTCGACTGGCTCTGCACGTTCAGCGTCCGAAGCACGTCCTTTTGGCTGTCGAAGTCGACGCTCAGGAAGACGAGGTCGCGGAAGCGCGGCTCGGCGGTCAGCTTCTGCAGGATAGGCTGCTGGGCCCGGCAGGTCGGGCACCAGGGAGCGGTGACCTCGACGAGGATCGGCTTGCCGGCGGCCTGCGCCGCCTCGAACGCGGCCTGGGTGAAGCGCTGGGCGACGGCGGAAGCCGGCAGCGACGGAACGGCGGCGGCGAGAGCGGCCGAGGCGAGAATGAAGGTGCGGCGATGGATCATGGTGTTCCCCGGAAGCGATGGCGACGCTGCGACGGACGGTTTGGCGTCGTGATCGTTACGGCGCCGAGCAGCGCGCCGTTACGCCGTTGACGGTGTCGTGATCGGGGCGGCCGGCACGCGTCACCCTCTCCCCGACGGAACGCCGGACATGGCGAGGCCCCGGACGCTTTCGCGCCGGGGCCTCTCAACATGTCAGTCGGCCTGTAAGCCGGGTTTTGTGGGGCGGGATCGCTCCCGCGCGACGACCATTCCTCTAGGCGGCCGATTGCTCGGACGCTCTGGCAACCTACCCGGACGACGGCGCGGATCCACGCCCGGGGTCGCCCCCTGTCGTCCCTATTCGGTTTTGCTCCCGGTGGGGTTTACCGTGCCGCTTCCGTTGCCGGTCGCGCGGTGGGCTCTTACCCCACCTTTTCACCCTTGCCGGGGCGAACCCCGGCGGTCTGTTCTCTGTGGCACTATCCCTGGGGTCGCCCCCGCCGGACGTTATCCGGCACCGTGTTTCCGTGGAGCCCGGACTTTCCTCCCCCGCGCCCTTTCGGGTGATGCGGCGGCGGTCGTCCGGCCGGCTGACGGGTGTGCAAGTGGGACAAGCGGGCCGGGGTGTCAAGCGGGCCGTATCAGGCCTTTTCGGTCGGCTCGACGGACTCGCGGCCCTTCGGCGCACCGAGGCTGGTCTTCGGAACGGCCGATGCCACCGGATCGCTCGCCGGGAACGAGGCCTCGAGCGCCGTATCGAGCTCGGTCTGCTGGACCTGCTCGGCCTTGGTCATGGAGCTTTTCGGCATCTTCGGCCCCTTGCCGGAGATGGCGTCTTCGAATTCGCGCGTGCCCTGGTCCTGCAACGCGTCGGCTTTGGTCGTGGCGGACATGTTTCCCTCCTGTGGCCATACCCGTTCGTGACCCACAACCCGCGAGGCGGGGGAAGGTTCCGCCTTGGTCGGCGGCGGTGCGCTCTGCTAAGGCTGTGCGGAACCAGGAATGAGGTTCCCATGCCGTCGCCGCTTCTCGCGCCCCTCTTCGGTTCGCCGGCCATGGAGGCGGTCTGGTCGGATGATGCGACCGTCCTCGCCATGCTGACCTTCGAGGCCGCGCTGGCGACGGCCGAGGGCGAGGCGGGGGTCATACCTGCGTCGGCGGTCGTGCCGATCAACGCCGGCTGCATGATGCTTGACGTCGACATGTCGGCGCTGGCCGAAGCGGCCGGCATCGCCGGCAATGCGGCGATACCTCTCGTCAAGATGGCGACCGCAAAGGTGGCGGAATCCGATCCGGAAGCCGCCAAATGGGTTCACTTCGGCGCCACCAGCCAGGATGTGATGGATACCGGCCTGGTGCTACAACTGCGCGAGGCGTTCAAGATCATCGACGCCGACCTCGACCGTGGCATGGCCGCCGCCGCGGCACTCGCGAAGGCCCATCGCGATACGCCCATGGCAGGGCGCACCTGGCTGCAGCAGGCGCTTCCCATCACCTTCGGCCTGAAGATGGCGGGAACGCTGGACGCACTGATGCGACACGCCGAGCGGCTCGATCAGGCGCGCCCGCGCATCCTCGCCCTTCAGTTCGGCGGCGCTGCCGGCACGCTCGCCTCGCTCGGCGACAAGGGGCCGGAGGTGGCCCGGCTGCTGGCAGCGCGCCTTGGTCTGTCCCTGCCGGACACGCCCTGGCACGGCCAGCGCGACCGCATCCTCGAGGCCGCAGGCCTCATGGCCGGCCTCGTCGCCACCGCGGCCAAGGTCGCCCGCGACGTCGCCCTGATGATGCAGACCGAGGTCGGCGAGGTGCTGGAGCCGGCGGCGCCCGGCCGGGGCGGCTCCTCCACCATGCCGCACAAGCGCAATCCGGCGCTTTCCGCGACCATCCTCGGGGCGGCCGGGCTCGCCCCGCAGCTCCTTGCGACCATCGCCGCCGGCGGCGCGGGCGAGCACGAACGCTTCGCTGGCGGCTGGCAGGCCGAATGGCTGGCCCTGCCGGAACTCGTCCGCCTCACGGGCGGCGTCCTGACGCGCCTTGCCGAACTTCTCGAAGGCCTTGTGATCAAGCCGGAGCGCATGCGCGCCAATCTCGCCGCGACCGGAGGTCTCATCATGGCTGAGGCCGTTCAGATGGCGCTGGCGCCCGCCTTGGGCCGCCTCGCAGCCCATGACCGCATCGAGACGGCATGCCGCAGGGCGCTGGGCGAGGGCAGGGCGCTTCTCGACGTGCTGGCCGCGGACGTCGAGATCACTACGCACGCCTCGCGCGAGCGGCTTGCCGAACTCCTCGACCCCGCCGGCTATCTCGGCGGCGCGGGCGCGTTCGTCGATCGCGTGCTGGAGCGATACAGCAGTCAGCAGTAGTCTCGGCGTCCCGAGCGGAGGGACTCTCGCCGTCGCCCCCGGCCGAGCGCAGCGAGGGGAAGGGGGTCCTGGAGTTGCCGGGCGCCGGACCGTTTCCGTCCCAATGCTGCGGGTGGCGCCCAAGGTGACGGAAAGCCTCGGCTCGACCCTCGATCGCCTCCACTCACCCCCCGTAGAGCCCCTTGTAGGTCTCGCGCAGCACGTTCTTCTGCACCTTGCCCATCGTGTTGCGCGGCAGGTCGTCGACCACGATCACCCGCTTCGGCAGCTTGAACTTGGCGAGCCGCGCCTCCAGCGCGGTCAGGATCGCGCCCTCGTCGAGCCGTGCGCCGGGCGTCGGCACCACCACCGCCGTGACGCCTTCGCCGAAGTCAGGGTGGGGCACGCCGATCACGGCGCTCTCGAACACGCCGGCCATGCCGTCGATCTCGGTCTCCACTTCCTTCGGATAGACGTTGTAGCCGCCGGAAATCACGAGGTCCTTGCCGCGGCCGACGATGTGGACGTAGCCATCGGCGTCAATCTTGCCGAGGTCGCCGGTGATGAAGAAGCCGTCCGCGCGGAACTCGGCGGCGGTCTTCTCCGGCATCCGCCAGTAGCCCTTGAAGACGTTGGGGCCTTTCACCTCGATCATGCCGATCTCACCCTGCGCAACGCCAGCGCCGGTCTCCGGATCGGTGACGCGCAGCTCGACGCCCGGCAGCGGGAAGCCAACCGTGCCGGCGACGCGCTCGCCGTCATAGGGATTGGAGGTGTTCATGTTCGTCTCGGTCATGCCGTAGCGCTCGAGGATCGCCTGGCCGGTCTTCTCGCGGAAGGCGCGGTGCGTCTCGGCCAGCAGCGGCGCCGATCCCGAGATGAACAGGCGCATGTGGCGCGTCGCGTCGGGCGTGAGACGCGCATCCTGCACGAGGCGGACGTAGAAGGTCGGCACGCCCATCATGCAGGTCGCCCGCGGCATCAGCTCGAACACCTTGTCGGCATCGAACTTCGGCAGGAACAGCATGGAGGCGCCGGCCATGAGGATGGTGTTGGTGGCGACGAAGAGCCCGTGCGTGTGGAAGATCGGCAGGGCGTGCAGCAGCACGTCGTCGCGCGTGAATTTCCAGGAGTCCTTCAGCGTCAGGGCGTTGGAGGCGAGGTTGTCGTGGGTGAGCATGGCGCCCTTCGAGCGCCCGGTGGTCCCCGACGTGTAGAGAATGGCGGCGAGGTCGTCGGCGCCGCGCGACACCGTGTCGAAGACCGGCGTCTGAGCGTTCGCCTTGTTCCAGAGAGAGCCGTCCTTGCCGCGTCCGAGGGTCTCGACGGCCGGAACGCCCGTGCGCGCCGCGACCTCGGCGATGCCCTCGCGCTTGCCCGGATCGCAGACCACGAGTGAGGGTTCCGCATCCGACAGGAAGTACTCGATCTCGGCGAGTGTGTAGCCGGTGTTGAGCGGCAGGAAGACGGCGCCGGCGCGGACGCAGGCGAGATAGAGGAAGATCGCCCCCGGCGATTTTTCTACCTGCACCGCCACCCGGTCGCCCGGCTTCACCCCGCTCGCCACCAGCGCGTTGGCGAAGCGTCCCGTGGCGGCGAAGAGATCATCATAGGTGAAGACGGTGCCGTCCTCGGTCTCGATGAAGGTCTTGGCGGGCTCTGTTCCGAAGAGGCGGACGAGGTCGAAGAGATGATTGGCCATGGTCGGCGTGTCGGCTCGGCAATGCGCAGGATCGCGGGAGCGCGGACCATGCCGCATCCGGCCGGTCAGGTCGAGAGGAGAGGCATGCGGGCGAGCCGCGCCGGCGGGCGCGCATCAGCTCGCCAGCGACAGCGCCTTGCGGAGATGGTCCGCCCTGATGGTTGCGCGCACCTGCGTGCCGATGCCCGGCTTCGAGCGGATGGTGAGCGTTCCGCCATGCAAGTCGACGAGCCTCTTGACCAGGGCGAGCCCCAGTTCGCCATCCTCGTGCGCGGCCTGATCCTGCCCGAGGGGGTCGAGGGCATGTGCCAGTTCGCCGGGCGAGACGCCGCGGCCGGAATCGGTGACGTCGATGACGAGTTCACCGGCGGCCCCCTGCTTGGTGGAGAAATTGACCATGCCGCCGCGCGAGGTGGTCTTGATCGCGTGGCCGACCATCTCGCCCATGATCTTCCTCATGGCGACGCTGTTGGCGACCATGGTGGACACCTCCGGTGTCCAGACAACGCGGAGCTTGATGCCCTCGGACTCTGCACGCGGGCGATAGAGCAGGTTGATCTCGCCGATGATTTTCTCCACCGGTGCCTGGTCTCCGGCGGGCGGCGTCTCGATGGCGGAGGCCTGTGCGTAGTCGAGTACATCGGCGAGACGGCGGGCGAGGCGGGCCGATTCCTCCCGCGCCGCCTCGATCAGCGCATCGATGTCGGCGGCGTTGCGGCTGGACGCGGCGCGCCGCGCCATCAGGTGCAGGCGTTCGATCGGCTGGCGGAAGGTGCGGCCGATCAGCCGGAGGAGGCCGGCCCGCACCCCCTTCAGCGTCTCCACCGCGATGAGGGCGCGGCTGACCTCCTGGGTCAGGAAAGCGACCTCGCGCGTCGCCGCCTCCAGCTTTTCGTCGCGCGCCTGCACCTCGGCGGCGAGGTGGGCATTGGCATCGCTCGCACGCTCCGCCGCCACCTCGGCGAAGCTGAGCTTTTCCTTCACGCCCTTGATCTGGGCCTGGAAGATGTCGATGGCGCGATTGTATTCGCGGGCAATCTGGCCGAGTTCGCCATCTGAATCCGCCTCGAGATAGGCGAAGGAGCCTGAATTCATCGTCAGGGCGCCGAGCTGGCTCACCAGCATGGCGACGTCGGTGGTCATGGCGTGTTCGGTGACGTTGAGGCCGATGCGCTCGTCCTCCGCGCCGACCCTGACGCGCATCACGAGGCGCAGCGCCAGGGCTGCGGCCGCCATGACCGCGACCGACCATGCGACGATGGCGAGCAGGCCAGCGGTCTGGATGGCCAGCGTGGTCGCCAGGGTCTCGGGCCGGCAGGCAGCGACGGCGAGAACGCCGAGAGCTCCGGCAAACAGATGGGCCGGGGCGAGGCCAAGGGCATCGTCGATCTCCATCAGTTCCAGCAGCTTCGTGCCGGCAAGGCTCGCCGCCGCGCCGCCGATGCCGAGGGCTATGGCTCCGAGCGGGTGGAGGAGGTGGGCAGCCGCCGAGGCGGCGATGACCCCGGCGATCGTCGCGTGGATGATGTGGACGACGGTGACGGTGGCGGGGCGGATCTGGTTGGCAAGGAAGGTCGCGAGGATTGCGCCGGCGCCGGCGAGGATCAGGTTGATGACCACCGGGGCGAGGGCGAGGCCGGCGGCCATGGCCTGGCTGATGGCGATGCCGAACCAGCCGAGCCACAGGAGCATCACGCCGAGCGCCGCGAAGGGAAAGCTCTGGCTCTGGACCACGAGGACGCGGCGCGTTCCCGCAAAGCGGCCCGTGCGGGGACCGACGAACAGCGCCGCCGCGAGGGCTGCGGCGCCGCCGGCGACGTGAATGACCCCGGCTCCGGCGAGGTCGATGAAGCCCAGTCCCCGCAGCCAGCCGGGCGTCTCGCCCTGCGCCCAGGCCCAGTGGACGATGACGGGAAAGACGGCGAGGGAGAAGACGGCAACGAAGGCCGCATAGCCGCGCAGGGTGGTACGCTCGGCGAGAGGTCCGGACAGCAGCGTCGCGGCCGCACAGGCGATGACGATCGCGAGGATCAACTCGCTGCCGCCGTCGGACGGCATGAACGGCCCGTCGCCCGCCAGCGGCCCGCCGGCATTCATGATGCCGAACCCGGCGAACCAGACGGCCAGCACGGCGATGCCGATCTGGACCAGCGCCTTGGCCGCCGCGTTGACGCTGTGCTTGGCGCGCACCAGTCCGCTCTCGACGGTCACGTGACCGGCGAGAACCAGAAAGACGCAGAGCGCGATCAGGACAGGCCAGAGAAGGTCGAGCGGCGTCGCAGCCATGTGAAGAACCGGGCGCGAGGCGCATCGCTCGCCGCCACACTCTGGCCATTCATGGTTAACGCAAGGTTACTTTGTCCCGAAAGTGACGGGATCAGAGGCATTTAGAGGAAGGGTATCAGCTCTCCGGGGACGCGCCCGGGCGGTGGCGGTCGCGCCACTCGCGCGGGCGCACGAACTCGCCGGCCCACAGTCCCCGCCGGGCGGTCCTGGCGGCGGCCTCGTCCTGGTAATAGGCGCCATAGGCGACCGCCTGTCCCGCCACGACCTGGGCCCGTCCAAGGTCGACGTCATCGACCTTGCAGACGGCGACGGTCCGCCCGAAGCGGTCGATGTCCCGCCGCTCGCAGGAGAGGGGCTGGCCGGCGGCCAGCGCAATCAGGGAGCGCGCCGATTCCCGTCCGCAGCGCACCTCCCGTCCCTCCCGCGTGCAGCGCTGGAAGAGTTCCGGCGCGTCGATGCCGAAGAGGCGGATCTCGACGCCGGCGACCACCAGGCTGTCGCCGTCGACGATGCGGGCGTGGCCGTTGATCGTCAGGCCCGGCTTGCCGCCATGCAGAGCCTGCCAGACGGCGAGGGCGGTGACAGCGGCCACCGCCAGCGCGAGCCAGAGAAAGGCACGGTTGGGCCGCAGGCTGCGGAAGCGGGAGAAGCGCAGCAGGGAACCGGCAAGCATGGTGCGGGTCGGGCTTCGATTCGTCGGCGGGACGCGACGTTCATGGTTCGTTTACCATGGATTTCGACCCGCCGTTAATCAAATCCTGCCACATTTCGGACGTTGTGGCGTTGCGTTGGAGAGGTGCCCTGGCATGGGCGTTGAGGCGGCAGACGGGCGGGCCGAGGAGCGGCAAGCCGAGCGCGCGCGCGAGCACGCCCAGAGCCGCAAGCGCGTCGTGCGCCAGGTTCGCGACGCGCGCGACCGCCTGACGTCCACCACCGGCACGAAGCGCTCGTTCGAATACGAACTGATGCGCGTCTTCGCGCAGAACAAGCTGTCCGCGGGAATCGCCGTCGCCCTCATCGCTGTCGCCACCGGATGGGTTGCCGGCTGGGTCACCAATCCCGTCATGGGGGCTGCAGGCGGCGGCGTGGTGCTCGCCTCCCACGGCTTCTGCGTTCTCATGGCCCGCGCCTTCCTGAAGGTGCCGCCGGACAAGGCCGACCTCCAGTCATGGCGCATGCGTTTCGTCCTCGCCGAGACAGTCCTGGGCCTTGCCTGGGTGCTGGCGCTGATGATCGTCATGCGCTCGGCTGCGGCGGAGGCCAGCACCTTCCTGCTGGTCGGCATGCTGATCGTCGTCGCCGTCTCCGCGATGATCGGCTCGACCGTTCCGGTCGCCGTCTTCGCCTCCTCGCTGCCTGTCGCGGTGGTGGTGATCGCCTATTTCCTGCTGCTGCACGGCATGCAGGGCGCGGTTCTCGCGGCCATGGCGGTGGGAACGCTGCTGTTCTTCGCCATCATCTCGGCGCGGCTCTACCAGACCAACCTCGCCACCATCGAGGCGCGGGCCGAGAAGGACGCGCTGATCGGCGAGCTGGAGACCGCCAAGACCAATTCCGACGAGGCGCGGCGCAATGCCGAGATGGCCAATGTCGCCAAGTCGCAGTTCCTCGCCCAGATGAGCCACGAGCTGCGCACGCCGCTTAACGCCATCCTCGGCTTCTCCGAGGTGATGAAGGGCGAGATGTTCGGGCCGCATTCCTCGCCGCAATATGCCGAATATGCCGGCGACATCCACTCCTCGGGGCAGCACCTCCTGTCGCTGATCAACGAGATCCTCGACCTGTCGCGGATCGAGGCGGGGCGCTACGACCTCAACGAGGAGGCGCTGACGCTCGCCTTCGTGGTCGAGGACTGCCACCACCTGCTCAAGGTGCGCGCCAAGAACAAGGGCGTCACCATCGTCGAGCGTTTCGAGCCCGACATGCCGAAACTGTGGGCCGACGAGCGCTCCATCCGTCAGATCGTGCTGAACCTGATGTCGAACGCCATCAAGTTCACCCCGGCTGGCGGAGAGATCACGCTGAAGGTCGGCTGGACTGCCTCGGGCGGACAATATGTGTCGGTGAAGGACACCGGGGCCGGCATTCCCGAGGACGAGATCCCCATCGTCCTGTCGAATTTCGGCCAGGGGTCGAACGCCATCAAGAGCGCCGAGCAGGGCACGGGCCTTGGGCTTCCCATCGTCCAAGGGCTCGTCTCCATGCACGGCGGCACCTTCACGCTGAAGTCGACGGTGCGCGTCGGCACCGAGGTGACGGTGACCTTCCCCTCCGAGCGCGTGATGGAGGCCCTGCCGGCCATCGCCAGCCCCTCGCTCGCCGCCCAGCCGCATGTGCCGCTGGCCGAGGAAGCCCCGGCCCCGGTCGAGGCCCAGAACGTCGGCGCGCTGCGCCGGGCGCTGTTCGGACCGCGCCGCTGACCCTTCGACCAGAGTCCCGCGGGGGTCTGGTCTGCTGCCGTCTCGCTGGCTTGACCGGTTCCTTCTCCCATGGTGCTGTTACACGACAACAAGCATCTCCGGAGGAGGAAACGCCATGAAGCTCTACGACACGCCGCTTGCCCCCAATCCGCGCCGCGTGCGCGTCTTTCTCGCCGAGAAGGGCATCGACATCCCAAAGGTGACCATCGACCTCGGCAAGATGGAGCAGAAGTCTGAGAGCTACGCCGCCGTCAATCCGCGCCAGCGCACGCCGGCTCTGGAACTCGACGACGGCTCGGTGCTGTGCGAATCCGTGGCCATCTGCCGCTACATCGAGGCGCTGCACCCGGAGCCGAACCTGTTCGGCCGCACGCCGAAGGAGATCGGCGAGATCGAGATGTGGTCGCGCCGCATGGAGCTGAACCTGCTCTCCACCATCGCCTCGGCCTTCCGCCACCTGCATCCGGCCATGGCCGCGATGGAGGTGCCGCAGGTGAGGGAATGGGGCGAGGTCAACAAGGGACGCATCATCGATGAACTCGCCTTCCTCGACCGCCATCTAAAGGGGCGCGACTTCATCTGCTGCGACCGCTTCACCAATGCCGACATCACCGGCATGATCGGCATCGACTTCCTCAAGCCGACTCGGGTCGCCGTGCCGGACGACTTCGTCGACCTGAAGCGCTGGCATGCCGCCATGGCCGCGCGGCCCAGCGCATCGGCGTGATAGACAGGGCGCGTGGAGAGCCTGACCGACCTGACACGCGCCATCGCCGCCTGCCGCATCTGCGTGGAGACCCCGCGCGGAACGCCGCTGCCGCACGAACCGCGTCCCGTCGCCTGGCCCTCGGCGACGGCGCGCATCCTCATCGCCGGACAGGCGCCGGGAACCCGGGTCCATGCCTCGGGTCGCCCGTTCACCGATCCGTCCGGTGACCGGCTGCGCGCGTGGATGGGGATCGACGCGGCGACCTTCTATGATCGCGACCGGATCGCCATTGTGCCCATGGGATTCTGCTTTCCGGGGCACGATGCCAAGGGCGGCGATCTGCCGCCGCGCCGCGAGTGCCGCGCCGCCTGGCACGACCGACTGATGGCCGCCATGCCGCAGATCGACCTGGTGCTTGCCGTCGGCGCCACAGCGCAGGCCTACCATCTCGACAGGCTGGGCCTCGGCGGCCTGCGGCGCCCCTCGCTCACGGAAACCGTCGCCAACTGGCGGGCCATCCTCGAGGCGGGCGCCATTCCCGCCGTCTTCGCTATGCCCCACCCGTCATGGCGCAATTCCGGCTGGCTGAAGCGCCATCCCTGGTTCGATTCCGACCTGCTGCCGGTGCTCAGGGCCGCAGTGCGGCAACGCGTTTGATCCTGCGCAAGACGCCGGGCGGGCCGGGGGCGTAGGCAGTCTATATTCCGCCCCGTTTTCCCGGCATCATCCTTGCCGTGGTTCGCCGGGCGTTGCCCGGTCTGGAGGTCTTGCATGGTCCGCCGTTTCCTCGGGTTTCTCGCCGCCTCGATGCTGATGATCGCATCGGCCCATGCCCAGACCGAAACACGCCTTGCGCTGGTTCTCGGTACGGGTGCCTATCAGACCAATCCCATGCCCAATGCCCTGAACGATGCGGGCCTCATGGCGCGCACGTTGCGCGATCTCGGCTTCTCGACCGTCGAGGGCGCGGACCTGCCCCAGGCCGAACTCCGTCAGGCCATCGCCAATTTCATCGCCCAGTTGCGCGAGGCCGGCCCCGACACCGTCGCCGTCGTCTATCTGTCCGGCCTCGGCCTGCAGCATGAGAGCGACAGCTATCTCTTGCCGTCCGACGCGGTGATCCAGGGCGAGAGCGACGTGCCGATCGGCGGTATCCGCCTCAATGACGTGGTGCGCGCGCTGGCCGCCATCCCCTCCCGCGCCAAGCTCGTCCTGCTCGACGTTTCGCGCCAGCATCCCTTTGCCGATGTCGGTGTGCCGGTGCGTCCGGGCATCGGACTGCTGGACACCGCCCCCGGCCTGTTGATCGCCTCGGCGGCCGCCCCCGGCGCCGTTTCCGCGCCGAACGACGCGGCCTACGGGCACTTCGCCACGGCGCTGGCCGAGCAGCTCAGCGCCCCCGGCCTGCCGGTGGACCAGGCGATGGCCCGCGCCCGCCTGCGCGTTCACCAGTTGACCAACGGCCGCGACACGCCCTGGGAGACGGCCCGCCTCGCGCCTCCCGTTCCGGTGCTGAACGCCGGCGAGGAACAGCCGACGGGCACGACCCCGCCGCCCCCGCCGCCCGCGGCGGAACGGCCGATGGAAGGGCTGTCGGCGCAGGAAGCCTACGCCCTCGCCATCGAGCGCGACACGATCGAGGGCTACCAGGCCTTCCTGAGGGTCTACCCGGGCGATCCGCTGGCGCAGCGCGTCAAGCGCCTGCTGGCCACCAAGCGCGAGGCGCATGTGTGGCGGCGCACGGTGCGGACGAACTCGCCGCAGGCCTACTGGACCTATCTGCGGACCTATCCGCGGGGGCCGCATGCCGAGGAAGCGCGCCTGCGCCTCGGCCGCCTGTCCGCGCCGGTCGCGCCGCCGCCGGCCTTCGACGAGGTGATCTACGATGACATTCCGCCGCCCCTGCCGGAGGTCGAGGTCGTCTACGAACCGGACTACTGGGAGGAGGCGCCGCCCTCCTTCTATGACGACGTGGTGATCGTCGCCCCGTACTACCTCGGGCCGCCGGTGGCGCCGGTCTATGTCCTGCCGCCTCCGCCTCCGCCGCAGTGGGGCGTGCTCCCGATGGTCGGCGCCGCCGCGCTGATCGCAGCCCCCATCGTCGTTCATCGCTTCGTGCGGCCGCGCCGCGAGCCCGTGGTGATCCGTCCGCCCGTCGGTCCGCGTCCAGGCATCGGGCGTCCTGGTCCTGGTGGTGGTCCCGGTTTCGTTCGGCCAGGCGGCCCCGGCGGACCCGGTACCGGCAGACCCTTGCCCGGCTCGCCCGGCGGCGCTCTCCTTCCCGGTGGCCCAGGCGGGCGTTTCGTTCAGCCGGATGGTCGTCGACCGGACGGCCGTTTCGGCCAGCCCGATGGGCGCGGCATCCAGCCCGATGGTCGGCGTCCTGATGGCCGCTTCGGCCGGCCCGATGGTGGACGCCCTGACGGCCGCTTCGTGCAGCCTGACGGCCGGCGTCCCGACGGCCGCCCCGATGGTGGACGCCCTGACGGCCGCTTCGTACAGCCTGACGGTCGTCGTCCCGATGGCCGCATCG
Organism: Phreatobacter aquiterrae; assembly: GCF_053471285.1. Taxonomy (NCBI): domain Bacteria; kingdom Pseudomonadati; phylum Pseudomonadota; class Alphaproteobacteria; order Hyphomicrobiales; family Phreatobacteraceae; genus Phreatobacter; species Phreatobacter aquiterrae. The sequence goes on along the minus strand of NZ_JBJPHW010000002.1, from coordinate 142,491 downwards.
GCCGCCCCGATGGTGGACGCCCTGACGGCCGCTTCGTGCAGCCTGACGGTCGTCGTCCCGATGGCCGCATCGGCCGCCCCGACGGTGGACGCCCTGACGGCCGCTTCGTGCAACCCGACGGCCGGCGTCCCGATGGCCGCATCGGCCGCCCCGATGGTGGACGCCCTGACGGCCGCTTCGTGCCGCCTGACGGTCGCCGTCCCGACGGCCGCATCGGCCGCCCCGATGGTGGACGCCCTGACGGCCGCTTCGTGCAGCCTGACGGTCGCCGTCCCGACGGCCGCATCGGCCAACCCGGTGGGGGCCGCGTGGGCGCGCCCGATGGTATGGGCGGCCGGCGCGGTCAGCCGCCGCAGCGGCAGTTCCAGCCGCCGCCCCAGCGCATGGCGCCGCCGCAGCGGCAGTTCCAGCCGCCGTCGCAGCGGATGGCGCCGCCGCAGCGTCAGTTCCAGCCGCCGCCGCAGCGCATGGCGCCACCCCAGCGCCAGTTCCAGCCGCCGCCCCAGCGCATGGCGCCGCCCCAGCGTGCCGCTCCACAGCGTCAGGCGCCGCCTCCGCGACGCCCGGGCGAAAGGCCGCGCGGCTGATCATGAAACGGCAGAGGGCCGCAGGATCGTCCTGCGGCCCTCTCTGGTCAGGGGTGATTTCCGACCCGTTTACCGTCCGGCTCCGTTCGCGTCCGTCCGTTCACTTCCGCTCGAGGCGGGCGAAGAGGCTGGACGTGTCCCAGCGGCCGCCGCCCATGGTCTGCACCTCGGCGTAGAACTGGTCGACGAGGGCGGTTACCGGCAGCTTCGCGCCGTTGCGCCGCGCTTCCGCGAGGCAGATCGACAGGTCCTTGCGCATCCAGTCGACGGCGAAGCCGAAATCAAACTTGTCCTGGTTCATCGTCTTGTGGCGGTTTTCCATCTGCCAGGAGCCGGCAGCGCCCTTCGAGATGACGTCGACGAGCTGCTCGATGTCGAGCCCGGCCTTGCGGGCGAAGTGCAAGCCCTCGGACAGTCCCTGGACGAGCCCGGCGATGCAGATCTGGTTGACCATCTTGGCGAGCTGGCCGGCCCCGGGGCCGCCGAGGCGGCGGCAGGCGCGCGCGAAAGCCGCGATAACCGGCTCGGCCTTCGCGTAGTCGGCCTCCTCGGCGCCGCACATGACGGTGAGAACGCCATTCTCGGCGCCGGCCTGACCGCCCGAGACCGGAGCGTCGACGAAGCCGATGCCGAGCGCCGCGGCCTTCGCCTGCAGTTCACGGGCAACATCGGCGGAAGCGGTGGTGTTGTCGACGAAGATCGTCCCCTTCGCCATGGCCTGGAACGCCCCGTCCGGCCCGATCGTCACGGCGCGCAGGTCGTCGTCATTGCCGACGCAGGCGAAGACGAAGTCCTGACCGACCGCCGCGTCCTTCGGCGTCTTCGCGGCGGTACCGCCATGCTGCGTCACCCAGGCCTCGGCCTTGGCGAAGGTGCGGTTGTAGACGGTCAGGTCATGGCCGCCCTTGGCCCTGAGGTGGCCGGCCATGGGGTAGCCCATGACGCCGAGACCGAGGAAAGCGACTTTCGCCATGGCTGATAGCTCCGCTGGGGATGGCTGGATGCGAGGGACGCCTACCATCCCCGAGGAAGGCACGAGGTCAAGGGGGGCATGCCGGGGCGGGGCGCCGGCTCGTATGCGTTAAGGATAACTACTTAGCCATGCAGAAAGCGGGAAACAGCCCAGCGTCAATGCTGGCATGCTGCGGCGAATTGTGGTTCTGTCCGCGCCAACGAGTCCAAGAACGGACCGGATTTTTCCATTGTGGGACCTAAAGGGAGAATGAAGCTCATGGAGCGCCGCACTTTCATCAAGACCGCGTCGGTTGCCGCCGCCGCATCCGCTGTCGCCGCACCGGCGATCGCCCAGACCGCTCCGGAAGTGAAATGGCGTCTGACGTCATCCTTCCCGAAGTCGCTCGACACCATCTACGGCGCCGCCGAGGTCTTCTCGAAGTCCGTCGCGGAAATGACCGACAACAAGTTCCAGATCCAGGTCTTCGCCGCCGGTGAAATCGTTCCCGGCCTGCAGGCGATGCAGGCGGTGCGTGACGGCACGGTGGAGTGCTGCCACACGGCGTCCTACTACTATGTCGGCATCGACCCGACCTTCGCCTTCGGCACCGCCGTTCCCTTCGGCCTGAACTCGCGCATGCAGGATGCCTGGCAGTTCCAGGGCGGTGGCATGGAGCTGATGAACGCCTTCTACGCCAAGCACAACATCCATGCGATCCCGGCCGGCAACACCGGCTGCCAGATGGGTGGCTGGTTCCGCAAGGAGATCAAGACGGTCGCCGACCTCCAGGGCCTGAAGATGCGCATCGGCGGCTTTGCCGGCCGCGCCCTGCAGAAGCTCGGCGTCGTGCCGCAGCAGGTCGCCGGCGGCGACATCTATCCCTCGCTGGAGAAGGGCACGATCGATGCGGCCGAGTGGGTCGGCCCCTATGACGACCAGAAGCTCGGCTTCAACAAGGTGGCGCCGTTCTACTACTATCCCGGCTGGTGGGAAGGTGGGGCCATGCTCCACAACATGTTCAATGTCGCCAAGTACAACGCGCTTCCGGCCAGCTACAAGGCGATCCTGCTCAACGCCTCACACCACGCCAACACGTGGATGCAGGCGCGCTACGACGCCCAGAACCCGGCGGCACTGCGCCAGCTCGTCGCTGCCGGCACGCAGCTGCGTCCCTTCTCGCTGGAGGTGCTCGAGGCCTGCCTCAAGGCGGCCAACGAGGTGAACGCCGAGACCTCCGCCACCAATGCCGACTTCAAGAAGATCCTGGATTCGACCATGGCCTTCCGCGGCGAGCAGTATCTGTGGTGGCAGGTGGCCGAGTACACCTACGACACCTTCATGATCCGCGCCCGCGCCCGCGGCTGATCACGATCCTGTCGACGAGACATCGCCCCGGCGGAGCAATCCGCCGGGGTTTTTCGTTGCCGGCGGGGGATTGCGGCCCGCGACGTGCAATTTTGGCCACAGACTGCGTGTTTTCCCCGATGCGGATCGCCTCGGCGCGGCTGTCTGATCCTCAAGCCGGTCCATCAGATCGCAGGCACCCGAACGACCTGCACGAGCCCGGCAGAGGAAACCGTAAGGAAGGGAACTCCCATGCAACGCCGAAATTTCGTCAAGGCAGCGGGCGCAGGCCTCGCCGCCGCGGCGGTGGCCTCGCCCGCCGTCGCCCAGTCCATGCCGGAGGTGCGCTGGCGCCTGACGTCGAGCTTCCCGAAATCGCTGGATACGCTCTACGGCGTCTCGGAGGTCTTCGCCAAACGGCTCGCCGAGATCACCGACAACCGCTTCATCATCCAGCCCTTCGCAGCCGGCGAGATCGTCCCCGGCCTGCAGGCCATGGATGCCGTCTCCAGCGGCACGGTGGAGTGCTGCCACACCGCGTCCTACTACTATGTCGGCAAGGACCCGACCTTCACCTTCGGCACGGCGCTGCCCTTCGGCCTCAATCCGCGCATGCAGAACGCGTGGTTCATCGAGGGCGGCGGCACCGACCTGCTGAACGAGTTCTACAAGTCCTTCAACATCCGGGCCGTCGCCTGCGGCAATACCGGCACCCAGATGGGAGGCTGGTTCCGCAAGGAGATCAAGACGGTCGGCGACCTCAACGGCCTGAAGTTCCGGGTCGGCGGCTTTGCCGGCCGCATCCTGACCAAGCTCGGCGTCGTGCCGCAGCAGATCGCCGGCGGCGACATCTATCCGGCGCTGGAGAAGGGCACGATCGACGCCGCGGAATGGGTCGGCCCCTACGACGACGAGAAGCTCGGCTTCGCCAAGGTGGCGCCCTACTACTACTACCCCGGCTGGTGGGAGGGCGGCGCCCAGCTCCAGACCATGGCGAACACCGCCAAGTGGGAGCAACTGCCGAAGCACTACAAGGCCGCCTTCGATGCCGCCGCCTACCAGGCGGGGACCTGGATGCAGGCCCGCTACGACGCGGCCAATCCGGCCGCTCTGCGTCGCCTTGTCGCCCAGGGCACCCAGCTCCGGCCCTTCTCGCTGGAGGTCCTGGAGGCCTGCTACAAGGCGGCGAACGAGCTCTATACCGAGGTTGCAGCGCAGAACCCGTGGTTCAAGCGGGTGCTCGACAATACGGTGGCCTTCCGCAACGAGGAATATCTCTGGTTCCAGGTTGCCGAGTACACCTTCGACTCCTTCATGATCCGCATGCGCGCACGCGCCTAGGCTGATCGACAATTGTGGCCGGGCGAGCGCATCGCCCGGCCGCGACCGCACCGGCGGACGAGACACATGCAACTGGCGCGGCGATGGGTGGTGGCGATGGCGCTGACCGTCACGGTGCCGGCTTCGGCTGAAACCTCCGTCCGCTTCACCAACGCCGAGGGCGTCTCGATCGAGGCCGGGCTGCTGTTGCCCGCCGGTCAGGGGCCCTTTCCCGCCATCGTGGCGCTGCACGGCTGCGGCGGGCGTGACAACGGCCGGGGCGCCCTCGCGCGCCGCCACCGCGACTGGGCCGATCGCTGGGTGGGGCAGGGGCACGCCGTGCTGCTGCCGGACAGTTTCGGATCGCGCGGCCTCGGGTCTCAATGTTCCGTCGCGGACCGCAGCGTGCGGCCCGGACGCGAGCGGGCCAGCGATGTCGCCGCGGCGCGGGCCTTCCTGCAGGGGCGCGCCGACATCCGCGCCGACCGGATCGTCCTGATCGGCTGGTCGAACGGCGGCTCGACGGTGCTCTATGCCCTGTCCGACAGCCGGCGCCCGGCCGATGGCCGTCCGGACTTCGCCCGGGCCGTGGCCTTCTATCCGGGCTGCCGCACGCCGCTCGGCCGTAGCCTCTTTCCCCGCGTGCCACTGACTATTCTCGTCGGCGAGGCCGACAACTGGACGCCGCCCGGTCCCTGCCGCGATTTCGTGGCCGCGGCGCGGGCCGCCGGCGCGCGCGCCGACCTCGTCACCTATCCCGGCGCCTTCCACGGCTTCGACGATCCCGCCTCCCGGCCGCGCGAGCGCAGCGGTCTGGCCTATACGGCGGATGGTTCGGGACGCGCCATGGTCGGCACCGATCCGGCCGCCCGCGCCGATGCCATCAGGCGGATCGGCGATCTCCTGCGGCCGCGCTGACGGCGGTCAGGGCGTGTAGCCCGGCGGGCGCTTCAGCCAGGGCGTGTTCGCCAGAATCTCGCTGCGGCCGAACGCGAACAGCGCGTTCATGTAAACGGGGTCGAAGGGCTTGTCGTAGGGCACTGTGAAGCGGCTGGAGATATAGGCGAGGTTGAAGTCGACCCGGTCGCGCTGGGTGACCAGGTACATCCGGTAGATGTCGCCGATGGCGTTTGCCGAGATCATGGTCGAGATGGAGCGCGCGGCGATCTGGACCAGACCGCGCTTGACCTCGTCGTGCAGTTCCTGAGTCCGCCCGTTGCGGATGATCCAGGCGACGCGCGGCGTCCGCCTGACGTATGCCGGGGCCAGTCGAAGCGGCGTATTGCTCGCATAGAGGAAGACCTGTGTCGTGGCGCCGCCATCGACATGCATCTCCTGCCGGCGGGTGCCGCCGACCATCACGTCCATCATGACCGGCGGGAAGGCGCCGGGAACGGAGGCCGAGGCCAGCAGGATGTCGCGAATGGCCTGGACCCTGGCCGGATGGTTGCTGACGGCGATGGCGCCGATGTTCCAGGCGATCGGCTGCCCGAGGTCGAGATTGGTGGTGCCGACCAGCAGCAGGCGGCCCTTCTGGTACTCGCGGCCGATCTCGGCGACCATTTCGGGCGTGATGTAGGTGGCGATCAGGCTGGCGAGCGGGCGGCTGTCGGCGGCGGAATCGCTGCCCAGAATGGTGAGGATCGGCAGGAGCTGGGCGATATTGTCCCGCTGGACGGTCGTGTAGACGGCCTTCAACTGCTCGTCGTAGCGACTGCCGAGAAAGGCGAAGGGCGCCGTCAGCGCGCCGGTGGAGACACCCGTGACGAGGCGGAACTGCGGGCGGTCGCCACGTTCCGTCCAGCCGTAGAGAAGGCCGGCACCGAAGGCGCCGTTCTCGCCGCCGCCGGAGATCGCCAGCATGTGCTGGGTGCCGGTCATCCCAGACATCTGCTGCCGCCGCTCGGCGGCCAGGAACATCTGGGCGAGCAGTTCGGCGTTGCCGGTCAGTGAGAACCGGGCATCGGGAATCCCTAGGAAAGTCGCCTCTGCGGTCTCGTGGCGCTGCACCGACGGCAGGCGCGGCTGGCTGGCGCAGCCGGCCAGTACCAGCGCGACGGCCGCGACGGCCATCATGCGGAACAGGGGCGAGATCGCAAGGCGCATCGGTCACTCCACCCTGCCTCGATAAGGCTGCGGCGGGCGGCCGTCTAGGACCGAAAAGACACGGGCCGCGACCCGTGTCGCGGCCCGGTTGACGTCAGTTGCGCGGCGGCGGCGGCTCGAGGCCTGGCGGCGGTCCGCCGAGACCGGGAGGCGCACCGAGGCCGGGAGGCGCGCCAAGTCCGGGAGGTGCGCCAAGTCCGGGAGGCGCGCCGAGCCCTGGCAGGCCGCCCGGGCCTTCGAGGCCGGGCAGGCCGCCGCCTCCGAGGCCCGGAAGCTCGATGCGAATCTCGACCTTGGACGGGTCCACCGTGGAGGCGGTTCCCTTGTAGTGCAGCACCATGCCCGGGAAGGTGATCACCAGCGCCACCATGATGCACTGGATGACCACGAAGGGCACCGCGCCCCAGTAGATCTGCATGGTGGTGACCGGCTCCATGCGCAGGCCCGTCACCTTGTCCGTATAGGGCTCCTTCGGCGCCACAGATCGCAGGTAGAAGAGCGCGAAGCCGAAGGGCGGGTGCATGAAGCTCGTCTGCATGTTGACGGCCAGGATCACGCCGAACCAGATCAGGTCGATGCCGAGCTTTTCGGCGGCCGGGCCGAGCAGCGGAACCACGATGAAGGCCAGCTCGAAGAAGTCGAGGAAGAAGGCCAGCAGGAAGACCATGATGTTGACGACGATCAGGAAGCCTGCCTGGCCGCCCGGCAGCGACACGAGCAGGTGCTCGACCCAGACGTGGCCGTTGACGCCGTAGAAGGTCAGCGAGAAGACGCGTGCGCCGACCAGGATGAACAGCACGAAGGCCGACAGCTTGGCGGTGGACTCGCTGGCCTGGCGCACGAGGTCCCAGGACAGGCGCCGCTTCATGATGGCGAGGATCATCGCGCCTGCAGCCCCCATGGCGCCGCCTTCGGTCGGCGTCGCGAGGCCGATGAAGATGGTGCCGAGGACGAGGAAGATCAGGCCGAGCGGCGGCACCATGACGAAGGTGACCTGCTCGGCGATGGGCGAGATCAGCTTCACGCCGGCGAAGCGCTCGACGACCCCGACGACGATCGCGTAGGCGAAGCCGAAGGCGGCGGCCTCCGCGATGAGCGACCATGTCGTGTAGCCACCCTGCTTGAGGAAGTAGTAGGCGACCATCAGCGCCGCGGTGGCGGCGACGGTGAGGATCAGCCGCTGCGCGCCGAAATAGTAGTTGCAGACGGCCGCGATGAAGGCGACCAACACGGCCACCGACATGGACAGGATGACGAAGTCGGCGCCGCCCTTCACGCCCGTCTGGTTCATGATGAACACGGAAACGAACGCCGAGAAGAGCACGAGGATGCCGAGCTTCCAGGTGCCGCGCTTGCCGTCGTCCTGCATGTAGAGGAGGGCTTCCTTCGGCAGGCCGGGGGCGTTCTTCGGCGTGAGCAGCGCGACCAGGAGCACATAGCCCGCGTAGAGCGAGGACAGCACCATTCCGGGCACGAAGGCTCCCTCGTACATGTCGCCGACGGAACGACCGAGCTGGTCGGCCATGACGATGAGGACGAGCGAGGGCGGGATGATCTGTGCCAGCGTGCCTGAGGCAGCGATGACGCCGGTGGCGAGCCGCCGGTCATAACCGTAGCGCAGCATGATCGGCAGCGAGATGAGACCCATCGAGATGACTGAGGCGGCGACGACGCCGGTGGTCGCAGCCAGCAGCGCGCCGACGAAGATGACGGCATAGGCAAGCCCGCCGCGGATCGAGCCGAACAGCTGGCCGATGGTGTCGAGCAGGTCCTCGGCCATACCGGAGCGCTCGAGGATGAGGCCCATGAAGGTGAAGAACGGGATCGCCAGCAGCGTGTCGTTGTTCATCGTCCCGTAGATGCGCTCGGGCAGCGCCTGCAGGAAGTTCGGCTGGAACAGCCCGAGTTCGATGCCGATGATGGCGAAGAACAGGCCGTTGGCGGCCAGGGCGAAGGCCACCGGATAGCCGAGCAGCAGGAAGAAGACGAGGGCGACGAACATGACCGGCGCCATGTTGGCGCGGACGAAGTCGCCGAAGCCGGACCCGGTGGCCGCCTGCGCCGGTTCGGCGAAGAAGGCGAGGGCAAGGAGGGTGAGCGCGGCGGCGGCGAGGGCGCCCGAGAGGGAACGACGGATGGACACTGATTTTCTCCCGGTACGCGTCACTTCTTGGCCGCGTCGAGCAGGCCCTGGGCCTTGGCGACCTCAAGCAGGCGCGCCGCTTCGGCTGCCGCCATGTCATGCGCGCCGCCGCCGTGGACGTCCTCGAGCTCGCCGCGCATGATGGCGATGCGCTTGATGAGCTCGCTGACGCCCTGGAACAGGAGCAGCACGAAGCCGGCGACGACCAGGAACTTGGCCGGCCAGACCACCAGGCCGCCGGCATTCATCGACTGCTCGTTCTGCAGGTAGGATTTCAGGAAGAACGGCCAGCTGTCATAGAGCAGCAGGATGCAGAAGGGCATGAGGAACAGGGCGTGCCCGACGACGTCGATCCAGTTGCGCACCCGCTTCGGCAGCAGGCTGTTCACGACGTCGATGCGGATATGCTCGTTGGAGAGCAGCGTCCAGGCGGCGCAGAGCATGAAGACGGCGCCGAACAGGTACCACTGCATTTCCAGCCAGGCGTTCGATGAACTCGAGAACACCTTGCGGATGATCGCATTGCCCGCCGAGATGACGACGGCGACGAGGATCAGCCAGCTGACGGCCTTGCCGATGGCGGTGTTCACCGCGTCGATGACGCGGCTGATGGAAAGCAATACCTGCATGCCGGGCACACTCCCTGGAAGGCCATGACCTCGCGGGGGCGCAGCCTTCCGGGACGATCGGAACCCGCTCCCTGCGACGGCCGACCGGACCAGCCCGTCCGGTGCGCCGCCAGGAAAGAGGTCCCCGAGGCGGCCGGTCCGCTCCGCTTGGTGGAGCGTAAACCTCGGCCGGCCGTGATCGCCCGTCATGCCTGTCCCGCTGACCAGCCCCGCGGTTGTTGTGCGGTGACCGGCTCGGCGCCTGAGCGCCGCGGCTTCTCTATGCCACGGCTTCGGCGCGGACAATAGTGGTCTGGTGACAATCGGGATCGAAAGCGAGGGATTGAGCGCGGAAAATTGCGCTCCGGGCGCGCGCCAGGACACAAACGCCAATCGCAGCGGTCAGGGCAGCGTCGTCTCGGCTTCCGCCTTGGCGTCGCGCACGCGCAGGCGCACGCGCTCGCGATGAAGCGTGTACAGCCCCGCCCCGACGATGAGGGCGATGCCGGCCCAGCTCGCCGCATCTGGCCATTCACCGAAAACGGTGATGCCCGAGACGATGGCCCAGACCATGACCGAATATCGGAACGGCGAGACCAGCGAGACCTCCACGCCGCGGAACGCGAGGATCATCGCGTGATTGCCGACGACAACCACCGTGGCCGCGGCGAGCAGGATGAGCACGTGGGTCTGCGTCGGCGGGACCCAGGTCTGGAACGGGATCATCGCCGCGCCGAAAGCCCCGACGGCGACGCAGGTCGTCAGCGTGATGACAATGGTGGGGATGCGCGGGTCGATGAAGCGCGTGACCATGTCGCGCACCGCGCAGAAGACCACGCTGGCGAGCGCCATGGCGGTGGCCGAGCCCGCGACGAATCCGGCGCCGCCCGGCTTCACCACCAGCAGCATGCCGGCAAAGCCCGCAGCGACCGCCGACCAGCGCCGCCAGCCCACCTGTTCCTTCAGGAGAGGGCCTGACAGAGCGGTGATCAGCAGCGGCGTGATGAGGAAGATGGCGGTGATGTCGGCGATCGGCATGTCGGCGATGGCCGTGATGAAGAGAAAGGCGACCAGCGCCTCGAGCCCGGCGCGGCTGGCGACCAGCGGCGAGGCCGCCTTGCCGATGTGCCGGACATGGCCGGCGATCACCAGCCAGGCGAAGACCATCACTGTGGCGAAGGCGCCGCGGATGGCGATGATCTCGCCGGAGGGCAGGTCCCGCGCCACCAGCTTGACCAGGGTGTCGTTGGTCATGAAGCAGGCCATCGCGGTGCACATCGCGATGATGCCCCGGCGATTGGCGCCCGCATCCACCGCGGGAGCGGTGAAGGGGGTCAAGGCACGGCTCCGCCGCCGGCGGCGAACCGGTCGAGACGGAACAGCGAGATGTCGTGGCGCGTGGCGCCGGAGATGGCGAGGTCGGCCAGAACCTCGCCCATCACCCCGGCGAACTTGAAGCCGTGGCCCGAGCAGGGCGAGGCGACGACGACCTGCGGCAGGCCGGGCAGGGTGTCGACGATGAAATGCTCGTCCGGGGTGTTGGTGAACATGCAGCAGCGCAGCCCGAGGAGCGGCCCGTCCGCGTCGGGGAAGGTCTCGCGCAGGACCGCGCGCAGCGCCGCCTCATCCTGCTCGGTCGGCTCCCGCGACAGGCTGTCGGCGTGGCCGGTTTCATTCAGGTGGTGATAGAGGCCGATCTTGAATCCGGGCACGCCGAAGACCGGGAACTGGTAGCAGGAGGTCGAACCCGTCTCGACGATGGAGACGGGGAAGGCGCCGAGGGCGAAGTGCTCCGGAACCCTGGGCTGGAACCAGCCAAGCACCTGACGTTCGGGAGCCGCGAGGCTGGCGAGATCGGCGGCGTGGTCGCCGATCCATGCGCCGGTCGACAGGATCAGCCGGCCGGCCTCGTAGCTCCCCCGCGACGTCGTCACGCGTACGCCGCCGCCCGCGGTGGGCTCCCAGCCGAGGATGGCCTCGCGCGCCCTGATTTCGGCGCCGGCCGCCATCGCCATGGTGACGTGCGCGACGATGGCGCGCTCGCTCATGACGAAGCCCGCATCGGCCTGGAAGTTGGCGACCTGATCGGCGCCGAGGCGGAAGCCGGGGAACCGCCGCATGGCCTCTTTCGCATCGAGGAGTTCGTGCGGCAGGTCGTGCTCCCGGCAGGCGGCGAGCGATCCCGACACCACGCGCCCGGCGGGTGGACCCGCGTCGATGCCGCCGGTGATGTAGAGGAGCTGTTCGCCGAACGCGCTTTCCGTCTCCCGCCACAGCTCATAGGCCCGGCGCAGAAGCGGCACGTAGAGGGGATGTTCAAAATAGGCGAGCCGGATGATCCGGTTGGTCCCGTGCGACGACCCCATCGCATGCGGAATGTCGAAGCGTTCGAGGCCCAGAACCCGCTGGCCGCGGCGCGCCAGTTGATAGGCCGCGGCCGATCCCATCGCGCCGATGCCGGCAACGATCACGTCATAGTTGGCCACGCTTGTGCGCTCCGGTCGCTTCGTCCCCGCGATTCAGCTAGCGCCAGATCGCCGCGGCGTCGAGGGCGGCGGCGTCGCACCTGCCCCGCGATGAAAGCCTAGTCGATCGGCTGCTCGAAACTGCGCTGCACGTCGTGCCGGATCAGGTCGAAGACGGGGCTGCGGGGAGCCGGCTTCTCGGCCGTGCTGACGCCCTTGAACGCCGGCTTGGCGACCTGCGGTTCGACCACCGCCTCGCCGCGCAACTGATACGCCATGAGCGAGACCGTCATGGCGACGTCGAGCGCGAGAATGATGGTGATCGCCGCGAGCCAGCCGGCGAGGGCGGGAACCCGCAGGCGACGCGCGGGCGGTTCTGCGGCCGGGATGGCGGGTGCGATGCGGGCGCCTGACGAGGATGGAACGGCCGCAATCCCGGTCGGCTCGAAGATCGGACGATAGGACCCCGGCACCAGACGAATGCGCAGCGGGTCGTTCGCTCCCGGACCCGCGTAGTAGAGGTCGAGTGCCGTGCGAAGGCGCATGGCCGTGACGCGCACCGTCGAGTCTCGGTCGGGATCGAAGTCGGGAGGCCGGCCGAAAGCTTCCACGGCGATCGTATAGGCCTTGATGGAGCGGCCATCGCCGGCGAGCGTGCGCTCGACGACATGCGACAGCATCGTGGCCAGAACGGAGCCGTCCGGGACGAAGGACGATTGGAGAAGCTGCTGCAGGGCCTCCCGCACAAGAACGGGATCAGCCTGCGCCGCCGGAGATGATGAGTTCATCACGGTCGCCTCAGTAGGACGGGCCGCCCGACGCTTCGCTGCGCAGGATGGCATGTGGGGTTGAATGCGAATCGAGCCCGTGGCGGAACGAATCCGCTAACTCGTGGGGCTCCTGTATAAGGACGCATAAGCCTTCCGATTGTGGCGCGAAAGGGGCATTTTCCCTTGCGGCAGCCCTGGTGCAATGCAGGTAAGAGCTTCGCGCAGCGCCCGGACGTGTTTATTTCTTCTGTTCGTACACGAATGAAATAATCTTATCAGCCGCCGGTCATGCTCATGTGCCTTGATACCGAAGGCCGCTGCATCCGGCGGTCTATCACGAAGTCGTGACCTTTCGGTTTGCGGGCGATGGCCCGGTCGATAGCGGCGAACAGAAGATCGTCGGCCTCCGAGGCGCGCAGCGGCGCGCGGAGGTCGGCGGCGTCCTCCTGGCCGAGACACATGTAGAGCGTTCCGGTGCAGGTGACCCGCACCCGGTTGCAGCTTTCGCAGAAATTGTGGGTCATCGGCGTGATGAAGCCGATCCGCCCTCCGGTCTCCGCCACATCCACATAGCGCGCCGGACCGCCGGTACGGTGCTGGCTCTCGGTGAGGGTCCAGCGCTCGGAGAGCTCAGCGCGCACCATCGACAGCGGCAGGTACTGGTCGAGGCGGGACGGTTCGATGTCACCCAGCGGCATGACCTCGATGAAGGAAATGTCCATGCCCTTGCCGTGAGCCCAGGTCACGAGATCGGCGATCTCGGCCTCGTTGACACCCTTCAGGGCCACCGCGTTGATCTTCACATGGATGCCGGCGGCCAGCGCCGCGTCGATGCCCTTCAGCACGGCGTCGAGGTCGCCCCAGCGGGTAATGGCGCGGAACCGCCCCGGATCCAGCGTATCCAGCGAAACGTTGATCCTCCGGACGCCGCAGGCGGCGAGGTCGGCGGCATGGCGGGCGAGCTGCGAGCCATTGGTCGTCACGGTCAGTTCGTCGAGCGTCCCCCGGTCGAGATGGCGCGACAGGGAGCGGAACAGCGTCATGACCTCCTTGCGGACCAGGGGCTCGCCGCCGGTCAGGCGCAGCCGGCGGACACCCTTGGCGATGAAGGCCGAGCAGAGCCGGTCCAGTTCCTCGAGGGACAGCAGGTCCTTCTTCGGCAGGAACGCCATGTTCTCCGACATGCAGTAGACGCAGCGGAAATCGCAGCGGTCCGTCACCGAGACGCGCAGATAGTCGATGGACCGCCCGAAGGGGTCGATCATCGGGGCCGGTTTCACCGAGGCGGCAGCGTCGAACATGCAATCCTCCCGGCCGCCCGGCGTGAAGCCGGCCGCCATGACCTCTATTTAGGCATGCTTGTGCCGTTCGTCACGCCCCTGCGGCGTTGAAGTACGCGGCGGAACAGTCTACCTCTCCGTTCCGTTCTGCGACACGTTCTCGCTCAGGGAGATGCGGCCATGCGGGAGATCAGCGCTGTCGAAAGCGCCACGGGTCGCCAGCATGCCTGGCCGACCGAGTTGCGATTGTCCGCCGACCGGCGCCGCCTCACGGTTACCTTCGACGACGGGCACATTTTTGCCCTCGACGCCGAATATCTGCGGGTGGAGAGCCCCTCTGCGGAAGTGCAGGGGCATTCACCGTCGGAGCGCAAGTTCGTCGGGGGCAAGAAGGACGTGCAACTGATCGGGGTCGACCGGGTCGGTCACTATGCGGTCCGCCTCAGCTTCGACGACATGCATTCCTCCGGCATCTACTCATGGGACTACCTGTATGAGCTCGGACGAGACCACGACGCGATCTGGACCCGCTACCTCGACGGACTTGCAACCAGTGGCGGCGCCCGCGAACGTCCCGGCCGTTGAGTTGGCGCCGGACGATCGCGCAAAGCTCGACGAACTGGCGGCCGCCCTCGACGGCTTCAGCCTCGACCGGCCGGATCCGCCGATGGGCTCGCCGGTCGTGCCCGCCGCGCCGCCGCCTGTCGTCCTTGATCCGCTGATCGTGACCGCCCCGGTCGACACGCCCGCCGAGCCGGAACTCTCTCCCGAGCCGCCCGCGCTCGCCGTTCCGGCCTCGCGCCTGCAGCCTTTCCCCGCCACGCCCCCCGTTTCCGCGACCTCCCTGCCGACGAGTTCAACAGCCATGATCCCGTGGATCGAGACCAAGCAATTCACCGTCGACCTGTTCCCCAACTGGACCAAGACGGAGGGCGACAAGGAGTGGAGCCTCGGCGCCGTGACGGTCGACGTCCCCGAGATCACGTCCCGTCTCGACCAGCTGATCGCCTCGCTCAACGAGGACCAGTGGGAGATCAAGATGGTCGTTCCGCTGGACAAGAGCCTGACCTACCACGAGCATCAGAAGGTCGTGCGCCAGGGTAACCGGCGCGAGGCCGAAGCGGTACTCGGCGCCTTCGGCCTCGGCTGGGCCGCCGGCACCACCGCCTCGCTCCTGGTCGTTTGCCAGCGCACCGAATATCTGGAGGCCGCCGACTACCGGGCGCGCATTGATGCGCGCAACGCGCGCCTTGCCGATTCCCAGCGCGAGCGTGACCGGGCGACGGCCCTTGAGCACAACAACGCCATCAACGCCAAGATCACCGCGGCCCAGAAGCTGCTCGACGATCTGAGGACCAACGGCGTGAAGGTGAAGAAGTCCGGCCTCTTCCGCGGCGAGAAATTCGTCGTCGACGAGGCCGAGTTCACCAACCGAACCGAGGCGGAATCGGCCCTGCGTGCCCGCATCGGCGAGCTTGAGGCCGATCTCGCCGCGCTGCCGCGTCAGCTCCGGTCCATGACCTGACACCTGCGCCGGCCGAGACCGCGGCCGGCTCATTCTCCTGATCGCTGGATTGCCGCGCCGCTTCACCGTTGCGTGAACGGCGGGCCGTGCTAGTTTCCCGGCCAAGACGGCCGTGAAGCCGCGCGATTCAAATCTCCCAGGAGGAACCATGACCAAGACTATCGACAGGCGAACTGTGCTCTCGCTGACGGCGGGGACGCTCGCCGCCCCCTTCATCGGCAGCGAAGGGTTTGCGCAGGCCTACCCGAACCGCCCTGTCACCGTGATCGTGC
Source organism: Phreatobacter aquiterrae (assembly GCF_053471285.1). Classification (NCBI taxonomy): domain Bacteria; kingdom Pseudomonadati; phylum Pseudomonadota; class Alphaproteobacteria; order Hyphomicrobiales; family Phreatobacteraceae; genus Phreatobacter; species Phreatobacter aquiterrae. Next base: position 127,116 of record NZ_JBJPHW010000002.1, on the reverse strand, counting down.
CCTTCGGCGCCGGCGGCTCGACGGACGTCATCGGACGCATCGTGACCGAACGGCTGCTCGCCAAGCTCGGCCAGAGCTTCGTTATCGAGAACAAGGCGGGCGCCGGCGGCAATGTGGGCGTCGCGGCCATCGCCCGCTCGGCCAATGACGGCTACACGATCGGCATGACGACGATCGCCAATCACGGCATCAACCCGAATCTCTATGGCGATCGCCTGCCGTTCAAGCCGATGGACGACTTCGAGTTCCTGTCGCTGTCCTCGGCGCAGCCGAATTTCATGTGCGTCCACCCCTCGGTGCCGGCCCAGACGCTGCCGGAGTTCATCGCCTATCTGAAGGCCAACCCGGGCAAGGAGAATTTCGGCTCGTCGGGCATCGGCACGTCGATCCATCTCTCCGCCGAGCTGTTCATGCAGCTGACCGGCACCCGCATGACCCATGTGCCGTTCCGCTCGTCGGCGGGCCTCGTGCAGGGGCTCCTCACCGGCGAAGTGAAGCTTTCCTTCGACAATTTCACCTCGCCCTATCCGCACTACAAGGCCGGCACCCTCCGCGGCTTTGCCGTCACCTCGCTGAAGCGGGTGACCATCGCGCCGGAGATTCCGCCGCTGAACGACACCCTGCCGGGCTTCGACATCACCTCGTGGAACGGCTTCGTGGCGCCGAAGGGCACGCCGAAGGAGATCACCGAGCGCCTGTCGAAGGCGCTGCAGGAAGTTCTCGCCGAGCCGGCCGTCATCAAGCGCTTCGAGGAAATGGGCGCCGAATCGACGCCATCGACGCCCGATCAGATGCGCGAGAAGGCCGTCACCGAGATGGCGAAGTTCAAGAAGATCATCGATACCGCAAACATCAAGCTGCAGAACTGACGGACGGAGGCGCCACCGCGCTCAGGCGTGGTGGCGTTCCCGGCTGTCGGCGGGGGCTTCGGCCCGTTTCTCCGCCATGTCGTAGTCGCGTATCACCTGAGCGACGCGCAGCCTGTAGCCTGCGAACATCCCGTCCCGCCCCGCCGCCTGCGTCGCCCTGTGCATGGCGTGATTGCGCCAGGCCTTCACCGCTTCCTCGTCGCGCCAGAACGACAGCGACAGGAGCTTCGCGGGATCGGTCAGGCTCTGGAACCGCTCGACCGAGAGGAAGCCGTCGATCGCCTCGAGCTCCGGTCGCAGCCGTGCGGCGTGGTCCATGTAGCCGGGCAATTGCCCTTCGGCCGGCTGCACTTCGAAGATGACGACGATCATGGCATTCCCCTGACGGCGTGCTTTTCTGTATTAAGTGTAGAACAACGTGCGCGTGCCGTCATGCGGCCGCCGCCGTCCAGGCGCTTTGACGCACCGCGCCGGACATGGTGGGCTGGGCGCGTTCCTGCAGCGAGTCGCCCTGCCATGACCATCGGCCTCTTCTTCGCCACCATCGCGGCCGCGATGATCTACGTGCTCACCCCAGGTCCAGCCTTCCTTGCGCTCTTCGCCTTGGCGGCGAAGGACGGACGCGTGTCCGGCACCTGGTTCGTCACCGGCCATCTCGTCGGCGACGTGCTGTGGGGGACGCTGGCGCTGGCCGCCATCGTCGGCGTCAACCAGTTGGGTCCCCTCCTGTTCGAGATCCTCGGGCTCGTCTGCGGTGCCTACCTGATCTTTCTCGGGGTGAGGGCGCTCATGGCGCGGGAGGCCTCCGGAACCACCGTGATCGGCGGCCGCCACCCGCTGGCGGCCGGCCTGATCTTCGGGGTGACCAACCCGAAGGCCTATCCGGTGTCCGTGGCCATGTTCACCGTGCTGGTCGGGCATTATTCCGGCCTGCTGACCTGGGACCTCGCGCCCTTCGTGATGCTGGTGGCCTTCCTCGGCTTCATCCTCGCCGACATCATCCTGGTCGCCGTCGCAGGGCTTCCGGCCGTCCGCCGCTTCTTCCTCACCCACGGCCTCATCGTGACGCGGCTGGTCGGTCTGACCTTCGTCCTGTTCGGCGTAAAGTCGGGGAGCGATGCGATGCAGAGCTATCGCCAGCGGGCCTGAGGGCGGCGCGGGTGCATTCGCCGCGCCGCTCTGCTAACCCGACGCCATGACGTCCGCCTCCGCCACCGACAAGCCTTTCGCGCGCCTGCCTGACGATCCCGCGCGGGCGGCGATCATCGTCATCCTCGGCTTCACGGCGCTGCGCATCGTCTTCGCCGCCCTGCTCGGCTTCGGCGTGGACGAGAGCTACACGCTGGGGCAGGCGCGCCGGCTGGCGCTGTCCTATTTCGACCATCCGCCGCTGCACCTGTGGCTGGCCCATGTGTCCCTTCTCGTCATCGGCACAAACTGGGCGGTGCGGCTGCCCTTCATCGCGCTCTTTGCCGGCACGTCCTGGCTGATGTTCCGTCTGACCGAGCGGCTGTTCGGCGGCTGGCCGGCCGTCTGGGCGGTCCTGGCGCTGAACGCCTCGCTGTTCTTCCTGGCCTCTCCCGGCACCTGGATCGTGCCGGACGGACCGCTGCTGTTCTTCCTCGCCGGCGGCGTTCTGGCCCTGGCGCGGCTGTTCTTCCCGCGAGAGGACGAAAGCCCGTCGCCCTGGACCGCCTGGCTGATCGCCGGGCTCTGCTTCGGCCTTGCCGGCCTGTCGAAATACTCGGCGCTCTTCGTCGTCTTCGGCCTCGCGCTCTTCCTGCTGGCGACGGAGCACCGCCGCTGGCTCGCCCACCCCGTGCCCTGGGCCGGCGCCGTGCTGGCGGCGCTCGCCGTCTCACCGGTTATCGTCTGGAACATCGCCAACGAGTGGGTCTCCCTGCGCTTCCAGGCGGGCAGGGGCGGCGGACAGGGGCTGACGCTTGCCGCCTTCGCCCAGATGCTGGCTGGGCAGTTCGTCTGGCTCGCTCCCTGGATTGCCGTGCCGCTCGCCACCATCGCGGCGCAGAACCTCGGCCGGCTGAAGGAGCCGCGCCGCCTGTTCCTGATGGCGCTGGCGGCCCCGACGATCCTCTATTTCACGCTGCAGTCGCTGTGGTCCGGCTGGGCGCTGCCGCACTGGCCCATGCCGGGCTGGTTCTTCGTCTTCCCCTTGCTCGGCGCCTGGATGGTGGCGAACCCGCAGGCGAGCCCCTCGCCGCGCGTCTGGGCGAAGTGGTGCGTCGGGCTGGCGGTCGTCCTGTCGCTCGGCATCGGCGCCATCGGCGCCACCGGCGTGCTGACCCGCCTCGGCGTCCCCGTCAGGGCGGACCCGACGGTCGACGCCTTCGACTGGGTCGCCCTCAGGCCCGTGCTTGCCACCAGGGGTGCAACGAAGGGCGCCGGCCCCGTGGTGGTCGGGCTCACATGGAACGAGGGCGGCAAGGTCGATCTCGCCGTCGGCGATCGCGCCGACGTCATGGTCATCGGCCCCGACCCGCGCGGCTTCGCCTTCCGCCAGGTTCCCCGCGCCTTTCGCGGCGGCGATATCCTGATCGTCGCGCTCGCCGGCACATGGGCCCGCCAGCAGGCGGTGTTGCAGAGCCAGTTCGAGGTGATCGGCGAGCCGGAGAGGCTGTCCATCGGCCGCGGCGGCCGGCCCGAACTCGAACTTGTCATCGTGCCGGCGCGAGGGCTGAAGTCGATGGCGCCGGTGAGCGTGGCGGCCCGCTGAGGGGCACGTGCCGGGTCGCACTGCACCTTCATGCGGTCGGGGCCGCACGGGGCGTGCAAGCAGAAAGGGCGGCACCTTGCGGCACCGCCCTTCGCATGTCCGCCGACTGAATCGGCTTACTGGATGCCGCCGAGCATCATCAGCTTGATCTCGATGAACTCGTCGAGGCCGTAGTGCGAGCCCTCGCGGCCGAGGCCGGATTCCTTGACGCCGCCGAAGGGGGCGACATCGGTGCCGACGAGGCCGGTGTTGATGCCGACCATGCCGTATTCCAGTGCTTCGGCGACGCGGAACACGCGCCCGATGTCACGGCCGTAGAAGTAGCTGGCAAGGCCGAAGGGCGTGGCGTTGGCGAGCTCGATCGCCTCCTCCTCGGTCTTGAAGCGGTAGATCGGCGCCAGCGGGCCGAAGGTCTCCTCGCGCGTCACCAGCATGTCCGGCGTGACGCCGGAGATGACGGTCGGCTCGAAGAAAGTATGGCCGAGATCGGAGCGCTTGCCGCCGGTCTCGATCCTGCCGCCCTTGGCGACGGCGTCCTTCACATGGGCCTCGACCTTATCCACCGCCGCCGGCTTGATCAGCGGGCCCTGGTCGATGCCGGGCTCAAGCCCGTTGCCGACCTTCAGCGCCTTCACCCGTGCCGTGAACTTGGCGACGAACTCGTCATGCACCGTGTCCTGGACGAAGATGCGGTTGGCGCAGACGCAGGTCTGGCCCATGTTGCGGTACTTGGAGACCATGGCCCCCTCGACGGCGGCGTCGATGTCCGCGTCGTCGAAGACGATGAAGGGCGCATTGCCGCCAAGCTCGAGGCCGACGCGCTTCACGGTGGAAGCGGCCTGAGCCATCAGCAGCTTGCCGACCGGGGTAGAGCCGGTGAAGCCGATGAAGCGGACGGTCGGGTGCTCGCACCAGACCTTGCCGATGGGCGCGGCGTCGCCGGTTATGATGTTGATGACACCTGCCGGGATGCCGGCGCGGTGAGCCAGTTCGGCAAGGGCGAGGGCCGTCAGCGGCGTCTCGGGAGCGGGCTTCACCACCATGGTGCAGCCGACGGCAATCGCCGGCGAGCACTTGCGGGTGATCATCGCCGCCGGGAAGTTCCACGGCGTGATGGCGGCGCAGACGCCGATCGGCTGCTTCTGCACGAGGATGCGGTGGTCGGGCCGGTGCTGCGGAATGATGTCGCCATAGACGCGGCGCGCTTCCTCGGCGAAGAACTCGACGAAGGAGGCGGCATAGGCGATCTCGCCCTTGGCCTCGGCCAGCGGCTTGCCCTGCTCGGCGGTCATGATCATGCCGAGGTCGTCGGTGTTGGCGATCATCAGGTCGAACCACTTGCGCAGGAGGTTCGAGCGCTCCTTGGCGGTCTTCTTCGACCACAGCTTGAAGGCCTTGGCGGCGTGCTCGACGGCCTCCGCCGCCTCCGTCGCGCCGAAGCGCGGCACATGGCCGATGGTCTGGCCGGTGGCCGGGTTGACGACGGGGTCGACCGGCGTGCCGACCCATTCGCCGTTGACGTAGCATTGCGACTTGAGGAGCGTCGGGTCCTTGAGCGGCAGCGGCGTGGTCTTCAGGGGCGCGTTCATCGGGACCTCCGGGGCTTGCGGAATGAGAGACCGGCTTTCTAACACCGGCGCACCGTCGGCGCACCCTGCTCCTTGCAGGGCAGGCCGCGCGGCGTGACAGGGCGGGCGGCTTGCGGCATGAGGGGCGGAGCACAGGATGAGCCGCATGACCATCGCCGCCCCGACCATCGTCTTCGACCTCGACGGAACCCTCGTCGACACCTATCCGGACCTGATCGGCACGCTGTCGTGGCTGCTGGAATCCGAGGGTCTCGAAGGCATCGATTTCGACGAGGCGCGCAAGCTGATCGGCCACGGCATGAGGCCGATGGTGGAGAAGGCGCTGAAACTGAAGGGCCGGGGCGAGACGAAAGCCGAGGTCGATGAGGTGTTCGCCCGCTACATCGCTGTCTATGAGACCCGACTGACGCGCGACAGCCGCCCCTTTCCCGGCATGATCGAGGCTCTCGACCGTCTCGCCGACGAGGGCATGGTGCTGGCCGTCTGCACCAACAAGGTTCAGCGGCTGGCGCGCCAGTTGCTCGAGGAACTGGACATGGCGCGCCGTTTCGCCGTCATCGCCGGCGCCGACACCTATTCCGTCCGCAAGCCCGATCCGGGCCACATCCTCATGACCGTGCGCGATGCCGGCGGCGATCCCTCCCGTGCCGTCATGGTCGGCGATTCCGATACGGATATCCGCGCGGCGCAGGCCGCCAGCGTGCCGGTGATCGCCTATTCCGGCGGCTACACCGCCATTCCGCTGCCGAGCCTCGGACCGGACGTGATTATCGACCATTACGACGATCTCGCCGCAGCCGTCGGACGCCTCCTGCCGGCGGCCTCTCATACGGAAGTATAAGGCGGGGGCGTCCCGCCCTGAGATACGCTTAAGCCCGCGTTTACCACGAACCGGCACAATTCCCGCAAAATGACCGTGCTTTCCGCGCGGCACGGTGAGGGAAACGCTCATGGTCCTTGGTCGCATGCTGAAGGGCCGCGCCCCGCAGACGGTGACTCATGAAGCCACGACGGCGCCGGCCGGTGAGGACGCGGCGGCCGAGGTCGTGCGCCTGAAGGCCGAGATCGCCCAGATCCGCGACACGATCGGGCTAGTCGAATCCGATCTGATGAAGGTCATCGCCGACGTGTCCTCGGCGACCGACCACGTCCATGACGGCACCGCGGCGGCCAGCCGCGCGCTGGCGGCCATCCGCGAGCGCTCGCGCGCGCTCGACCGCCTCGCCGCCGGAGCCTCGGAGAATTCGCGCCAGCTTGCGGCCGCAACGGAGGAGTTCGGCCAGAGCAGCCACGAGATCGGCGACCGCGTCCGCCAGGCGACCCGCTTCACCGACGAGGCCGTCGAGGCGGTCGGCAATGCCTCGATGAGCATCGACGGACTGCGCGCCTCCTCGGCCGAGATCGACCAGGTGGTGGCCCTGATCGCCAAGATCGCCCGCCAGACCAATCTCCTCGCACTCAACGCCACCATCGAGGCGGCGCGCGCCGGCGAGGCCGGTCGCGGCTTCGCCGTGGTCGCCAGCGAGGTGAAGAACCTCAGCATGGAGACCCAGCGCGCCACCGACGAGATCGCCCGCCGCATCGCCCATCTTCAATCGGATGCCCAGGCCTCCATTGCGGCGGTCCAGCAGATCGCCGGCGCGGTCGAGGCGATACGGCCGGTCTTCGCGACCGTGGCCGATGCGGTCGAGCAGCAGGTCGAGACCATTCAGGACCTGTCGCGCTCGGCCGCCGACACCGCCTCCTTCATCGTCAACGTCGCGGCGGGAGCCAGCGACATCGACGCCGCCGCGCAGGATGCGGAGGCGACCTCCGGCGCCGCCGACGCCGCCGGCCGCGACGCGCGCCTGCTGACCGAGAAGCTGAGATCGCGCTTCACCATCTTCCTGCGCCAGTCGGAGATCGGCGACCGCCGTCGGCATGATCGGCTTCCCGTCGAGATCGCGGTGACGATCGCGGGCCCGAAGGGGCAGGCCCAGTGCCGGACCATCGACCTGTCCGAAGGTGGCATGCTGCTGTCACCGGCCGGAGCCGAGGCCCTTGCGGCCGGCGACACGGTGAAGGCCTCGCTGACCGGCATGGGCGCGTTCAATGCGAAGATCGTCGGGCGCTCGTCGCTCGGCCTGCACTGCCAATTCGTCGACTTGACCGATGAGGCCCACGCCGCCGTCGCGGCGCGGCTCGTCGCCCTGAGGGAGGCCGATGCGGAGCGCATAGCCCACGCGGTGGCCGCGGCGGAGGAGATCAGCAAGGCCTTCGAGGCTGCCGCCGAGGCGGGGCGGCTGTCCCGGCAGGACTTCTTCGACAACGACTATATCCGCATTCCCGGCACCGATCCCGTGCAGTTCTCAACCCGCTACCTGCCGCTGCTCGAACAACTCCTGCCGCCGATCCAGGAGAAATGGGTCAAGGTCGACCCGCAGATGGCCTTCTGCGCCGCGGTCGACCGCAACGCCTACCTGCCGGTCCACAACCGCATCTATTCCCATCCGCAGAAGCCCGGCGATCCCGTCTGGAACGCCGCCAACTGCCGCAACAAACGCATCTTCGACGATCGCGCCGGCCTGTCCGCGGCGCGTAGCGCGCGGCCTTACCTCATCCAGTCCTATGCCCGCGACATGGGCAACGGCGTGACCGTCCACATGAAGGAGATCGACGCGCCGATCCGCATCTTCGGGCGCCACTGGGGCGGCGTCAGGATGGCCTACCGGCTATGAGCGGGCCCGGCCCCTCCGAACCGGTCGCAGGCATGCGCGGAGCGGTGGCGAGGGAACCGGCGACCGCCTGTTCGGTTGAAGGACTAGCGGTGGAGGAAAACATGGCGAACGAGACCCCTTGGGCCCGGTTCTATCGGCAGCAGGCGGGGGAAGCCTTTTCCTCGACGGTCGGCCGGCTCCTCGACAGCTGGAAGACCCGCAGGACCCTCGGCGACCGCGACGTCTCCGACGGCGACGCACGTTCGCTCCGTCGCTGAATCCCCGTCAGTATCTCCCAACCAACTCGCCTGCCAGCGCTTCAGCGAGAAGGCTGTCGAGGGGAATGGCGTTTGTCGGGTGCGGAACGCTGCTGGTCGAGCGCACGGACCCGATGCCTGCCTCTGTGAAATCGTCCAGCAGTGCCGGCGGGAAGAGGGCATGGGTGACGACGACGTCCACTCTCGCGGCCCCGGCCGCCAGAAGCATCCTCGCGCAGGCGATGATCGTACCTCCCGAGGACACGATGTCGTCGAACAGGACCGCCGGTCGCCCGGCGAGGATCGCGGGATCGGACAAGGTGATGTCGACGGAGCGATCTCCGTGGCGCGTCTTGCGCGCGACGGTATGGTCGACGCGAAGCCTTGCGCCGAGGTCCCGCGCCCACGGCTCCGATTCCTCATCCGGACCGACCACGACGGTGCGCGCGTCGTAGCCGGCAGCGGAAACGCCTTCCGCAATGGCCGGAATGGCCGAGAGGTTCAGGGTCTCGATGCCGGGGAAGACAGCCTCCAGGGATGACGTGCGGTGCAGGTGCGCATCGACCGTGACGACGCGGTCGAAGGCTCCTGCGAGCAGGCGGCCGACCACCGCCTGGCTGATCGCCTCGCCCGGTGCGAAGGCGGCGTCCTGCCGCATGTAGCAGAGATAGGGCGCGACCAGCACAAGCCGCCGCGCCCCGCCGCGTCTGAGCGCTTCGGTGGCGAAGAGTAGCGAAATGAGCTTGTCGTTCGGCTGGTCGAGCGAGGCATAGAGGATGGTCGTCGGCGCGGCGGGCCCGACCGTGACGCGGAGTTCCGTATCGGGAAACCGGTGCATGGCGATCGTGTGCGCGGGGATGCCGAGCTTGAGCGCGAGCCTTGTGGCATCCGCAGCCCCGCCCTTCAGGCTCTGGATGGCGATGCCCCTCATCGCGCGGTCTCCGCCGTCGCATCGTCGTGGCCGTCGATGAGGTAGCCGGGATCGGCATCGGCCGCTGCCGCCGCCAGATCGAATTCGGCCTGGTCGAAGGCATGGATCCGGTAGAGCGGCTCGCCCATCTCGACCCGATCTCCGATCTTTTTGAAGATGCGGATGCCGGCGCCCTTGTCGAGCGGCGCGCCGGCCGTGCGCGCGAGGCGGTTCAGCCGCAGGCAGTCGATGGAGTTCACCACGCCGTCCGCCGGCGCGAGGATGTCGGTGGTCATCGTGCCGAGATCGGTGCGGCAGGAGGAGGGGCCCTGCGCGTCGATGATCTTCTCCATCTGACGGAGCGCTGCGCCGCTTTCGAGCAGTTCGCGCGCGCGGGCATAGCCCGTGCCGCCGCGCAGTCCGGGATCGAAGTCGAGCACGTGGGCTGCGAGCCTGAGCGACTTCTCGCGCAGGTCGGCCGGTGCCGACGGATCGTTGGACAGCACCGCCATGACGTCGGCCGCCTCGAGTACGGGGCCGATGCCGTTGCCGATCGGCTGCCGTCCGTCGGTGGTGACGACCTCGACCGCAATGCCGAGATGCCCGCCGACGAACTCGAAGAGCTTCCTCAGGCGCATCGCCTCGGTGGCGTTCCTCAACTTGGCCGCCGGCCCGACCGGCAGATCGACCAGAAGATGCGTCGAACCCGCGGCGAATTTCTTCGACATGATCGAGGCGACCATCTGTTCGCGCGTGTCGATGCCGAGCGGCCTTTCGACCGAGATGAGAATGTCGTCGGCTGGCGACAGGTTCACGTGGCCGCCCCAGACGAGGCAGCCATGGCAGGCGTTCACGACCTCGCGCATCTCGTCCATGCCGAGGTCGACGCGGGCGAGCACCTCCATCGTGTCGGCCGTTCCCGCCGGCGAGGTCATCGCGCGTGAGGATGTCTTCGGCATGGTGAGGCCGTGGGCCGCGACGATCGGCACCATCACCATCGAGGTGCGGTTGCCGGGAATGCCGCCGATGCAGTGCTTGTCGACGACGATGGGGCGGCCCCAGTTGAGCTGGGTTCCGGCGCTGGCCATGGCCCGCGTCAGGGCGAGCAGTTCCTCGCCGGTGATGAAACTCGCCGAGCCCACGAGGAAGGCGGCGATCTCCATGTCCGAATAGCGATAGTGGGCGATGTCGTCGATGATCGCGTCGATGGCGGCGGTGCTGAGCGTGTGCCCCATGATCTTCTCGCGGACGGCATCGAGGCTCGCCGGTGGCGTCGCCGGGGTGACGGAAACCCAATCACCGGCTGGCCGGCCGAACCGGCGGAAGGCCGGTTCCGCCAGCCCGATCTCGTCGGGGCCGACCAGTGCGTCGTCGTCGGTGATGAGCAGCGTCATCGGCATGGTCTTCGTCGCATGCCGGAGCTCGACACGGCTGAAGCCGCGGAACACCTCGGGTCGCAGCGCCTTGGACCGGCGCGAGATGACGGCGACGTTCTCCCGGCCGGTGTCGAGCGCAATGCGGCGGATCCTGAGTTGGGGTCGGAGCATGCGTATCGGGACCTCGGCGTGCGGACTTTGATGGGACGCCAGCGCAGCATAGGAGGTCGCCGCCCTGGAAGACATGTGCCCCCGGGTCGGCTGCAACCCGACTTGAACCATAGCAACGCCGGGCAGGGGGCAGGGGATCAGACTATACACATTCGAATTCTTGAAAGAGGGAGAAGTCCCATGCGCAGGCTCATTCTGACGGCCGTCGTTTCGACGTGCCTTGCGACTACAGCCATGGCCCAGCCGGCCGCCCAGAACTGGGGGCCGGGCTACGGAGGGGGGCGATGGACCCGCATGGATCCCGAGCAGCGATCGGCCCGCATGGATGCGCGCCTCGCCGCCATGAAGGCCTCGCTCCGCCTCACTGCCGATCAGGAGCAGCTGTGGGCGCCGGTCGAGGCGGCGATGCGCGAGGCGATGAGCCAGCGCTATGCCCGCATGGAGGCCATGCGCGGGCAGCGCCAGAGCGCCACCCCGCCCAACCCGGTGCAGGGCCTGCGCACAGCCTCCGACATGATGGCGGAGAATGCCGCATCCCTGAAGAAGATCGCCGAGGCCGCCGAGCCGCTCTATGCGGCCCTGGACGATGCGCAGAAGCGCCGGGCCGACGGGCTGTTTGCCCGGGGCGGTCGCGGCATGATGCGCGGGCAGGGCTGGCACGGCGAAGGTGGGGGCTGGAGCTGGGGTTCCGGCGGCTGGGGCTGGGGGCGTCCGGCCCGTTGATCCGGACTTTGCCGGGTCTCGTCCGGTCTGCTCTGGCCGGGTGACCGTGGAAACGGTTCCAGGAAGCGGCGGCTGCCTATACCGGGCCGGCCGCCGCGTTCGATTCAGGCTTCCGTTGGCTTCAGCCGGGCGGCAGGCGATGGCCGGGCGTCCAGGGCCCTCGGCCGCGCCCACGGTTCCGCCTTGAACAGCCGCGCCACCCAGGCCGCCGCGACGATGCCGGCAAGCCCGGCGATGTTGATCACCGTCACCGGTCCGGGTGTGTCGCCCAGGATGTCGAGCGCGATGCCGCCGATCCACGCGAGGACCGTGCAGGCGAGGAAGGCCGGCAGCGATTGCGTGCCGACGAGGGTCAGCACCCGGGCCGCCCAGGTGTCGAGCAGCCATCGGGCGCGTTCCAGCAGCGACAGGACGAGATAGGCCAGTGCCAGAAAGTGGATGATCCGGACCGGGTGGAGGTTGGTCCAGGTGTTGAGGGGCAACACCGCCGCCTGGATGTCGATCAGCGCCGGATAGGCGTCGGTGAAGCCCCAGAAGTTGAAGGGCACCGAGACCGCGACGATCGCGGCGGCGATGGCAACGAGGCCGCGGCGGTCGAGGGCCGGCGGAGTCCACCAGCCGAGCCCGATGGCGAATCCTGCGAAGAACAACACCTGCCACGCGAAGGGGTTGAAGAACCAGTGTCCGGCATCGCTCGACCGCCCCGGCATCTCGAGCCCGAGCAGAAAGGTCGCCGCATAGAGGGCCGCGGACAGCGCGAAAGGCGCGACGGGATGCAGCCGGCGCGCCGCCATCATCACCGGGACGAGGGCCAGCACGACGATGTAGAGCGGCAGGATGTCGAGCAGCATCGGCACGTAGGTGAGCGTCACGAGACCGGCGAGCGCCTGCGCCGGCGCGGAGAAGACATGGGACAGTGCCCGAGCGGCATGGCTGCCTTCCGGCGCCAGCAGCACGGTGAGGCCGGCCAGAGCGGCGAAGAGGGCGAGGTGCGTCCAGTAGAGCTGCCAGATGCGGTTGGTGATCTTCAGCGTGCCGTTCAGGAAGCCGGCCGTGGAGAAGGTGCGCCCGAAGGCGATGGCGCTGGCGAACCCCGATCCGAAGACGAAGAGTTCGGTGGCCGAGGAGAAGCCGAAGCGGGCCGGAATCCAGGCGAGCCAGGGATTTTGCGGCATGTGGGCGATGAAGATGATCAGCATGCACAGGCCGCGGAACACGTCGAGCCGGAGGTCGCGGGGGCGCTTGGGCGTGGCGGTCATGGATCGGGCTCGTCTGTCGCGGTGAACAGGCTACGCATGGGCCGGCCCGTTCGTTACGCACGCCCCGCCCGGGCGATCCGCTGCGGGCCCTCACGACTTGGTGAAGTCGTCGCCGGTAACGCCGCCGCCGCCGGAGCGAATGGTCATGCAACGGGGCGGGCGTCGCCCCGAAAACCCCGGAGGGACCGCCATGATCGCCGATGCCGCACCAACAACCCTGCCCGCTGAGACCCGCATCGCCGGCATCGCCGTGCCCGGCCTGCGCGAGATGGTCGCGCTCATGGTCGGCGGCTTCGCCGGTCTCGGCCTCTGGGAGATCTGGGCCAATGTGCCGACCGCCATCGTCGCCGGCGGGCCGCTGGAGCCGCCGTCGCTGATCAAGGCGCTGTTCGCGGCCCGCCTCGGCTTCGAGCCCTCCGACGTCGTGGCGAAGGCGCTGCACTATTTTACCGGCGTCATCGGCTATCCGCTCGGCTACTTCCTGCTGACGCGCAACGGCGTCTCGCTCGGCCGGCGCTGGAACGGCTGGATCTGGGGCGCCTTCACCACCTTCATCGCGCTGGGCATCTTCGCCCCGCTCGCCGGCCTGCCCTTCATGCTCCTCGCCTGGGGCGGCCAGCTCACCGTGATGAGCACGATCGGCCACGCGCTCTACGGCGCCATGGCGGCCTGGGTGACGGAAATGATGCTCGACCGCGACCGCATGTGACGCGATCGCGACAATGCGAAGGAATGGCGTGAGGAGCGGTCAACCACGATCACAGGGGGACTTGCTCCTTAACCATTCCTGCACGAGAACATCCTCATCATCGTGCCGCATAAGAGCACGTGCGAGGACGCCCGCATGACCACGATCAAGCTGCAGCTTCCCCCCGATCTTCTTGCCGCGGTGGACCGCTTCATCGAGGAGGAAGTGCCCGATGTCAGCCGCCCCGATGCGCTCCTCGCCGCCTTGCGCGCCTGGGCCGTCGGCAATGGACTGATGCTCTCCTGGCGCGGCCCGCAGGACCCGCCCGCGACTTGGCCGCAGGCGGCGAACGACGGGTGAGGGATGGAGGCTCAGCGGGCGCTGGGCAGGGTAAGCTGATTCAGCAGGAGCTGATTCAAGATTTCCCGGGCGCGAGCGCTGGGCGCGACCTCGGCTGAACGGACCCTTGGAGTCGTTGCGGCTTTGGCCGCGAATGCGAAGGTAACGCGGTTGGTATCAGTCCGCCCGAGGGTCCCCATGTTTCCCGGTCCGCGAAAATGGGTCAGCGTCCAGTTTGGCCCCACCGCATTGACGTTCCGGACGAGGACGAATGACGCATACCCACCGAACTCACCGGAAATTCCGGAGATCAACGGAGCGGTGTAGCCACCGGGCGCCTGCAGGGCCATCATCGCAGTCTGGCGTATGCCCAGATCGCCGCTGAGATTGCCGTTGTCGCCGGGGCAACGAACGGCGTCAGGGGCCGTATTGACGAGATTCTCGATGTCAACCATCGAAAAATAGAGGTTTTGCAGGTAGTTCTGGTCCCGTGTTCTGGCAAGGCGCGCTCCGACGTTGAACGAGAACTGGGGCGGAATAGGGAAATTGAAACTCGGCGCCAATTCTCCTGTTTCGGTGACAAGAAGGGATATTGCAACGGCCACTTGGTAGTTGCCGGCGATCAATCGCTTGCGATGATCGCCAAACCCCGAATCTGCCCTGACGAGGTCCGCGAGTTCGCATCGGATCCGCGCGACGATGTCGAGGACTGTCGGCGCGCCATGGCGCTCGCTTACCATAAACTGCGGTGTCGTGCAGCCGGCGAGACCGGTCAATGCGACCGCAGGCAGCCAGTGGCGGCCACGTCGCGCGTTAGAATGCGGCCTCCGAGAAGGCATGGCGATGGCGCTCATTTGGGGCAGGCCCTTCCAGGGAAGAAGTTGGTGAAGCCGGCATCGCGCGCCATCAATTCCCTGTTGATGAAATCACAGTCGCTCTGCGAAAGTTGCTCGCAGATTTCCTTGGTCCGCGGTGCGTGACGCGTGATAATACACGCGCCCATTGGGCGGGCCGCCGCCGCAAAGCTAGCCCGCTTGGAAGATTTCTTGACTAAGCTGCGCACCTGCCGCGCTGACATGCTCGCCATCGCCACCCCCTTAGCTGCAACAAGAAGAAGACTAGGGTGAACAACTCTTACGTGTAATCATCGGAAAACACACAACCGTAAGACCCCTGATGCTGCGGGGGGCAGAATTGGTGGGCGCCACAGGACTGAACCTGTAGCCCTTCACGTGTGATGGGAGCGCCTCCCGCCGAAATGCGCGGCCGCGCTACCTGGCGGGTCTCCCGCTCCGGCCGGCTCTTGTCAGGCCGTGACCCTCGGCCGTGATGTGTCGCGTGCAGCCGGCCTCATCCGGCGGAACCAGGCCATCAGCGGGCGCTCCAGCACGAGGTGAACGGCGACGCCGGCGAGGGTCACCATCACGCACACGGCAAGCGCGAGCAGGGGCTGGCTCAGAGGATCGGCGAGCGGCACCCCGGCGCGGCGTCCGACGAGCAGCAGCACGGACACGACGATGCCGTGGCTGAGATAGATGGCGTAGGACGCATCACCGAGAAGCTGTGGCAGCCACCAGTCGCCGATCCGGCCGCGATCCTCGAGCATCACGGCTCCGGTCACCAGGGCGGCGGCCGGCAGGCCCCAGAAGATGAGGCGGGGCCATCCCTCCGGCGATCCGGCCCAGAGGGCCGCGACGGCGAAGCCGGCCATGCCACCTGCGACCAGTAGCCCGCCGCCCGCCGCCGGCGGGCGCCAGCCTTCCGCACGCCTGACCGCGAACCAGTAGCCGATCAGGAACTCGATCAGCAGCGGATCGGTATAGACCGCGAGCACGTCCCCGCGGGGTTGCAGGACGAGTCCGGCCAGCACCAGCGCGGTGATCATCGCCGTCAGCGTGCAGGCGAGCCGGGCCGGCGCCAGGACGACGGCGGCGACGACGAGCGCGTAGAACAGTGCCTCGTACCAGAGCGTCCAGCCCTGGTAGAGGACGGGAAACGTGCCGGTCGTACCGGGACGGGTGACCGGAACCAGCAGCAGCGACTGGACGAACCAGCCGCCGTCGAGCGGGATGCGCGGGAGCAGGCCGGGTGCCACCAGCTTCACCGCGATGAGGAGAAGCGTGAAGATCCAGTAGAGCGGGACGATGCGGGTGACCCGGTCATAGGTGAAGACGAGGGGATGCACCGTGCGGCCGGTGGTGATGAGGCCGATGACGACGCCGCTGATGACGAAGAACACGTCGACGCCGGCGGCCCCGATCACCGCGGGCTCGCCCAGCACGTGATAGACGACGACCGCGAGCGCAGCCAAAGCGCGCAGATACTGGATGGAGACAACGCGGCCGGGGGCGGCGGACAGCGCCTCCCGCGGAGTGATCGAGCCGGTCGTCATTTGCACTGTGTTCAGCCCCCGGCCCTGCGCGCAAGTGTTGCAAAACGAAACAGATGTTCGCCGCAGGACGGTGGATAGCAATTCCGATACCCGGGGACTTGCCGAGGGAAAATGCCGCGGCGAAACCCAGGCGCGAGCTCGGACCAAACCTGGAACAGGTTCCCCCAGCTTTCCCCCGCTCTCCCGTGCGTGTTCGTGCTTGGCGCCGCCGCCTGATGCCGGAACAGCGCTTCAGGCCCGCATGGGGCCAGTGACAATAACAAATATATCAGAGAGGTAGATGGTGGGCGCGACAGGGATTGAACCTGTGACCCCTCCCGTGTGAAGGGAGTGCTCTCCCGCTGAGCTACGCGCCCGCGCCACCAAGTGGCGAAGAGCCGCGTTCCTAGCGGCTCCCCCCGACCGGTGTCAAGAATCCATCGCGGTCGACCGCAGGCCGCGATCCGACGCCGCCCGACTCCCCTTGCGCCGCCGATGCGATCGCCGCGTCCACCGCCTCGCCGAGCCGCTCGACGATGGTGTCGATGTCGCCGGCGCTGACGATGAAGGGCGGAGCCAGCAGCACATGGTCGCCGCGCGTGCCGTCCGCCGTGCCGCCGGAGGGATAAACCATCAGCCCGCGGGTCATGGCCTCGGCCTTGATGCGCGCGTGCAGTTTCAGGGCCGGATCGAAGGTTTCCTTCGTGCCGCGGTCGGCGACGAGTTCGATGGCCTGGAACAGGCCGCGGCCGCGGATGTCGCCGACATGGTGGTGGTTGCCGAAGCGCTCGGTGAGGCGGCGCGTCAGGTGCGCGCCCTGCGCCCTGACATTGGCGAGGAGATTGTCGCGCTTGATCACCTGCTGCACGGCGAGGCTCGCGGCGCAGGCCAGCGCATGGCCGAGATAGGTGTGGCCGTGCTGGAACATCTTCGAGCCGCGGTCGAAGGCCTGGAACACCCGGTCCTGCACCAGCACGGCGCCGATCGGGGCGAAGCCGCCGCCGAGCCCCTTGGCGATGGTCATCAGGTCGGGGGCGACGCCCTCCTGCTCGCAGGCGTGCAGCGTGCCGGTGCGGCCCATGCCGCACATGACCTCGTCGAGGATGAGCAGGATGCCGTGCCGGTCGCAGATCTCGCGCACCGCGCGGAAGTAGCCCGGAGGGGCGGTGATGGCGCCGCAGGTGGCGCCGCCGACCGTCTCGGCGACGAAGGCGATGACGCTGTCGGGGTCGAGGCGGTCGATCTCCGCCTCCAGCTCCGCCGCGAGCCGTTCGCCATAGGCCTCGGGCGTCTCGCCGGCCAGTCGCCCCCGATACTCGTAGGGCGGCGAGACGTGATGGGTCTCGATCAGCAGCGGTGCATATTGCACCCGCCGCGCGGCGTTGTGACCGATGGCAAGCGCTCCCAGCGTATTGCCGTGATAGCTCTGCCGGCGGCCGATGAAATGGCGGCGCTGCGGCTGGCCGATCTCGACGAAATACTGCCGCGCCATCTTCAATGCCGTCTCGATCGCCTCCGACCCGCCGGAGAGGAAATAGATGTGGCTCATGCCGGACGGCGCGTCCTCGACCAGCATCGCGGCAAGGTCCTCGGCCACCTGCGTGGTGAAGAAGCTCGTATGGGCATAGGCGAGGCTGTCGATCTGGGCGTGCATCGCCTTGAGCACGTCGGGATGGGAATGGCCGAGGCAGGAGACCGCGGCGCCTCCCGATGCGTCGATATAGTCGCGACCCCCGGAATCGCGGATGACGATGCCCTGGCCGGAGACCGCGGTCGGATAGTCGTGGGCGAGGCTGCGGTGGAAGATGTTCGTCATCGGCGCGATCGATCCCGTCATGGCGGTCAGCGGAGCCATTTGGGCGAATTCGGCGCGGTCCGACAATGGCTGCGACGGCGGAACTGGCCTGCGGGCCGCTCCGTTCTGGCGATGACCACGAATTTGCAATAGTTTTGTGGCTTCCATCGCAGCATTGCGAGGGCTCCGGCGCGAC
Organism: Phreatobacter aquiterrae; assembly: GCF_053471285.1. Classification (NCBI taxonomy): domain Bacteria; kingdom Pseudomonadati; phylum Pseudomonadota; class Alphaproteobacteria; order Hyphomicrobiales; family Phreatobacteraceae; genus Phreatobacter; species Phreatobacter aquiterrae. Next base: position 109,143 of record NZ_JBJPHW010000002.1, on the reverse strand, counting down.
CGGACTGGCTGCCCGCCCGGGCTGTCCCGACGAGGAGAAGACGTGCGGCTTCCAGCGATATGGCGCGGATCGTCGGGCCTTGGGCTCGCAGCGGCACTGGTGGTCGCGCTCGCCGCCATGCCCGAATCGGCGCTGGCGCAGGCTTCGGCCGTCTGCACGCAGATCCGCGCCCGCATCGCGCAGCTCGACCGGGCTCCCGCCGGTGGCACGGTCAACCGGCGTTTCGCCGTCGCGGCCCAGCGCCAGCGCGGCGAGATTGCCAACGCCACCCGCGCCTACCAGGCGGCCGGCTGCGGCGGCTTCTTCCAGGGCGCCCAGTGCGCCGGGCTCGACGCCCGTCGCCGGCAGATGCAGGCGAACCTCGCCCAACTCGAGGCGCAGGCCGGCGGAGGCGGCGTCCAGTCGGCACAGCGCGCCCAGCAGCGCGCCCAGTTGATCGCCGCCTACGACGCCAATGGCTGCCGCGGCGGGGTCGTCACCCGCGAGGCGGCGGCGCCACGGCCGTCCTTCTTCGGCTTCGGCGGCGCGCCCGAGCGCGAAGTCTATCGCGAGTACCGCACGCCTGACGCGCGCCCCCAGGCCGCCTATCGGGAAGGCGCCGAGCCGCAGCGCCCCGGCTTCGGCAATTTCATCGAGCATCTCTTTGGCCGCAACGACCCGCGTCCCGTTCCGGGCGGCGACGTCGCGGCGGTGCCGGAAGAGCAACTGCGCCCGAGCGACGGCGACGAACGGCCGCGCAACGTCGGCCATCGCGCCGTCTGCGTCCGCCTGTGCGACGGGGCGTTCTTCCCCATGACCTCCTCGGCGCGGCCCGGCGCCAGCCTCGGGCAGGAGGAGATGTGCCAGATGCAGTGCCCCGGTGCCGAGGTGGCGCTCTACCGCATGCGGGACGACCAGATCGAGAATGCCGTCTCGGTCGATGGCAGTCCCTACACCGCGCTCCCCAATGCCCTCCGCTTCCGCCAGCGTTTTGATGCGGCCTGCACCTGCCGGCCGCGCGCCGGCTCCTGGGCGGAGGCCTTCTCGCAGCGCCAGGACCCGACGCTGCGCACCGGCGATCAGGTCATCTCCGCCGACCAGGCACGGCTGCTGTCCACCCCCGCCGACCAGCGCCAGGCCGTCCGCGAGGAAATGGCGGCCGAGCAGCGGGCGCGCCGGGAGGCCGAGCGCCAGGTGCGGATCGAGAGCTCGCGCGGGCGCGGTGGCACGCCGCGCGCCACCATCGGCCTTGACGGGTCCATCCGCCCGCCGGCGGACCCGGAACCGAGCGGCATTCGCGGTGCAGTCGCTGATCCCGTGCCGACCCGCGAGGAGACGCCCGTTCCCTCCGGCCCGGCCGACGGCGAACGGCGCAACATCCGGATCATCGGCCCGACGTTGGCCCCGAGGGCCGAGGCGCCGGCCACCCCCAACGGCGGCTGACGCGCCGCGCGCCAGCCATCAACGAAAGCGGATCATGGACAGTCTCCTTCACGCGCTGGTCTGGGCCGGCCTTCTCGCCGCCACGGCCTGGCTCGTCTCGTTCTGGCCGCGCTGGGTCGCCAACGACCTCGGTGTGCCGGAGCGCGCGTTCCTGGCGCGGCCCTGGATGCGCGGACTTGCGCCCTACAGCGAGCGGTGGCCGCTGATATCCTTCGCCTTCTACGCCCACCTCTGGCGCCGTGGCCGCATCCTCGAGTTCGTGCTCGCGGTCATCGCCGTCCTGTCGATCTTCCGGGCCGCCAGCGCCTTCTTCAAGACCGCCGCAGCCGTCGTGCGGACCAGTGCCTGACGGAGGAGTGGACTCACCGGCAGGCCTTCGTGCAGAAATCACGGAAACGGTTGCAGAAGAAACCATCGGGAGGTTGCGCATGGAGATCGCCGGTGCGGACGGTCCGACGCTCCGGTTCGCCTATCGCCGCAGCGCTGACCAGGACGCCGCCGCGGCGGTGCGGCATCCGGTGGTTATCGTCGGGGCTGGGCCGGTCGGCCTGTCGCTCGCCATCGACCTGGCCCAGCGCGGCGTCAGGGTCGTGCTGCTCGACGATGCCGAGCGCATCGGCGAGGGCAGCCGCGCCATCTGCTTCGCCAAGCGCACGCTGGAGATCTTCGACCGCCTCGGCGTCGGCGAGGGGCTCGTCGGGAAGGGCGTAACCTGGCAGCGCGGCCGCGTCTTCCACGGCGACCGCGAACTCTACGGCTTCGACCTCCTGCCCGAGACCGGCCACAGGATGCCGGCCTTCATCAACATCCAGCAGTACTATGTCGAGGCGGCGCTCGTGGCCCGGACCGGCGAGCTTGCCGACCTGATCGACCTGCGCTGGGCCAACCGTGTCACGGCGGTCGAGCAGGCCGTCGACGGTGCGACGTTGACCATCGAGACACCCGAGGGACCCTATCGCCTCGCCGCCGATTGGGTGGCAGCCTGCGACGGCTCGCGCTCGCCGATCCGCTGCATGATGGGGCTCGACTTTGCCGGTGAGGTCTTCGACGACCGCTTCCTCATCGCCGACGTCAAGATGACGGCGGACTTTCCGACCGAGCGCTGGTTTTGGTTCCAGCCGCCGTTCCATGCCGGCCAGTCGGCGCTGCTGCACAAGCAGCCGGACGACATCTGGCGCATCGACCTGCAGCTCGGCCGCGAGGCCGACGTCGAGACGGAGAAGCGGCCGGAGAACGTCGTCCCGCGCATCCGACGCATGCTCGGCCACGACGACTTCACGCTCGAATGGGCGTCGATCTACACGTTCCAGTGCCGGCGGCTCGCCCGCTTCATCCACGGGCGGGTGATCTTCGCCGGCGATTCCGCTCATCAGGTTTCGCCCTTCGGCGCACGCGGCGCCAATTCGGGCGTGCAGGATGCGGAGAACCTCGCCTGGAAGCTGGAACTCATTCTGGCCGGCGAGGCCGGGCCCGGTCTGCTCGTCACCTATGACAGCGAGCGTGGCGCGGCTGCGGACGAGAACATCCTCAACTCGACGCGCGCCACCGATTTCATCGCACCTGCTTCCCCGGGCGAGCGAAGGCTGCGCGACGCGGCTCTCGCGCTTGCCGCCGCGGCGCCCTTTGCCCGCCGCCTCGTCAATTCCGGGCGGCTGTCGGTGCCCTCCACCTACGACACCCCGCTATCGACCCCCGATGGGGAGGACTGGTCGGGGACGGCCCAGCTCGGCGCGCCCGTGCCCGACGTCCCGCTGGTCCGCCCCGACGGGACGCCGATCCACCTGACCGCGCTGGTGTCCGGCCGCTTCATGCTGCTCTGCATGGGAGAGGGGCCGGCCATCTTGCCGGGGGCGGACGTGCTGGTCATCGGCCGCGACGTGCTGGACGACGAAGGTCTCTTCGTCGAACGCTTCGACGCGACCCAGGGCGCCTGCTTCCTGCTGCGGCCCGACGGCCACCTGACGGCGCGTTGGCGCAAGTGCGATCCCGTGAAGGTCATGGATGCGATGCGACGGGCAAAAGGCTTCTGAAACAAGGACATGGTCGGCAGAGATGAATCGGAATCAGTCCCTGAAGACTCTGAATCTCAACGTGAGGACAGGCCCATGACCGCGCTTGTCACCGAGAACCGTCTCGCCGATCCAGATGCGGCCTTTCGCCTACTGGTGGAGGCCCACCGGCCGCTGTCGGAGGCCGAGAGCGCCGATCTCAACGCCCGGCTGGTGCTGATCCTTGCCAACCATATCGGCGATCAGGCCGTGCTGGCCGAAGCTCTGGCGCTTGCCGCGGCGACCCTCAGCCGATCGACGAGCGTCCCGACAGCCAGGGCGTGATCGCCATCCACGGGCGATCCACCTGCGCGCCGTGTCCGGGACGTTCCTCCCGCGGCAGTTTCAGCGGGTGGATGTCGAGAAGCGGCAGGCTCGGCCCGGAATAGTTCTCGCTGATAAGCACGCCGGAGCGCACGCCGCGCACCAGCACGGCATCGGAGGGGGCGGAGGAGAAGAAGGCCTCTCCCGGTGTCCGCTCGCGGCCGATCATCCGCGTCTCCTCGAAGGCGACCACCGCGCCGTTGTCGGCATGCAGCGCATAGAGCAGGGGCATTGTCTCGGCCTCCTGGAAGCCGATGGCCTCGACGAAGCGCCAGCTTTCCTCCTGCACATCCCCCTCGGCGATGTCGGCCGTCAGAGCCCGGCGAAGCGCGGAGGCGCGGGTGCGCCTGGCGATGACGCGCCAGGCGCTCATGCCGCCCCAGGCCACCAGCCAGAAGAGAGCCGCCATCAGCCAGGTCTGGTCCGTTCCGAAGGTCACGCCGGTGCCGAACTGAAGCAGCCAGGCGAGCAGCAGCGCCACTGGACCGATGAACATGAGGGAGATGAAGCCGAGCCCGAGCCCGGACCCGATCTCCGCAAGGTCCGCCTGGGGGTCGTGATGCAGGCCGTGCATCGTCTGCTCCAGCACGGCCCGTTCGGAACGGTCGGCAGGCCGGCGATAGGACAACGACAGGGGGCGCTCGCGCGTCTCGACCATGGGGTCGCTCACTCCGCCGCCTCCCGCGGCGGCTTCAGGATGATGGCAGCACGATCTTCGGGCGAAACCGCGGCAGACTCCTGCGATCGTGCGGGCGTTCCGCGATCGAGGCCCGCGATCTTTTCCTCGGCCTCGGCGGCCTCGCGCTGACGGTTCCACAATCCGGCATAGAGGCCGCCCTTGGCAAGCAATTCTCCATGCGTGCCGCGCTCGGCCACCCTGCCGTCCTCGAGAACGATGATCTCGTCGGCGTTGACGATGGTGGAGAGACGGTGCGCGATGACGATGGCGGTGCGCTCGCGGGCGATGCGGTCGAGCGCCTCCTGGATCTCCTGCTCGGTATGGCTGTCGAGCGCCGATGTCGCCTCGTCGAGCACCAGGATCGGTGGCGACTTGAGGATGGCGCGGGCGATGGCCACGCGCTGCTTCTCGCCGCCGGAGAGCTTGAGGCCGCGCTCGCCGACCTCGGTTGCATAGCCGTCCGGGCTGCGGGTGATGAAGTCGTGGATCTGGGCAAGACGTGCCGCCTCCTCGACCTCGGCGTCGCCCGCTTCCCAGCGGCCGTAGCGGATGTTGTAGCGGATCGTGTCGTTGAACAGCACGGTGTCCTGCGGAACCATGCCGATGGCCTGCCGGAGCGAGGCCTGCGTCACCTCGCGGATGTCCTGTCCGTCGATGGTGATGCGGCCGCCGCTGACGTCGTAGAAGCGGAACAGCAGGCGCGAGATGGTCGACTTTCCAGCGCCCGACGGGCCGACGATGGCGATGGTCTTGCCGGCCGGGACCTCGAAGGTCACGCCCTTGAGGATGGGGCGGGCGGGATCGTAGGCAAAGGTCACGTCCTCGAAGCGGATCGTCCCGCCGCCGACCGCGAGCGCCGGGGCGCCGGGGCTGTCGATGATCTCGGGACTGCGGCCGAGAATGGCGAACATCGCCTCGATGTCGGTCACCGCCTGCTTGATCTCGCGATAGACCATGCCCATGAAATTGAGCGGCTGGTAGAGCTGGATCATCATGGCGTTGATCATCACGAAGTCGCCGACAGTGTTGCGGCCGCGGGTGATGTCGATGGCGCAGAGAACCATGGCGACCGTCATGCCCGCCGTGAAGATCGCGGCCTGCCCGGCGTTGAGCACCGCCAGCGAGGTGAGCGCCTTGGTCGAGGCCGTCTCGTATTTCGCCATGGAGACGTCGTAGCGGGCCTTCTCGCGTGCCTCCGCCGAGAAGTACTTCACCGTCTCGAAATTCAGCAGCGAGTCGATCGCCTTGACGTTGGCGTTTGTGTCGCTCTCGTTCATGTCGCGGCGAATGGCGATGCGCCATTCGGTGGCAGAGTAGGTGAATCCGAGATAGGCCGCGACCGTCACCAGAATGACGACCACATAGCGCCAGTCGAACATCCACAACAGGATGCCGACGATCATCGCCAGTTCCAGGATGGTCGGCAGCAGTTGCAGGATGATCATCCTGACGATGGTCTCGATGGCGTTCCGCCCGCGCTCCAGCACGCGCGTCAGGCCGCCGGTCTTGCGTTCCAGATGGAAGCGCAGCGACAGCCTGTGCATGTGCTCGAAGGTGCGCAGCGCCAGGCGTCGGACCGCGTTCATCGAGACCTTGGCGAAGAGCCCGTCGCGCATCTGCGTGACAACCGCCATCAGGACGCGGGACAGACCGTAGGCGAGGGTCAGCGTCACCGGCGCGGCGAGGACGGCCAGCCACCAGCCGGACTGCGCAGCCTGAGGCGCTGCCAGCGCATCCGTCGCCCATTTGAAGGTGAAGGGCACCACCATGGTGACCACCTTGGCTATCACCAGCAGGACCATGGCCCAGGCGACCCGCCGCTGCAGGTCGGTGCGGTCGTGCGGCCAGATGAACGGCCACAGATGCACGATGGTCCGGGTCAGGGCGCCGCTCTCCGACGAGACGGTCTGGGGCGCGGCCGCCGGCGCGGGCGGCGCGTGGGAGGATGACACGATCGTCTTGTCCTTGGGGAAGAGGCCGTTTTTCTCTGGAACCGATATAATGGTCTTTCCGTTCCGGTGAAGCCCCGCCAGCGTCCGAAAGCGCATGGCTGACCTCGACACACTCCCCCTGCTATGGTCGCGTCGTGAATCGCGGCCTGAGTGGGCCGCAGCCGATACCCACGCCGGAGAGGCCGCCATGGCGACCATCACATCCATCTGTGTCTATTGCGGCTCCGGGTCGGGCCATGACGCCATCCACGTCAAGGCGGCCCGCGATCTCGGCGCTGCCATGGCCAGGGCCGGCATCCGCCTCGTCTATGGCGGCGGCGGCATTGGCCTGATGGGGACCCTCGCCAAGGCGGTCGTCGACAATGGCGGCAAGGTGCTGGGCATCATCCCGGATTTCCTCAAGCGCAAGGAAATGCCGCTGGATGCGGTCATCGACATCGTCACCGTGCCGGATATGCACACCCGAAAGATGCGCATGTTCACCGAGGCCGACGCCTTTGTCGCGCTTCCCGGCGGCATCGGCACGCTGGAGGAACTGATCGAGCAGCTCACCTGGGCGCAGCTCGGCCGCCACGCCAAGCCGGTCGCCATTGCCAATGTCGGTGGCTTCTGGGACCCGCTGCGCGTCCTGCTCGACCACATGAAGGACGAGGGCTTCATCCGTCCGGGGCTTGCGGTGAAATACGCCGTCATCGACGAGGTCCGCGACATCATCCCGACCCTGCAGGCGCAGGTGGCAGACCTGCCGCAGGAGGCGCTGTCTGCCGAACACGACACGGTGGTCATCGAGAAGATGTGAGGCGTTGAGGTCGATACCAAGATTTGGTACCATTGGCTTATGGCGCGAAACACCTCCATCAGTCTCGGCGATCATTTCACCTCCTTTGTCGACGAGCGGGTGGCGGAGGGGCGCTACAGTTCGGCCAGCGAGGTCGTGCGCGCCGGACTTCGGCTTCTGGAGGAGCATGAGGCGAAGGTCGCGGCCTTGCGCGCAGCCATCGACGAGGGCGACCGCAGTGGACCGGCGACACCCTTCGACTTCGACCGCTTCCTGGACCGAAAGGTGGCATCGCGCCCATGAGGCTGGCGCTGACCCCACGCGCAGCGCAGGATCTCGACGACATTTTCGACTATTCCGCGCAGATGTGGGGCATCGAGCGAGCGATCCTCTACGTGCGTGCGCTGCAGGCCGCCATGGAGCGCTTGCTGCTGTTTCCGGAGCTTGGTCGCTCGATCCACGAGGTCAGGCCGGGCGTCCGGCTCCTTCCCGCGGAATCCCATTTGATCATCTATCGGGTTCGCGCAGAGGCGATTGACGTGGTTCGCATCCTCCATCAGCGGATGGATGTCGAACGTCACATCTGACCCCTCACACCCCCGCGCCGTCCTTCACCAGCTTGTAGGTGATGGAATCCGTCAGCGCCTGGAAGCTGGCGTCGATGATGTTGGCCGACACCCCCACCGTGGTCCAGGTCTCGCCGGCGCCGTCGCGGCTCTCGATGAGGACGCGCGTCACGGCGCCGGTGCCGCCGTTGAGGATGCGGACGCGGAAGTCGACCAGTTCCAGGTCCTCGATGAAGCGCTGGTAGCGGCCGAGATCCTTGCGCAGGGCGGCATCAAGCGCATTGACCGGGCCGTTGCCCTCCGCCGCCGAGATCATCACTTCGTCGCCGACCTTCACCTTCACGGTCGCCTCCGAGAAGGTGACGAGGTCGCCCATGGCGTTGTAGCGGCGCTCGACATTCACCTTGAACCGCTCGACCGTGAAGAAGGCCGGCACCTCGCCCATGACGCGCTTGGCGAGCAGGAAGAAGGAGGCATCCGCGCCCTCATAGGCATAGCCGAGGCTTTCGCGCTCCTTCACCTCGTCGAGGATGCGGGCGACGCGCGGGTCGTCCTTCGCCACCGTCAGGCCGACACGCTCGAGCTCCGCGAGGACGTTGGACTTGCCCGCCTGCTCCGAGACGAGGACGTGGCGGCGGTTGCCCACAGTCTCCGGCGGCACGTGTTCATAGGTCTCCGGCTCCTTCAGCACGGCGGAGGCGTGGATGCCGGCCTTGGTGGCGAAGGCCGATGCGCCGACATAGGGCGCATGGCGGTTCGGCGGCCGGTTGATCAGTTCGTCGAGCTGCCGCGAGATCTTGGTGAGCTGGGTGAGCTTGTCGCGGGTCACGCCGATGGCGAAGCGGTCGGCATAGGCGGGCTTCAGCAGCAGCGTCGGGATCAGCGAGGTCAGGTTGGCGTTGCCGCAGCGCTCGCCGAGGCCGTTGAGCGTGCCCTGAACCTGCCGGCAGCCCGCCCGCACGGCGGCGAGGGAGTTCGCCACCGCCTGTTCGGTGTCGTTGTGGGCGTGGATGCCGAGACGGCTGCCCGGCACGACCGCCGTCACATCGCGCACGATGGCCTCGATCTCCTCCGGCAGCGTGCCGCCATTGGTGTCGCAGAGCACCACCCAGCGCGCGCCGGCTTCGTAAGCGGTGCGGGCGCAGGCCAGCGCATAGTCGCGGTTGGCCTTGAAGCCGTCGAAGAAGTGCTCGCAGTCGACCAGCACCTCGCGGCCGCGCGCTGTCGCCGCCTGAACGGAGTCCGTGATGCCCTCGAGGTTCTCCTCCAGCGTGCAGCCGAGGGCGACGCGGACATGGTAGTCCCAGGCCTTGGCGACGAAGCAGATGGCGTCGGCCTCGGCGTCGAGCAGGGCGGCAACGCCGGGGTCGTTGGCGGCCGAGCGGCCGGCGCGCTTGGTCATGCCGAAGGCGGTGAAGGTGGCGTTCAGCCGGCGCGGCGCGGCGAACAGGGCCGTGTCGGTCGGGTTGGCGCCGGGATAGCCGCCCTCGATGAAGTCGAGCCCGAGATCGTCGAGCAGGGCGGCGATCTTCAGCTTGTCCTCGAGGGTGAAGTCGACGCCGGTCGTCTGCGCGCCGTCGCGCAGCGTCGTGTCGAACAGGAAGAGCCGCTCGCGGGCGTCGGGTGTCATGGGATCGGTCATGGCGACTTAGATCAGGCCTTTCCAGCGCAGCACGACGAGCGTCAGCACGATCAGGAGCAGGAATTTCAGGCCGACCCAGAAGGCGATGCGCTTCAGGGCGCGCGCGGTGTCGGACGTCAGGGCGGACGGCTGCTCGCTCATGGCCCCGGCGCCCGTGCCGGCGGCCTGGCGGCCGTGTCGTGGTCCGGGTGCTGGAAGGAGACGACGGAGGCGTAGAAGCCGGCGACCTTCTCCTGTTCGTCCGGCGAGCGTGTCGGCAGTCCCGCGAGGTCGGAGAAGAAGGGCATGCGCGCCTCGAGACCCATCTGGATGACCGGAGGCAGGGCGGCCGGATCGTCGAAGGCGCCGAGCGCCAGCTCCACGCCGCCGGGATATTCATAGGTGAGCGGCGTGCCGCAATCGGCGCAGAAACCGCGGCGCACCACGTTGGAGCTCTGGAAGTGCTTCGGCGCGCTGCGGGTCCATGTCAGGCCGTGAGCGCTGGCGAGCGGCGCGAAATAGCTGCCGAAGGCCTTCTGGCACATGCGGCAATGGCAGAGCGAGGCGCGTCCGAGGCTCTCGCAGGCAAAGCGCACGGCGCCGCACTGGCAGCCGCCGGTGAGGGGGGCGGTCATCGGCCGGGGCTCCGGAACGAGGCCTGCAGTTGGGAAGTGCGTCCTTCGAGGCTCGCCCTCCGGGCTCGCACCTCAGGATGAGGAGGGCGGTGTGTGGCATGCGCCGCAAGGCCGCTTCGGCTCCGCACCCTGCTTTCCGGGCCGCGGGCGGGCCGGTTTCCGTGGTGCAGGCCACCTACGCCCCTCATCCTGAGGTGCGAGGCGTCAGCCGAGCCTCGAAGGACGCACTTGGGTCGTGCAGTGATCGCGCTCGCCGTCATCGCATCACCTCCCAGGTCGTTACCGGCTCGCCGGTGGCCGCATCCTTGCCGTCCTTGAGCTGGATGCCCATGGCAGCGAGTTCGTCACGGATGCGGTCGGATTCGGCGAAGTTCTTCGCCTTGCGGGCGGCGAGGCGGGCGGCGATGAGGTCGTCGACGCCCGACTGCTTCGGGCCGACATAGCGGATGGATATGGAGCCCGTCGGCGAAATTTGCGCCGTCGCATTCAACTCCTGTGCGGCCTTGCTCAGACTCCCGATGGCGACAGGATCGTTGTTTGCCGTCGCCGCCTGCAGACGAAACGCGATCGCACTGGCCTGATTCAATATGTCAGGCCCGGCGGAACCGAAGTCCCACAGCGAACGCGAGGCGCGGTGTGCTTCGAATGTGCTGTATTCAAAGAGTCCCAGAAAGCGAAGGTCGTGAGCCAGTTGTCTGCGACCCTCGTCATTTTTGCCCGAGAGCGAGTTCGATCGCGCCCGCAAGCGTGTGATCACTTCGGGAGTGTTAAGGTCATCGCTCAAGGCCGCGATAATATCCGTGCTGGGTATAGGCACACCATGCCAAGCCGCAGCAAATTGCTCTTGGCTGCTGAACTCAATCTCCGATAAGTCCTGAGAGAAGGCGGCCAAATCAGCTGATGCTTGGAGGAGCCGTTCGAGCGTCCAATCGATTGGCTGCGTATAATGTGCTGACATCATTGCCAATCTGGCCGCGCGGCCAGACCAAGGACGCCCGCGCCAGCCGTCGAGCAGCTCCTGGATCGTCACGAAATTCCCCAGGCTCTTGGACATCTTCTCGCCCTCAACCTGCAGGAAGCCGTTGTGCATCCACACGTTCGCCATCACGGAGTGCCCGAAGGCGCAGGTGGTCTGCGCCACCTCGTTCTCGTGGTGGGGGAAGACGAGGTCGATGCCGCCGCCATGGATGTCGAAGACCTCGCCGAGGTGGCGCCACGACATGGCGGAGCACTCGATGTGCCAGCCCGGCCGTCCCGGTTGAGCGATGCCGCACGGGCTCTCCCAGCCCGGCTCGTGCGCCTCGCGTGACGGCTTCCACAGCACGAAATCCATCTCCGAGCGCTTGTAGGGGGCAACGTCCACCCGCGCGCCGGCGATCATGTCGTCCAGCGGACGCTTCGACAGGCGGCCATAGGCCGGCATGGAGGGCACCGAGAAGAGCACGTGGTCTTCCGCCACATAGGCGTTGCCGGAGGCGACGAGCTTCTCGCAGAGCGCCTTCATCTCCTCGATATGGTCGGTCGCGCGCGGCTCCACGGTGGGGCGGAGGCAGCCGAGGGCGTCCACGGCCGCGTGGAAGCGGGCGGCGGTGCCCTCGGTCAGCTCACGGATGGTGACGCCGCGCTCATGGGCGCGTTTGTTGATCTTGTCGTCGAGGTCCGTGATGTTCCGCGCATAGGTGACGTGGGCCTCGCCATAGGTGTGGCGCAGCAGGCGGAACAGCAGATCGAAGACGATGACCGGCCGGGCGTTGCCGATATGGGCATCGTCATAGACGGTCGGGCCGCAGACATACATGCGGATGTTCTTGTCATCGATCGGACGGAACTCGTCCTTCGACCGCGTCAGCGTGTTGTAGAGCCTGATCGCCATAGCCGTCTCCGCACAGCATCGCCCGCCGCTGGCCGGGTGCGTGATCTTTTGCGCTTGGGGAGTATGGCAAAGAACGGCGACCGGCCAGCGAAAACGCTCAGCCGCAAATAATCCCGATGAGGATGATCGAACCGTTCATGCGACAGAGATAGCGCAGACGCGGGCCGGCGCGTCAAGCATCACCCTTCGACCGAGCAGGACACGCGGCCGGTGATGCGGCGGCTGCGGAACTCGCCGTTCACCGTCTCGCCGATGTTCAGCACGTAGCGGCCGCGCCAGGTCTCGGCGTCGGCATTGCCGCGCGCTTCCACCGTCAGGTCGATGGTGCCGTGCGGCTCGCCCTCGCGCTCGAAATGGACGTGCATCTTCAGGTCGCGCGCGTCGAACCAGCTCTGGGTCAGGTGATCCTTGGTGAAGGTGACCTTCCTGAAGTCCTCGGCGACATTGGCGGCACGCACCTCGAGTTCGCCCTCGAACTGGAAGAAGGCGCCGCCCGTCGAGCGGCCGATGGGGCTGCCGATGGTGAACTTCGCCGAGCGGTCCTCCGCCTCGCAGGAAATGCCGCCCGTGGCATGGGCGGGCGCGAGCGACAGGAAGGCGAGGGCGATGAGGGCGAGGATGCGGCGCGACATCGGGGGTCTCCGGGGTGGGGCGTTGCCCGGAGTTATGCGGCGGGCGTCTTTCCGCGTATCGACGCCCGGCGCGCGCCTACGGAAACGCAGGAAATGCGACGTTTCGGCCGTCACGAGATGAAGTCGCCGCAGCGCACCACCTCGGTCTGCTGGCCCCACGGCATGATCGGCACGGTGGAGGTGGAGTTCTGCGGCGAACCATCGATCAGCTTGTCGGAGTAGATCATGTAGACCAGCACGTTGCGGCGGGCGTCGCACCCGCGCACGATCTGCACCCGTTTGAAGAAGAACGAGCGGCCCTCGCGGAACACCACATCGCCCTGCGAGGAACGGCCGGTGATGCGGATCGGGCCGATCTGCCGGCAGGCGAGCGAGACCTCCGACAGTTGCTCGGCGAAGCCGAAGGCGCCGGCCCAGCCGCCCTTTTCCGGCACGGTGAAGTGGCAGGCGACACCCTCCACCTCCGGGTCGTCGATGCCGTAGGTAGCCAGCCTGTCGTTGGGCGATAGCAGGCGGAACACGGTGGAGCGGCGGAAGATCAGTTCCGGCGTCTGGGCAGCCGCCGGGATGATCGGCACGGCGACGAGGCAGGCGAGGGCGGCGGCGAGGATGCGGCGCATGGGCGGGCTCCGGTTGAAAGGTCGATTGGAATCCTACCGCCATCTCTTGGCAATGGGGTGTCGTTGACTGTCCATGCCAGGGAACGGCGACGGGCGCGCGTCGTTCCCCCGGCAGATGGCTCTCATCCGGGGACAAGTCCATGGAAACCAACGAACTTCATCGCGGCCGCCTGATCGATCACGTCCAGCTCATCGTCAGTGATCTCGCCGCCAGCCGCCGCTTCTACGACGCAATCCTCGCTGCGCTCGACATCCCACTCGGCGGCGAGGCGGAGGGCTATTTCTGGGTGGACGAGCTCTTCGTCTCCTCCGCCGACAGCAAGGCGGCGCAGGGGCACCTCACCGGCCGGCACCACCTGGCCTTCCAGGCCAAGGACCGCGCGGCGGTGGACGCCTTCCACAAGGCGGGCCTCGCCGCGGGGGCCAGGGACAACGGCGCGCCCGGCCTCCGCGCCTATCACCCCGGATACTATGCGGCCTTTCTCCTCGACCCCGACGGCAACAATATCGAGGCCGTCTATCACGGCGAGCACACCCGCAGCGCGCCGTCGGTGAAGGTGACGTTCTGAACCGGGGCTGAAATGGGCGCCCGTCGGTGGACAGACGGGGCGCGACCGGCGTTCCCCGCTTGTTCCGCGCCGTTCCCCCGCCTATCGAGGAAAGATGACCCCTTTCCCGATTCGCGAGGCCTGACCCCATGGGCGAACGCGTGACACCGCCTCCCGGCGGCGACGACGGCATCGAAACCATCAACCTGCGCGAGGCGCTGGAAGAGCGTTATCTCGCCTATGCCCTGTCCACCATCATGGGCCGGGCGCTTCCCGACGCCCGCGACGGCCTGAAGCCCGTCCACCGCCGCATCCTGCACGCCATGCGGCTCCTGAAGCTCGATCCGGGCACCGCCTTCAAGAAGTGCGCCCGCATCGTCGGCGACGTCATCGGCAAGTTCCACCCGCACGGCGACCAGTCGGTCTATGACGCGCTGGTGCGCCTCGCCCAGGATTTCTCCCAGCGCTATCCGCTGGTCGACGGACAGGGCAATTTCGGCAACATCGACGGCGATAACGCCGCCGCCTACCGCTACACCGAAGCGCGCATGACCGAGGTCGCGCGCCTCCTGCTCGACGGCATCGACGAGGACGCAGTCGACTTCCGCAAGACCTACAACGAGGAGGACGAGGAGCCCGTCGTCCTCCCCGGCGCCTTCCCCAACCTGCTCGCCAACGGATCGCAGGGCATCGCGGTCGGCATGGCGACCTCCATACCGCCGCATAACGCCGCCGAGATCTGCGACGCGGCGCTGCACATCATCGCCAACCCCGACTGCACGACGCGCGACCTCGTCGCCCATGTCCCGGGCCCCGATTTCCCGACCGGCGGCATCATCATCGAGGGCCGCGCGGCCATCGAGGAGGCCTACGAGACGGGGCGCGGCGCCTTCCGCACCCGCGCCCGCTGGCATCAGGAAGACACCGGGCGCGGCACCTATCTCGTCGTCGTCACCGAGATTCCCTACGGCGTCACCAAGGGCCGGCTGATCGAGAAGATCGCCGAACTCATCAACGAGAAGAAGCTGCCGCTGGTCGCCGACATGCGCGACGAGAGCGCCGAGGACATCCGCCTCGTCTTCGAGCCGAAGTCGCGCAATGTGGATTCGGCGCTCCTGATGGAGAGTCTGTTCAAGCTGACCGAGCTCGAGAGCCGCATCTCGCTCAACATGAACGTGCTCATGAAGGGCAAGGTGCCGAAGGTCGTCGGCCTGAAAGAGGTGCTGCGCGAGTGGCTCGACCACCGCCGCGAGGTGCTGATCCGCCGCTCGCAGCATCGCCTCGCCGCCATCGACAGGCGACTCGAGGTGCTGGCCGGCCTGCTCGTCGCCTATCTCAACATCGACGAGGTCATCCACATCATCCGCACCGCCGATGAGCCGAAGAAGGCGCTGGTCGCCCGCTTCGACCTCACCGAGGTGCAGGTGGAGGCCATCCTCAACATGCGCCTGCGGTCGCTGGCCAAGCTCGAGGAGATCGAGCTCCGCAACGAGCATGCGGAACTGACGAAGGAGAAGGAGGGCATCGAGAAGCTGCTGGGGTCTGAGGCGCTGCAGTGGAAGACGGTCTCGTGGGAGATCGGCAATGTCCGCAAGCAGTTCTCCAAGGAGACCCCGCTCGGCAAGCGCCGCACCACCTTCGGCGAGGCCAGCGAGGTCGATGTCGACGCCTTCGCAGAGGCGCTCGTGGAGCGCGAGCCGATCACCGTGGTCGTCTCCGAGAAGGGCTGGATCCGCGCCCTCAAGGGCCATGTGCAGGATCTCGCGACCCTGACCTTCAAGACCGACGACCGGCTGAAGCTTTCCTTCTTCGCCGAGACGACGTCGAAACTCCTCGTCTTCGCCACCAACGGCAAGGTCTTCACGCTGGAGGGCGCCAAGCTCCCCGGCGGGCGCGGCGCGGGCGAGCCGATGCGCCTGATGTTCGACCTCGAGCAGGAGCACGACATCGTCGAGGTCACGCCCTATCGCGGCGGCCGCAAGGCGCTCATCGCCTCCCGCGAGGGCCGCGGCTTCGTCGTCGCCGAAGACGAGCTCATCGCCAACACCCGCAAGGGCAAGGGCGTCATGGGCGTCGACACGCCGGACGAACTCGCCGCCGTGCGCTTCGTCGAGGGCGACCACGTCGCCATCGTCGGCCTCAACCGCAAGCTGCTCGTCTTCCCGCTGAATCAGGTGCCGGAAATGGCGCGCGGCAAGGGCGTCCGCCTGCAGAAATACAAGGAGGGCGGCATGGTGGACCTGAAGACCTTCACGATCGCCGACGGCCTTACCTGGAAGGATTCCTCTGACCGCACCTGGACGGTGTCGCAAGCGGACCTGTTCGAGTGGATCGGCAACCGGGCCGATGCCGGCAAGCTGCCGCCGAAGGGCTTCCCCAAGACCAACAGGTTCGGCTAGACAGGGCGTGGGACAGGACGACGCCCGAGCCCGGGCGAGACAATGGACATGCGATGGCTCGCCAGCGCCGCCCCCTCCGCCTGCCGCCGCCCTTTCTGAAGCGCGTCAGTCTTGTTCCCGAGCGGGTCACGGACTGGGACGCCTATCCGTTCTGCATCCCGTTGTTCCGGGACCGCAGCTTCGAATTCGCTTTCGAGAAGCCGATCACCATCATTGTTGGGGAGAACGGCACGGGAAAATCGACTCTGCTTGAGGCCTTTGCGGCACTCGCCAACTTCGATGAGGCGGGCGGCGGCAGCGGCTACCGGCTGGTCGACCATTCGAACGCCATTGACATCAGCGGTACGGTGCTTGCGCCAGCGCTCCGGGCCTCATGGCTGCCGCGCATGACCAGCGGCTGGTTCTTCAAGGCAGAGACGTTCTTCTCCGTAGCGAGGGGCCTTGACGAAGCAGCCGCGGGGAACGGTCCACCCCCCGACTTTCTGTCCCATTCCCATGGCGAGGGCTTCCTGCGTTTCTTCGAGGAGCGCTGCCGGCGTCAGGGCATCTACATCTTCGACGAGCCCGAAAGCGCTCTCTCGCCCTCCCGGCAGGTCGAGTTCATGAAGCTGATGCGCCGGATGGAGGACTCGAACCTGTGCCAGGTGGTGATCGCCACCCACTCGCCGATGCTGATGGCCTATCCCGGTGCCCAAGTGCTGGAGATCACCAAATACGGGGTTGAGCCGACCGCGCTCGAACTGATCCCGCACTATCGTCTCATGCGCGAGTTCTTCGCCGCCCCCGCGGCCTTCCTCGACGCCTTCCTCGACTGAGCCTACCGCTGCTGCTGGATAAATCTCCGCTGGGGCTTTCGGAACTCCGTCGGGTCCGGTTGAATGCCGAAGTGGGTGACCGCAGAGAGCGGACCCTGGGGGAATGGTCATGATCTCGTTGAAATCGGTTTCGGCGGCAGCCATCGCGTTGATCGTTGGCGCGGGCGCCGCCCTCGCCCAGACGCCGGCCGGCGCCACGCTCGCCCGCGTCAAGGAGCGCGGCCACATCCTCTGCGGCGCCAGCCAGGGCGTTCCGGGCTTTTCCCAGCCGAATGATGCCGGCGTCTGGCGCGGCTTCGACACCGACTTCTGCCGGGCGCTGGCGGCGGCGATCTTCGACGACCCCGACAAGGCGCGCTACCTGCCGCTGGCCTCGAAGGACCGGCTGATCTCGCTGCAGGCCGGCAATATCGACGTGCTGTCGCGCACCACGACGTGGTCTATCGGCCGCGAACTCGGCCAGGGCCTCGCCTTCACCGCGATCAACTACTACGACGGCCAGGGCTTCATGGTGCGCAAGGCGGCCAACCTGAAGTCCGTCCGCGACCTCAGCGGCGCCACCATCTGCGTGTCGCAGGGCACGACCAACGAGCTGAACCTCGCCGACTATTTCCGCACCAACAACCTGACCTACCAGGTCGTCACCTTCGGCAGCCTCGACGAGGTGGCCAAGGCCTATGACACCGGGCGCTGCGACGCCTACACCACCGACATGTCGCAGCTTGCCACCAACCGCCTGCTACTGACGAAGCCCGACGACCACATGGTCCTCCCCGAGGTCATCTCCAAGGAGCCGCTCGGCCCCTGGGTGCGCAAGGGCGACGGCCAGTGGTTCGACATCGTCCGCTGGACCCTGTTCGCGCTCATCTCGGCCGAGGAACTTGGCGTCACCCAGGCCAACGTCATGGAGATGACGAAGAGCAGCAATCCTGAGATCAAGCGCCTGCTCGGTGTCGACGGGGCCTTTGGCGAGCAGCTCGGCCTCACCCGCGACTGGGTGGTGCGCATCATCCGCCACATCGGCAACTACGGCGAGAGCTTCGACCGCAACCTCGGCGCCGGCAGTCGTGTCGGCCTGCCGCGCGGGCCGAACCAGCTCTGGACCCGCGGCGGCCTGCAATATTCGCCGCCGTTCCGGTGAGGTGTCGGCGGGTCAGGGGGCTTCAACCCTGACCCAGCCCTCGGGCGCAAGCCGTTCCTGCGGCAGGAAGCGCGCCTTGTAGTCCATCTTGCGCGAGCCCTCGACCCAGTAGCCGAGATAGACGTAGGGCAGGCCCATGGTCTTCGCCCGCGCGATGTGATCGAGGATCACCAGCGTGCCCAGCGAGCGGTCCGCATGATCGGGCTCATAGAAGGAATAGACCAGAGACAGCCCGTCGGCGAGGATGTCGGTGAGGACGCAGGCGAGGATGTCGCCCTTGCTGCGTCCGTTGATGCCCGTGTCCGCGTCGCGCCTGCGGTATTCCACGACGCGCGTCTTCACATGGCTGTCCTCGACCATCATCGCGTAGTCGAGCACGGTCATGTCGGCCATGCCGCCGTTGCGGTGGCGGGCGTCGAGATAGGCGCGGAAGGTCGAATACTGCTCGGAGGTCGGGATCGCCGGGCGCATCTCGCCGACGAGATCGGCATTCCGCAGCATCACCTTCCGGAACGAGCGGCCGGGGCGGAAATCGGCGACCGGCACCCGCACCGAGACGCAGGCCCGGCAGGTCTCGCAGGCCGGCCGGTAGGCGATCGACTGCGACCGCCGGAAACCGCCCTGGGTGAGGATGTCGTTGAGCTGCGGCGCCTTGGGGCCGACGAGATGGGTGAAGACCTTTCGTTCGGACTGACCCGGCAGATAGGGGCACGGCGTCGGCGCCGTGAGGTAGAACTGGGGAGTGTCGCGCGGCTGCTGCGTCAAGGTCGGGTCCGGGGCGATTCGCGGCTGCGGGCGAGCCCGGCCACCACCAAGATAGTCCCGCTGCCGCCCCCGTCAAAGGCGCAGCCGCCGCGTATTCAGCCGAGCTGGCCGCCGCCGGTCTCGATCCGCACCGCCGGCAGGCCCTCGGCCTCCAGCGCGGCGAGGATCTCGTGCAGATGAGAACCGTCCCGCACTTCCAGCGTCACGTCCAGCTTGGTGCCCTTGGCCGGCGTGTCGAGGAAAAGTCTCCGATGCTCGACCTGCAGGATGTTGGCGCCGAGCCGGCCGATGAGGGTTGCGATGAGGCCGAGCACGCCGGGCCGGTCCGGGATGGCAATGCGCACCGAGACGATGCGGCTCTCGCGTTCCAGTTCGCGCACCATGATGGAGGCGAGGATGCGCGGGTCGATGTTGCCGCCGCACAGGATGAGCCCGACCTTGCGGCCGCGGAAGCGCTCCGGCTCGGCGAGCATGGCGGCAAGGCCCGCCGCCCCGGCGCCCTCGGCGATGGTCTTCAGCCGGGTGAGATAGAGGTTCACGGCCCTTTCGAGATCGCTCTCGCTCGCGAGCACAATGTCGGCGACGTGTTCGCGCACGACGGGAAGGGTCGCCCGTCCGACGATCTTGACCGCGATGCCCTCGGCCAGCGTCGGCCCGCCGACGGGCCGGTTCCCGCCGTGGAACGCGTTCCACATGGACGGATAGAGCGCGGCCTCGACGCCGACGATCTCGATCGACGGCCGGATCACCTTCGCCGCCACCGCATTGCCGCCGATCAGCCCGCCGCCGCCGATGGGGATGACGAGCATGTCGAGGTCGGGCACCTCCTCCAGCATCTCGCAGGCGACGGTGCCCTGTCCCGCCATGACGGCGAGGTCGTCGTAGGGATGAACCCAGACGCGGTTCTCCTCGCCGTGGATCATTTCTGCGCGGGCCTGCGCCTCGGACAGCGTCTCGCCGTCGAGCACCACCGTGGCACCGTAGGAGCGCGTCGCCGCCACCTTCACGAAGGGCGTCGTCTCCGGCATGACGATGGTGGCGGGAATGCCGAGGCGGCTCGCATGCAGCGCAACGGCCTGGGCATGGTTGCCGGCCGACATGGCGATGACGCCGCGCCGGCGCTCCTCGTCGGTGAGGGTGGACAGCTTCACCAGCGCTCCGCGCTCCTTGAAGGAGTTCGTGACCTGCATGTTCTCGTATTTGACGAAGACCTCGGCGCCGGTGATCGCCGACAGGGGTGGCGCCGGCAGCATGGGCGTCCGCATGACCTGCCCGGCGATGGTGGCGCGGGCCGCCATGATGGCGGAATAGGTCAGGCTCACGGCGCTCTCCGGGGGTGGTTGGCGGTGTCCCTGTCTTAGCCCGAGCGCGCCGTTTCCGCGAGGCCCGAGCGGCCGCGCGCCTCCGATCGCGGCGGCACGGGGCTCTGTCCGAGCCACCAGCGCTTGAGGATGACGAAGCGGATGCCGGGGAAGGGGCCTCGCTCGGTGACGAGGTCGGCGAGCTCGGGACGGCCGCGCGCATCGCGACCGTCGAAATGGCAGATCGCGTAGTGGACGGTGCGCGCCCGCCCGGGCCGCTCCGCCAGATAGTCGATCCGCACAGCCTTTCGGTCGTCGCCGACGGGATCGTGGCGGGTCTCGCGGATGGCGGTGAGCGGATCGTGCAGGGCGGGCAGCACCTCCCGGCAGAGGGCGAGCTGGTCCGGAGCGACGACGGGCGTGCAGCCGGCGAGTGTCAATCCCGCCGCCACGGCAGCCATGCCGGCGATCCTCACGCCGAGGCGCTGAGGAGGCCTGCGACGCGCGGCGCGAAATAGGTGAGGATGCCGTCGCAGCCGGCCCGCTTGAACGCGATCAGGCTCTCCAGCATGGCGCGCTCGCCGTCGATGGCGCCGGCACGCGCCGCCATCTCGATCATCGCGTACTCGCCGGACACCTGGTAGGCGAAGGTCGGCACGCCGAACGTGTCCTTCACTCGCCGGCAGATGTCGAGATAGGGCATGCCGGGCTTCACCATGACCATGTCGGCGCCTTCGGCGATATCGATCTCGACCTCGCGCAGCGCCTCGTCGGAATTGGCCGGGTCCATCTGGTAGGTACGCTTGTCGCCGACCAGCGTCGTCTTGGTGCCGATGGCGTCGCGGAACGGGCCGTAGAAGGCCGAGGCGTATTTCGCCGCATAGCTCATGATCTGGACGTCGACGAAGCCCTGTGCGTCGAGCGCGGCGCGGATGGCGCCGATGCGCCCGTCCATCATGTCGGATGGGGCGATGCAGTCGGCGCCAGCCTCGGCAAGCGCCAGCGCCTGCCGGCAGAGGATGGCGACGGTCTCGTCGTTGAGGATGCGTCCCTCGTCGGTCAGCACGCCGTCATGGCCGTGCGAGGTATAGGGGTCGAGCGCCGCATCGGTGATGAGCCCGATCTCCGGCACTGCGGCCTTGATGGCGCGCACGGCGCGGCACATCAGGTTGCGGTGGTTCTCCGCCTCCGAGCCGACGGGATCGCGCAGGGCCGGGTCGACATAGGGGAAGGGGGCGAGCGCCGGAATGCCGAGACGCGCGGCTTTTTCCGCCTCGCGCACCGCCTCGTCGATGGAGATGCGGTCGATCCCGGGCATGGTGGCGACGGGCGTGCGCGCCTCGTGGGCGTCGACGAGAAAGATCGGCCAGATCAGGTCGTTGGTGGTCAGAACGGTCTCGCGCACCAGACGGCGCGACCAGTCCGCCTTGCGGTTCCGGCGCATGCGCGTCGCCATATCCAGCTTCGATGACGTCCCCGAGGCCGTCTCGGTGGCGGGCTTGTGGAAAGCACGAAGGGTCATGACCGGTCTCCGCGGCTGCTGCGGCCGCTGAACATGACAGAGGCAATACCACTCTGGAATCGTTCGGAACAGTGCTGCGGCGGGAGGATTTGATCCAGATCGGTCCTCCCCCACGCGGCCGAATTGACCAGGTGCCCTGAAGCCCCCTAAGCGAATGGAGCGGTTTTTCCCCGGGATTGCCTGCCGATGGATTTCGCCCTTTCCGAAGACCAGGAAGCCTTCCGTCAGGTGGCGCGCGACTTCGCGGCGGCCGAGATGGAGCCTTTCGCGCGCGACTGGGACGCCGGCTCCGTCTTTCCCGAGGAGACCTTGCGCAAGGCCGCCGCGCTCGGTTTCGGCGGCATCTATGTCCGTGAAGACGTCGGCGGCTCCGGCCTCACCCGCCTTGACGCCGCGGTGATCTTCGAGGAGCTGGCGCAAGGCTGCGTCTCCACCACGGCCTATATCTCGATCCACAACATGGCCGCCTGGATGATCGACGCCTATGGCCACGCGGACCTCCGGCGCCGCTACGTGCCCGATCTCTGCGCCATGAAGACCTTCGCCAGCTACTGCCTGACCGAGGCGGGAGCGGGGTCGGATGCCGCCTCCTTGCGCACCCGTGCGGTCAGGGACGGCAACTCCTGGGTCATCAACGGCGCCAAGGCCTTCATATCGGGCGGCGGGCGGTCCGACGTCTATGTCGTTATGGCCCGCACCGGCGGGGAGGGCGCGCGCGGCATCTCCTGCTTCGTCGTCGACAAGGACACGCCCGGCCTCTCCTTCGGCGCGCAGGAGAAGAAGCTCGGCTGGAAAAGCCAGCCGACCGCCGCGGTCGACTTCGACGATGTCCGCGTGCCCGCCGAGAACATGGTGGGGGAGGAGGGCCAGGGCTTCCGCATCGCCATGGCCGGGCTTGACGGCGGTCGCCTCAACATCGCGGCCTGCTCGCTCGGCGGCGCGCAGTTCTGCCTCGACCGCACCATCGCCTACATGGGCGACCGCAAGCAGTTCGGGCAGGCGATCAAGAGCTTCCAGGCGCTGCGCTTCCGCATCGCGGACTATGCGACCGAACTGGAGGCCGCGCGCCTGATGGTGCGCCGCGCCGCGGTGGCGGTCGGCGAGAAGGACCCGCGCGCCACGACGCTCGCCGCCATGGCCAAGCGCTTCGCCACAGACGTCGGCTTCGAGGTCGTCAACGGCTGCCTGCAGCTGCACGGCGGCTACGGCTATCTTAACGACCACCCCATCGAGCGCGTCCTGCGCGACGTGCGCGTCCACCAGATCCTCGAAGGCACCAACGAGATCATGCGCGTCATTGTCTCGCGTGACCTGCTCGGCGCGTGATACAGGCAGGTCATGAGCGACATTCCCATCCCGGCCGCCTCCGAGCCTGAGGTCCTGATCGAGCGGCGCGGCTCCGCCGGCCTTCTGACGCTCAATCGCCCCAAGGCGCTGAACGCCCTGACGCTGACCATGGTGCGGGATATGCGGCGGGCGCTCGACGCCTGGGCCGGCGATCCGGCGGTCACCCGCGTCGTGGTGGTGGGGGCCGGCGGCCGCGCCTTCTGCGCCGGCGGCGATATCCGCGTACTGCATGATCTCGGCAGGGCCGGCCGCCATGACGAGGCGCTGCAGTTCTGGCGCGAGGAATACGAGCTCAACGTTCTCATCAAGCGCTACCCGAAGCCCTATGTCTCGCTCGTCGACGGCATCGTCATGGGCGGCGGGGTCGGCATCTCCATCAACGGCAGCCATGTCGTTGCCGGCGAGAAGTTCGTCTTCGCGATGCCGGAGGTAGGCATCGGCTTCTTCCCCGACGTCGGCGGCACCTATTTCCTGCCGCGGATCCCCGGCGAGATCGGCGCCTATTTCGCCCTGACCGGCGAGCGCATGAAACAGGGCGACGCGCTGTCGACCGGCCTTGCCACCCACGCGATGGCGTCCGATCGCTTCGCCGAGGTGCTCGACGCGCTCTGCGGTCGGGACACCGTCGACCAGGTTCTCGAAGGCTTTGCCGACGTTGCGACCCTGCCGGCCAGCGTGACGGCCCGCCGTGCGGCCATCGATGCGTGCTTTCGCTTCGACACGGTGGAACAGATCATGGAGGCGCTGGCCGCCGCCGAGACAACAGGCGACGAATGGTGCGGCCAGACCCTGCGCACCATGCTGACCAAGTCGTCGATCTCGATGAAGATCGCGCTCGCGCAGGTGCGCGCGGGCAGGGCGATGGATTTCGAGGACGCGATGAGGACCGAGTTCCGCATCGTCTCGCGCATCTGCCGCGGCCACGACTTCTACGAAGGCGTCCGCGCCGTCATCATCGACAAGGACAATGCGCCACGCTGGTCGCCGGCAAGCCTCGCCGAGGTGACCCCCGCCATGATCGAGGCCCATTTCGCGCCGCTCGACGCCGGCGAACTGGTGCCGCCCGTCCTGGTGCGATCGTGAGTCGGACACGATGAACGCCCCCAGGGTCCGCGACATGACCGATGCGCCGATCCACGTCGCTGACGAGGAGCGGCGGGTCGACTGGGCGCGCATCTACCGGATCTTCATGCGCGCCCTTGCCGTGCTCGTCATCGGCCGCGGCCTGATGCAATGGCTGGTGATCTGCGGCGGAACCAACGCGGACGGCATTGGCTTCGAGGATTTCCCCCCCGGCCTTCAGGCCTCCACGGTCTTCTTCGCGGTGATCGAACTGGTGGCCGGCGTCGGGCTATGGCTCGCCTCCGCCTGGGGCGGCGTGGTCTGGCTCCTGGCGACCATCGTCGCCGTGGCGATCGATCTGGCCATGCTGGCCGGCCTGCAAGGCTGGGTCCAGGCCGCGGCCCGGCCGCTGCCTGCGACGCTCGCGGACGGCGTCCTGGTCCTGTTCTTCGCCGCCGCAGCGTTTCTCGCGGCGCGGCAGGCGGAAGACGCATTCAACGACTAGGCGGCTGCGGCTGCCCGCCGGCCCGGCCGCCAAGAGCCGGACGGTCCATCGAACAACGGGAGGACATTATGAGCACCATCGCCTTCATCGGCCTCGGCAATATGGGCGGACCCATGGCCGCCAACCTGGTCAGGGCCGGGCATCGCGTCGTCGGCACCGACGTCAGCCCGGCCGCCGTGGAGCGCCATGTCGCGGCGGGCGGCGTTGGGGCCGCGTCCATTCCCGAGGCGCTGACGGACGCCGACGTCATCGTCACCATGCTGCCCTCGGGGCGCGAGGTGAGCGCCCTCTATCGCGGCGAGGCCGGCATCATTGCCAGGGCGAAGGCGGGCGCTCTGCTGATCGATTCCTCCACCATTGACGTCGATACGGCGCGGGCTGTGGCGAAGGAGGCCGCCGCCCGCGGCCTGTCGATGATCGACGCGCCGGTCTCCGGCGGCGTCGGCGGCGCCAGCGCCGGCACGCTGACCTTCATGTGCGGCGGCGAGGATGCCGCCTTCGCCGCGGCGAAGCCCTATCTCGACGCGATGGGCAAGACCATCGTCCATGCCGGCGGGCCCGGGAACGGGCAGGCGGCCAAGATCTGCAACAACATGATCCTCGGCATCACGATGATCGCCACGTCGGAAGCCTTCGTGCTGGCCGAAAAGCTCGGCCTCGACGCGCAGAAGCTCTTCGACATCGCCTCGAAGTCCTCCGGCCAGTCCTGGTCGCTGACCACCTATTGCCCGGTGCCCGGCCCCGTGCCGACCTCGCCCGCCAACCGCAATTATCAGGCCGGCTTCACGGCAGCGATGATGCTGAAGGACCTGAAACTCGCCCAGGACGCAGCCCGCTCGGCGGGAGCGGTCACGCCCCTCGGCGCGGAGGCGACAGCGCTCTACGGGCTCTATGCCGGCCAGGGCGAGGCCGGGACGGACTTCTCGGGGATCGTCAACTTCCTGCGCGGGCAGTGACTGGCAGCCTTCCCTAACGGCACCTCGCGGGGCTGCCCTTGACCGCACGGAAGTTGGCCTGAAAATTCTTCCGCAGGGTCATTGGCTCCATGCTGAACAGGTGTTGAACGCCATCCGGACAAGCCTCCGGATGGCGTCTCCCCGGAATGGTTGACAGGCCATTGCCGGGATTTGAACAGTCCGTAAAGACCACCGGCCATGCCCTTGAGAATCCGCGATTCCGATCCTTTATCGAACGTTGCGCGGATGCCGTCAGGTTTATGAAAAGACAATGAGATATTGTTGAGAAGTCAACGCAATATATTGTTGAGCAAGTAATGGTTAAACCGCCTTCACGCTGTTTGTTCGGGGGCTCTTAAAATTCGCTGTCCTAGATTGGCCTGACACGAGCGGAGGACAGGGCCGCTCGGCCGAGGGCCAAAAAACGCCCCGGCGCCAACCAGGACAAGAGGCGTCCCATGAGCATGTTGACCAAGACGCGCGATGTCGCGTCGCCGCCGATCTCCCCCGAGCGCCTCGAGCGTTTCGAGGCCATCACGCCCGTCTATATGGAAGCGCTGACGCTCATCGAGCGCCTGCACCGCCGCTTGCTGGACGTGATCAAGGACGAGTTCGACCGTCGCAACCGTTCCGACATCAACGCCGTGCAGGCTCTGCTGCTGTTCAACATCGGCGACAGGGAGCTGACGGCCGGCGAGCTGCGCACCAAGGGTTACTATCTCGGCTCGAACGTGTCCTACAATCTCAAGAAGCTGGTCGAGATGGGCTACCTGTCCCACCAGCGCTCGCGCATCGACCGCCGCTCGGTTCGCATCAGCCTCACCGACAAGGGGCATGAGGTCGCCGAGATCGTCAAGGCGCTCTACGCCAAGCACGTCCGCACCGTCGAGCAGGTCGGCGGCATCGGCCTCGATGACTTCAAGTCGCTCAACAAGTCGCTGCTGCGCCTGGAGCGGTTCTGGACCGACCAGATCCTCTATCGCCTCTGACCGCGCGGGACCGGCCATGCACATCCTCTCGTCCGATTGGGCCGTCCTCGCGGCCGGCCTTTCCATGGTTCTGCTGCTCGCCGAGAACATGCTTGGCGTGACGGGCGCGGCCCTGCTTCTGAAGGCGCGCCGCGACCACCGCGAATGAGGGTCTGAGCGACCTCCTCAGACCCCCATCACTCACGAGGCCGGTGTGCCCGCCGGCCTCATTTCTTTTCTTGCCGCCATCCCTGGAGTCCGCGCGCATCCGGTCCCCGGATGGGGGTTCACGGCATTTTGCGGGGCCGATCTGCACGCGATGCCTTGAGTTGGTCACATTGGTTGCCCTAGGTGAAAGACACCTGCCGCTTGGCATTCCTTAAGGATAATGGTGTCTCCTCCCGCTCGGCGGGGTGAAGACCGCCGATCATTCGGAGCCGACACCGTGACCGATCGTTCGACCGCGTCCCCCGCACATCGCCTGCACCGGCGTGCGCTCCTCGGAGGCATGGCGTCTCTCGCTGCCCTCTCCGCAGCGAGCCCCGTTCTCGCCCAGAACGCCCGCCGCGAGGCGGTTGCCGAATGGTCCGACAGCTTCGACGCCGGGTCGCGGTCGCGCTCCACGCGCAATCCCTATCCGGTCCTCGGCCCGCACACCGTGCAGGGGCTCGAGCAGGCCATCGCCCAGTATCAGCAGATCGTCTCGCGCGGCGGCTGGCAGGCTGTCCCGACCCGCGAGCGCCTGCGCATCGGCACGCGCCGGCCGGCCGTCGTCGCCCTGCGCGAGCGGCTGATCGCCTCGGGCGATCTCGACGCCTCCTCCGGCCGGTCCGACGTCTTCGACAGTTTCGTCGACACCGCCGTGAAGCGCTTCCAGACCCGCCACGGCATCTCGCCCGACGGGCAGGTGCGCGAGTCGACCTTCGCCGCGCTCAACGTGCCGGCCGAGATGCGGCTGCGCCAGCTCGAGACCAATCTGGTGCGCGTGCGCGCCCATTCCGGCTTCCTCGGCAACCGCTTCATCGTCATGAACATCCCCGCCGCCCAGCTCGAGGCGGTGGAGAACGGCACGGTCGTCTCGCGCCACGTCACCGTCGTCGGCAAGATCGACCGCCAGTCGCCGATCATCTCGACCCGCGTCCAGGACATCAACTTCAACCCCTACTGGACGGTGCCGGCCTCCATCATCCGCAAGGACCTCATCCCGAAGATGCAGGCCGAGCCGGACTATCTGGCCAAGAACCGCATCCGCGTGTTCAACGGCCAGGGCCAGGAAGTTCCGCCGGAATCCATCAACTGGAATTCCATGGATGCGATGAACTTCCGCTTCCGCCAGGACCCGTTCGAGGGCAACTCGATGGGCAACGTGCGCATCAATATTCCGAACCAGCATGCGGTCTACATGCACGACACGCCCTCCAAGGGCCTGTTCGGCGAGGACCAGCGCTTCCACTCCTCCGGCTGCGCCCGCGTGCAGAACGTGCGCGAGCTCATCGCCTGGATCCTGCAGGGCACGCAGTGGAGCCGCTCGGAAATCGACCGCATCTTCCGCACCACCGACCGGGTCGACGCCAAGCCGCTGCAGCCGGTTCCGGTCTATTGGGTCTACATCACCGGCTGGGCCAATCCGGACGGGCTGGTGCAGTTCCGTGACGACATCTACCAGCGCGACGGCATCGGCGCCCAGGCGGCCGGCGCCAGCGCGCAGCCGGTCGCACTGCGCTGATCACAGCAGATCATCTATCACTTCGAAAGAATGCCCGGCCTCGCGCCGGGCATTCTTGTTTGAGGACGCGTTCCCTGCATCGATGCAAGGCGACCTTCTCTCGACAAGCCAGCGCCGCGGCAAGGCGGCGTGCCCCTCACCACGGCACCCTGACCCGTGGCACAGTGGATCATGCCCGAATCGCCCGCCCGCACCGTCTATTTCGAGCACACGCCGGTCGGCGGCTTCGTGCGCGTCGCGGCGATCTGCGCCGAGACCGGCACCGAGGTCGTGGTCATGGGGCCGGTCCATGCCGCCCTGCATGATCTCGAGCGCCTCGCCCGCCGCAAGCTGGAACGCCGGCTGGCGCAGGATGCGGGGGAGGGCTGACCGCATCGGCACAAGGTCTGGTGTCGGAAGCGCGCTGAACCTTGGACTCGCATCGGGCGCTGTGCTACCGGCTTGCCTCATCTTCCCGACCGAACCGGCGCACCTCCCCGCGCCCACGGAGTGATCCGGATGTCCTCGTCTTCCGCTGCCGCCTACCAGCCCTTCGACGGCTTCTTCTCGGCCTCGCTTGCTGACAGCGATCCCGTCATCTTCGACGCCATCCAGAAGGAACTCGGTCGCCAGCAGCACGAGATCGAGCTGATCGCCTCGGAGAACATCGTCTCGCGCGCCGTCATGGAGGCGCAGGGCTCGGTGATGACCAACAAGTATGCGGAAGGCTATCCGGGCAAGCGCTACTACGGCGGCTGCCAGTTCGTCGACATCGCCGAGAATGTCGCCATCGAGCGGGCCACCAAGCTGTTCGGCTGCAGGTTCGCCAACGTCCAGCCGAACTCCGGCAGCCAGGCGAACCAGGCCGTGTTCATGGCGCTGATGCAGCCGGGCGATACCTTCATGGGCCTCGACCTCGCCGCCGGCGGCCACCTGACCCACGGCTCGCCGGTCAACGTTTCCGGCAAGTGGTTCAAGGTTGCGCCCTATACGGTGCGCCGTGAGGACCAGCTCATCGACATGGACGAGGTGGAGCGCATCGCCCACGAGACGAAGCCGAAGGTGATCGTCGCCGGCGGCTCGGCCTATGCCCGCTTCTGGGACTTCGCCCGCTTCCGCGAAATTGCCGATGCGGTTGGAGCCATTCTCTTTGTCGACATGGCCCATTTTGCCGGCCTGGTGGCGGGCGGCGCCCATCCCTCGCCCTTTCCGCACGCCCATGTGGCGACGACCACCACCCACAAGACTCTGCGCGGCCCGCGCGGCGGCATGATCCTTACCAATGACGAGGACCTCGCCAAGAAGTTCAACTCGGCCGTCTTCCCGGGCATGCAGGGCGGCCCGCTCATGCATGTCATCGCCGCCAAGGCGGTGGCCTTCGGCGAGGCGCTGCGACCGGACTTCAAGTCTTATGCCCACGCCGTCGTCGCCAACGCCAAGGCGCTGGCCGAGACGCTGAAGGCGGCCGGCTTCGACCTCGTCACCGGCGGCACCGACAACCACCTGATGCTGGTCGACCTCCGGCCGAAGAACCTCACCGGCAAGGCCTCCGAGGCAGCCCTCGGGCGCGCCTGGATTACCTGCAACAAGAACGGCATCCCCTTCGACCCGCAGAAGCCCTTCGTCACTTCGGGAGTGCGGCTCGGCACGCCGGTCGGCACGACGCGCGGCTTCGGCATCGCCGAATTCAAGCGTATCGGCGAACTCATCGCCGAGACCCTCGACGGACTGTCGAAGTCCAATTCGGACGAGGGCAATGCCGAGGTCGAGGCCGCCGTGCGGGAGAAGGTGAAGGATCTCGCCGCCCGCTTCCCGATCTATTCCTGACGGGGCGCGCGCACCGTGCGCTGCCCCTTCTGCGGCTTCGCCGACACGCAGGTGAAGGATAGCCGTCCGACCGAGGACGGCTCCGCCATCCGCCGCCGGCGCGTCTGTACGGAATGCGGCGGCCGCTTCACGACTTTTGAGCGGGTGCAGTTGCGCGAGCTCATCGTCGTCAAGCGCTCGGGCAAGCGTGTGCCCTTCGACCGCGACAAGCTGATGCGCTCCATCCAGATCGCACTGCGCAAACGGCCGGTCGATCCCGAACGCGTGGAGAGGCTCGTCTCGGGCATCGTCCGGCAGCTCGAGGCATCGGGGGAGAGCGACATTCCCGCCGAAAACATTGGGCGCATCGTCATGGAGGCGCTGAAGGCGCTCGATGACGTCGCCTATGTCCGCTTCGCCTCCGTCTATCGCAATTTCCGCGATCCGCGCGAATTCCAGCAGCTCATCGGCGAGATGGCCGAGGACGGCGACGCGCCGGCCGATCCCAAACGCCGCTAGCGTCATGGCAGGCGTCGCCTTCACGGCCGCGGACGCGCACTTCATGGATCACGCATTGCGCCTCGGCCGGCGCAACCTCGGCCATGCCTGGCCGAACCCCTCGGTCGGCTGCGTACTGGTGAAGGATGGCGTCATCGTCGGACGCGGCGTGACGCAGGCGGGAGGCCGGCCGCACGGCGAGACCACCGCCATCGCCCATGCCGTTGCCGTGTCGGGCGGGCTGTCGACGCGCGGCGCCACGGCCTATGTCACCCTTGAGCCCTGTTCCCACTACGGGCGGACGGCGCCCTGTTCCGACGCTCTCGCCCGCGCCGGGATCGCCCGCGTCGTCTGCGCCGTCGGCGACCCCGATCCGCGCGTGCACGGGCGCGGCTTCCACATGCTGCGCGCCTACGGGATCGGCGTCGATGTCGGCCTCGGCGGCGGGGAGGCGGGCCTCGACCATCGCGGTCACTTCACCCGGGTGAGGCTCGGCCGCCCCTATGTGCAGTTGAAAATGGCCCTCTCCGCCGACGGCTTCGTCGCCGCTGCCGGGGGCGCCCGCACCCAGATCAGCTGCCCGGCCGCCACAGCCCAATTGCATCTCGTCCGCGCCATGGCTGACGCCATCATGATCGGCATCGGCACCGTGCTGGCGGACGACCCCATGCTCACCTGCCGCCTGCCGGGTATGGAGAATCGCTCGCCGGTCCGGGTCATCATCGACTCGCGCCTGCGCCTGCCGCTCACCTCCCGTCTGGTTGCGACGGCGCGCGACGTGCCGACCTGGGTCATCTCCACCGTGGGCGCGCCACCGGAAGCCGAGCGCGCCCTGCGGCAGGCCGGCTGCGAGGTCATGCTGGTCTCCCGCCGCGATGACGGCTCCGTCGACATGGGCGCCGCCCTGCGCCTGCTCGCCGTCCGCGGCATCACCCGCGTCATGAGCGAAGGCGGGCCGATCCTGGCGGCGACGCTGATGCGATCCCATCTTGCCGACGAGATCATCGTGGCCCGCTCGCCCGCTGCTCTCGGCGCCGGCGTTCCGGGCTTCGTGGAGCCCATGCCCGAGCGCTACCGTCTCGCCGAGAGCCGCATGGCGGGATGCGACCTGCTCGAAACCTTCCGCCCCGATCCGATTGGTCCCTGAGGAGCCCCGCCCCATGTTCACCGGCATCATCACCGACGTGGGCGAGATCGTCGCCGTCGCAGAGACGGGTTCGGCCCGCCACCTCACCGTCGCCTGTTCCTATCCCGCCGAGAGCCTGCCGCTCGGCGCCTCGGTCTGCCACATGGGCATCTGCCTCACCGTCACCTCGCTCACGCCTGAGGGCGAGCGGACGCTGATCACGGTGGATGCGTCAGGCGAAACCCTCGCCCGGACGACCCTCGGGGCCTGGACGGTGGGACAGGCGATCAACCTTGAGCGTTCGCTCCGGATCGGCGACGAACTCGGCGGTCACATCGTCACCGGCCATGTCGATGGCGTCGCCGAGATCGTCTCGCGCGAGGACCGCGACGGCACGGCCTGGTTCGTGTTCCGCGCGCCGCGCGATCTCGCCAGGTTCATCGCCGAGAAGGGCTCGGTCGCGCTCGACGGCACCTCGCTCACCGTCAACGGGGTCGAGGGCGATACCTTCACCGTCACCATGATCCCGCACACGCTGGCGGTGACCACCTGGGGCGCGGCGAAAGCGGGCACCCGAGTCAATATCGAGGTCGACATGATGGCCCGCTATGCGGCCCGCCTTGCGGAGGCGCAGGCTGAGGGCTACTAGAGCCGCTCCCATTCCGAAGGATCTGCCATGGCCGCCCCGCGTTCCGCGCCCGAGCACGTGATTCCGACCCATGCCCGCGTCCTGATCGTCGAGGCGCGGTTCTATGAGGACATCGCTGACGCCCTCCTCGAGGGCGCGATCGCGGCACTGGATGCTGTCGGCGCCACCCACGAGACCCATACCGTCCCCGGGGCACTGGAGATCCCGGCGGCCATCGCCATCCTGATGGACGGCGCTGCCGCCCGCGGCCGTCCCTTCGACGGGGCCGTGGCGCTCGGCACCGTCATCCGCGGCGAGACCACGCATTACGAGATCGTCTCGCAGGAGAGCTCGCGCGCCCTGATGGACCTGTCGGTGTCGCGCAAGATGCCGCTCGGCAACGGCATCCTCACCGTCGAGAACGACGCCCAGGCCTGGACCCGCGCGCGGGCGGGCGAGATGGACAAGGGCGGCGGCGCGGCCAAGGCCTGCCTCGCCATGATCCGCATGAAGCGCGCGGCGGAGAAGGTCTGATGGCCGAACCGGCTCCGAAACAGGCGAACAAGCGCGGCACGGCGCGCCTCGCCGCCGTCCAGGCGCTCTACCAGATGGACGTCGCAGGCTCCGACATCAACGACGTCATCGGTTCCTTCCAGACCTTCTGGATGGGCCGCGAGGTCGAGGGCGAGACCTATCTGCCCGCCGACCACCAGTTCTTCCGCGACATCATCCAGGGCGTGATGCGCGAGCAGCAGCGCATCGACGTGGCGGTGGACCGTATCCTCGCTGACGAGTGGCCGCTGCGCCGCATCGAGGCGGTTCTGCGGGCGGTGCTGCGTGCCGGCACCTACGAACTCTTCGAGCGGCCCGACGTGCCGGCCAAGGTCATCATCGCCGAATATGTCGACGTGGCCGACGCCTTCGTCGACCGCGAGGAAGTCGGCATGGCCAATGCCGTGCTCGACAAGATCGCCAAGCGCGTGCGCGCCGCCGAGATGGGCGAGGCGCCGAAAGCCTGACAGGGTCGGCCCTCCCTTTCGCCCGGGCTTTCGGCCATCATCTGCCCATGACCCGCCCATCCGAAGACGACCTGATTGCCCGCTATTTCGCGCCGCTCGCCACGGCGGCGGGGGCTGACGGTCTGACGGACGACGCCGCCGTCATCCCAGAGGGGGAGGGTGATCTCGTCGTCACCAAGGACATGGCGATCGCCGGCGTCCATTTCTTCCCCGACGACCCGCCGGACCTGATCGCGGCCAAGGCATTGAGGGTCAATCTCTCCGATCTCGCGGCCAAGGGCGCCGTGCCGACCGGCTTCCTGCTTGGCCTCGGCCTGCCGCCCGACTGGACCACGGACTTCCTTGCCGCGTTCGCCGGGGGCCTCGCGCGCGACATCTGGGCCTATGGCTGCCCGCTCTATGGCGGCGACACGGTGAAGGTGCCGGGACCACTGACCATCTCCATTACCGCCTTCGGTCGCGCGAAACGCACCGTTCGCCGGCGCGGCGCGCGAGCTGGCGACGTCATCTGCGTCACCGGAACGATCGGCGACGGCGCGCTCGGTGTGATCGCCCGCGCCGCGGAACGCGATCCCGCCACGGCCCCGGCCTGGCTTGGCGCTCTCGCCCTCGAACATCGCCGTCATCTCGTGGACCGCTATCTCGCTCCCAGGCCTCGGACGACCTTGGTGGAGGCGGTCGGCCGCTGGGCCAGCGCCGCCATGGACGTTTCGGATGGCCTTGCGGGAGACCTCGCAAAGATGATGGCGGCCTCGGGGACCGGGGCGGTCGTCCGGCTCGCCGATGTGCCGCTCTCGGCCGCCGCCCGCGCGACCTTGGCGGCCGACACGACGCTCCGGCAGCGGATCATGACCGGTGGCGACGACTACGAGATCCTGCTCGCCTGCGCCCCGGATGGTCTCCCGGAGCTTTTGGCAGCCGCAGGGCATGCGAGCGTGCCGCTGGCGATCATCGGGGAGGTGACCGTCGAGGGAGGGACCCGCTTCCTCGATGCGGCGGGCGCACCCGTCTCCTTCGGCTCCGGCCGCTACGAGCACTTCTGAGCGGCATCGCAGGGCGCCATGCGTGCCGCGCCGGGACCGCCATCCTCTCGCATGGGGTGTCATCGCGGCAATCTCGCCTAACATCTCATAAAACAGATGCCCCCGAAGGAGCCCCCGAATGAGCGACGGAGCCAACGAGATCACCGCCAGGGACGCGCTGCGGCAGGTCTATGACCAGCCCGCCGAGATGACGACGAAGAAGATTCTCAACCGGCTCGACGACCATTGCCGCCGCTTTATCGCGCTGTCGCCGTTCCTCACCATCGCCAGCACCAGCGACAGCGGCACGGACTGCTCGCCGCGCGGCGACGAGCCGGGCTTCGTCCGCGTCGTCGACGACCGCACGCTGATCCTGCCCGACCGCCGCGGCAACAACATCCTCGACACGCTGTAGAACGTGCTGGCAAGGCCGGACGTCGGCCTGCTCTTCCTGGTTCCGGGCCTCAACGAGACGCTGCGCGTCAACGGCAAGGCGCGCCTCGTCACCGACCCCGGCCTGCTGCAGGCCATGGCGATCAGGGGCACGATCGTCCCGAGCTCGGCGATGGAGATCGCCGTGGAGCAGGTCTATTTCCACTGCGGCCGGGCGATCCTGCGCGCCGATCTCTGGAACGCCGACAAGAAGGTCGGCCGCGATGCCTTCCCGCTGCTCGGCACCGTTCTCGCCGACCAGATCAGGAGCGTCGACGCCGACGCGACAAACAAGCGGCTCGAGACGGCCTACACGACCAATCTCTACTGATCGGGATTTGACCCGGACAGGAAAAAGGCCCCGGCGATGACCGGGGCCTTGTTCGTCTCTCGGTGAAGAAAGTTCACTCCCAGGCCATCACGACGTGGCCGGGCGAGACTTCGCGGTACTGGCGGACCGGCGGCACGTAGTCGGGCGCGCGCACCGGGCTCATGATCTCGTCATTGGAGACGCCGCGCTTCTGCAGGCGGCGGGCCGGGTCGGGGATCGGCACCGCCGACATCAGCTTCTTCGTGTAGGGGTGCTGGGCATTGCCGAAGACCGCGGCGCGCGGGCCGATCTCGACGATCTCGCCGAGATACATGACGGCGACGCGATGGCACATGCGCTCCACGACCGCGATGTCATGGGAGATAAAGAGGTAGGCGAGGCCCATGCTCGCCTGCAGGTCGAGCATCAGGTTGACGACCTGCGCCTTCACCGAGACGTCGAGCGCCGAGACCGCCTCGTCGGCGACGATCAGCTTCGGGCCGAGGGCGAGCGCGCGGGCGATGCAGATGCGCTGGCGCTGGCCGCCGGAGAACTCGTGCGGATAGCGCGAGGCCATGTCGGGCGTGAGGCCGACGCGGGTGAGGAGGTCGGCAACGCGATCGCGCGCCTCCGCGCCGGTCGCCAGGCCGTGTGCATAGAAAGGCTCGGCAATGGCCGAGCCGATCGACATGCGCGGATTGAGGCTGGCGAAGGGGTCCTGGAAGATGATCTGCATGCGCTTGCGCATGTCGCGCAGCTTGCCGCCCTCCATGGAGAGGACGTCCTCGCCATCGACCAGAACCGAGCCGGAGTTCGGCTGGATCAGGCGCAGGATGGAGCGGCCGGTCGTCGACTTGCCGCAGCCCGATTCGCCCACCAGCGCCAGCGTCTCGCCCGAGTGCAGCGAGAACGACACGTTCTCGACCGCGTGAACGCGGCCGGAGACCTTGCCGAACAGGCCGGAATGCATGTCGAAGCGGGTGGTCAGGTTGGCGACCTCGAGTACGGGGCGCTCGGCAGCCTTGACCGTGTCCGGCGTCTCGATCGGCACGTCGCTCTCGCCCGTCAACTTGTCGACGATGGGAAAGCGCATCGGGCGGGCGATGCCCGTCATGGAACCGAGCTGCGGCACCGCCGAGAGCAGCGCCTTGGTATAGGGGTGGGCGGGCGCGGCGAAGATCTGCCCGGTCTCGCCGGCCTCCACGGCCTTGCCGTGATACATGACCACGGTGCGGTCGGCGATCTCGGCGACGACGCCCATGTCGTGCGTGATGAAGAGGACGGACATGTCCTCCTCCTCCTGCAGAACCTTGATGAGTTCGAGGATCTGCGCCTGGATCGTCACGTCGAGGGCAGTGGTCGGCTCGTCGGCGATCAGCAGCTTCGGCCGGCAGGCCAGCGCCATGGCGATCATGACGCGCTGGCGCATGCCGCCGGAGAAGCGGTGCGGATATTCATGGAAACGCGACTTGGCGGCGGGAATGCGTACCTTCTCCAGAAGGCGCACCGTCTCGGCCTCGGCCTCCTGGCGCGACATGCCGCGGTGGTAGATCAGCGCCTCGGCGATCTGGAATCCGATGGTCAGCACCGGATTGAGCGAGGTCATCGGCTCCTGGAAGATCATCGCGACTTCGTTGCCGCGCACGTGGTGCATCGCCTTCTCGGGCAGCGTGGTCAGCTCGCGGCCGGCCAGCTTGATGCTGCCTTCGACGCGGCCGCTCTGCGGCGGGATCAGGCGCATGATCGAGAGGGCGGTCACGGACTTGCCGGAACCGGATTCGCCGACGATCGCCACCGTCTCCTTGGGTCCGACATCGAAGGATACGCCGCGAACGACGGCGTTCCACTCGCCCTCGCGCACGAACGACGTCACCAGGTTCGACACCGACAGGACAGGGCCGGTATTGGGGGCGGGGGCCACGGAATCGGCAGTGGTCTGGGGCTGGGCGCTCACGTCGGATGTCACTCGTTCTTGAATGTTGGGGGGCGGGCCTTGGGAAGCCCACCGGACCCGCATCCTTATGCAACATCCATTCCATTGCAACCCGCGCCGGGCATGCCCCCGATGCTGTGCGAGGGCCTGGCGCAGAACGCCCATTCCGGACGGACCGTCGCCCACGGGCGCGGCAGTGAGCGCCTTGACGATGGGCAGCAGCAGCCGGATCGGCCGCGATGACGGCGCTTCCGCGCCGGCGCGGGCTCGGTTAGGTCTGCGGCAACGGCCCGGAGATTTCGTATGACCGTCAGACCGCTCGTGATGTTTCCCGATCCCCGCCTCAGGCTGAGGGCCGATTCCGTCGAGGTTTTCGACGAAGCGCTCCAACGCCTGGCGCAGGACCTGATCGACACGCTGGTCGCGGCCCCGGCCATCGGCCTCACCGCCTGCCATATCGGCGTGCCCCAGCGGCTGGTCGCGATCCGTCTCGCCGATGACGCGCTCATGCGACTCTATGTCAATCCGCAAATCCTGTGGACATCGCCCGAGACGAAGATCGAGCGGGAAGGCTCGGTCTCCATGCCCGGAATTTCCGAAGAAGTGGAACGCCCCGTGCGCATCGGGCTGACCTGGACCACGCTGGCGGGCATCGAGGAGAGGGGCGAGGCCGACGGCTTCCTCGCCGTCGTCCTGCAGCACGAGATCGACCAGCTCGACGGCATCTTCTGGCTCGACCGCCTGTCGCGTCTGAAGCGCGAGCGGGCGGTGAAGCGCTACGGGAAACTGCGGCGGCCGACAGGCTAGCGGCAGGAGCAGCGCGAGCCGGGCGTGAAGTTGTTCCGCCGGGCGAAGTTCTGCGCGTCCGAGAGGTAGCTGAACTGTCCGAAGGCGCAGATGCCGGACCCCCGGGCGATGCGCATCTGCTCGAAGGAGCGGCTGTCGATCTCGATCCTGCCGTTGGCGCAGTAGACGCCATAGGCGAAGGCGGGGCTGGCGACGGCGATCACGGTTGCGGCGAGGGTGAGTGCGAGGATCGGCAGGCGGCGCATGGAAGCTCCTTGAGCGGCATGGGGCGCGGGCAATGGCTCCAGGCTGAGGCGGCATCGATCGGGATGATGTCGGGAGGGCGGGCGGCATGTTTCCTCACCCTCACCAGCGTGGCTTGCGCTTCTCGACGAAGGCGGCGAGCCCCTCCTGCGCCGCGGGCGTCACCGCCACGTTGCAGAAGTCCTCGACCGCATTGGCGATGGAGCGCCGGTAGTCGAGATCGTTCTGGCGCATGAAGGCGGCCCGTCCGAGCCGCATCACGGTCTCCGACTTCGCCGCGAATGTCTCGGCCAGCGCCATGGCTGCGGCATCGGCCTCGCCGGCGGGCACGAGGCGGCTGACGAGGCCGAGATCGGCCGCTTCCTGCGCGCCGAAGCTGCGCCCGGTGAACAGCAGCTCGAAGGCGCGGTGACGTCCCACGATGCGCGGCAGGTGGGCGAAGTGGATGGCCGGGATCACCCCCACGTCGACCTCGGGATAGCCGAACGTTGCATCTTCCGAGGCCACCAGCACGTCGCAGGAAATGGCCATCGTCACCCCGCCGCCGCGCGCCGCGCCGCCGACCGCCGCGATCGAGGGTTTCCCGAGGTCGTATTGGGCATCGTAGAGGTCGGTGTAGAGCGCCTGCAGGAACTCCCTCACCTCCTCGCCCGACTTGCCGAGGATGACGTCGAGATCGAGCCCGGCGCAGAAGCGGTCGGCGACCGCGCTGGTCAGGACGACGGCGCGCAGGCCCCTGTCGGCCGCCGCCTCGCGCAGAGCCGCCACCAGCGCCCGGATCATGGCGAGGCTCATTGCGTTGACCGGCGGCCGGTCGATGACGATCCGGCCGATGGCCCCGGCCCTTTCAAGGCGCACCGGAGGACGGGTGGTGGCGAGGCTGTCGGGCATGGGATCACCGGCGTCAGGGGAGGGACTTCGACCACAATGGCGGCTGGGGCAGCCGGGGTCAGCCGGTCCGTCTGGCGGAGGCTGGCGCGGCGGGAGGGTCCGGGACCTTCCGCACCGTTATTTGCCGGCGGCTCGGCTATGCTTGGCCCTGCGCATGAGCGCGAATCGGATCGGGAGCAGGGCAATGGCAGGCAAGTTCGTGCTGACCAAGGGCAAGAGCGGTCAGTTCCACTTCACCCTCAAGGCGTCGAACGGGCAGGTCATCCTGTCCAGCGAGCACTACACGACGAAGGCCGCCGCCACGAACGGCATCGAGAGCGTCAGGAAGAATGGTCCCGAGGACGCGCGCTACGAGCGCAAGCTGGCAAAGTCCGGCGCTCCGATGTTCAACCTCAAGGCGACGAACGGCCAGATCATCGGCACCAGCGAGACCTATTCGTCGGAAGCGGCACGCGATGCCGGCATCGAGAGCGTCAAGAAGAACGCCCCCGACGCCAAGCTGGACGATACGACGGCCGCCTGAGCGGACGTCAGGTCGTGATGCATCGCTGAGCCCGCGCGGGCGATCCGCCCGCGACCGGCCTGTCGTGACTGCCTATCCCTCGACCGCGATTTCCTTGCGCTTGGCGTTGATCCAGGGGACGAGGGCCGTCGCCAGGATGATCGCCGAGGCGATGACGAAGAAGGCCGAGATCGGCCGCTCGATGAAGGTCATCCAGCTGCCGCGCGACAGGATCAGCGCCTTGCGCAGGTTGTTCTCGAACATCGGGCCGAGCACGAAGCCGAGCACCAGAGGCGCCGGCTCGTAGCCCCAGCGCGCCACCAGCCAGCCGACGACGCCGAAGGCGATCATCACGTAGAGGTCGAAGATCTGCCCCGACGTCGCATAGACGCCGATGCAGCAGAATAGGAGGATCAGCGGAAACAGGATGCCATAGGGCACCTGCAGGCACTTCACCCACAGCCCGATCAGCGGCAGGTTGAGGATCAGCAGCATGACATTGCCGACATACATGGAGGCGACCACGCCCCAGAAGAGGTCCGGCCGCTGTGTGATCATGGTCGGGCCGACCGGCACGTTGTGGATGATCAGCGCACCGAGGAGCAGGGCGAGCACGGCATTGGGCGGAATGCCGAGCGTCATCAGCGGGATGAAGGCCGAACCGGCCGCCGCGTTGTTCGCCGCCTCCGGTCCGGCCACGCCCTCGATGGCGCCCTTGCCGAAACGCTCCGGCGTCTTCGACAGCCGCCGCTCCATCGCATAGGAGACGAAGGAGGAGATAACGGCGCCGCCGCCCGGCAGGATGCCGAGCACGAAGCCGAGCGCCGTGCCGCGCACGATGGCCCAGCGGCTCGCGACCCAGTCGGCCGAGGTCAGCCAGAGCCGGCCGACCTTGCTCTCGACCACCGTGCGGTCGGTGCCGCTCTCCAGGTTCTTGAAGATCTCGGCGACGCCGAACAGGCCCATGACGACCGGCACGAGGCCGATGCCGTCGAGCAGCTCCAGCCGGTCGAAGGTGAGGCGCGGAAGGGCGTTGATGGAATCGATGCCGATCAGGCCGAGGATGAGGCCGATGCCGGCCATGACCAGCGATTTCAGCACGGAGGCCTGCGACAGATAGGCGATCAGGCAGAGGCCGAGCAGCATCAACGCGCAGTATTCGGCCGGTCCGAAGGCGAGCGCCACCTTGATCATGATCGGCGCCAGCAGGATGAGGCCGAACAGCGCCACGGTGCCGGCGAAGAACGAACCGATGGCGGCGACGAAGAGCGCCGCTCCGGCGCGCCCCTGCTTCGCCATCTCATGGCCGTCGAGGCAGGTCACGACGGAAGCGGCCTCGCCGGGGATGCGGACGAGGATGGAGGTGGTCGAGCCGCCATACATCGAGCCGTAGTAGATGCCGGCGAGCATGATGACGGCGCCGGTCGGCGGGATGGCGAAGGTCGCGGGAAGCAGCAGCGACATGGCCGCGATGGGGCCGATGCCCGGCAGCACGCCGACCAGCGTGCCGATCAGCACCCCGGCGAAGCAGTAGAAGAGGTTGTCCGGCGAGAGCGCAATGACGAAGCCGGTTCCAAGCTGACCGAGAAGGTCCATGGCTCAGCTCCCGAACAGCGTGTTGACGAGGATGCCGGGGGGCAGGTTGCTCCCCAGAACCTTGGCGAAGAGGTACCAGCAGATCAGGGCCGATGCGACGCCGAGGCCGAGCGATACGGGCCAGCGATAGCCGCCGACGAAGGTGAAAAGCCCGGTGAGCAGCGCTGCCGAGGTCAGGATGAAACCGAGGGGCTGCAGCGCGATTGCATAGAAGACGAGCGCGGCGATCCCGATCAGCGGTTGCGCGATGGGGCCGCCGGCCGGCGGCATGTCGGCGGGCGTGCGTCCCGCCGGAGCGAGGAGGCCCGTCACGCCGAGGGCCGCGCCGGCGACGACCATCGCCACCCCGATCCACCAGAACATGAAGCCCGAGCCGGGCTCCGTCGGCTCGCCGAGACCGAGATCCACACCCTCCCGCACGAGGAAGGCGCCGAGGCCGGCAATGGCCGCGGCGGCCACCAGATCGGGAATGCGCATGGAGGCCGCCTCTTGGCGTTAGCTGCGGCGCAGGTTCAGGCGTTCCACCTGCTGGCGCATGTCCTCGTACATGGTCTGGACGAAGGCCGTGTAGGACTGCGTGTCCATGTAGTCGACCTCCTGGTCGAGCTGATCCATGACGCGCATGTGGTCCGGCTCCTCGATGCCCTTCTTGAAGGCGTCGTGCAGCACCTTGACGATGCCGGGGTCCATGCCCTTGGGACCGGCAATGCCGAAGGGTGAGTTGGAGACGATGTCGATGCCGCTCTCCTGCAGCGTCGGCACATTCGGCCAGCTCTTCGTGCGCTTCTTGCCCCAGGTGGCGAGCAGGCGGAGCTGGCCGGCATTGACGAGAGGCGCCCAGCCACTCGAATCCGCCTGCGCCGTGACGTGCCCGCCGAGCACCGCGGCATTGGTCTCCGAGGCGCCGCGGAAGGGCACGTGGGTCCACTTGATGTTCTCGCGCGCGGCGATGTCCATCATGGTGATGTGCAGCGAGGTGCCGGCGCCCGGCGTGCCGTAGGTCACTTTGTCCGGATTGGCGCGGGCGAACTCGACGAGGTCCTTCATCGTCTTGTGAGGGCTGTCGGCGCGCACCGTCGTGCCGAAGCAATAGCCGGCGACGTGGACGACGTAGCTGAAATCGGTCAGCGGGTTGAAGGCGACGCGCGTCATGTGCGGCAGGCGGAACATGGTGATGGGCATCTGCGCCAGCGTGTATCCGTCGGGCCTGGCGCCGGCCGCCATCTGCGCCGGGCCGAGCGTGCCGGCGGCGCCGGGCTTGTTCTCGACGATGATGCGCTCGCCGAGATGCTTCTGGCTGGCCTCGGCCAGCGCACGGAAGCCCATGTCGGTGGAGCCACCCGCCGTCCAGGGCACGATCAGCGTCACCGGCCGGTTGGGAAACCGGGCCTGGGCGAGGGCCGGGGCGGCAAGGCCCGCAAGGGCCAGCGTCGACGAGGTCGCGATGAAGCGGCGGCGCGACGGCATCCAGATCGTCTTGGTCATTCGGTGTCCTCCTGGTCGGGCCGCCCAGGCGCTCTTCATGGCGCGCGTGGCATCCCGGCGTTTCAACCCGACCCGAGTAGACCGGACTTCGCCGGGCTGTTCAAGGCGAGAAGGCAGGAGGCGGGCCGTTCAGCTTCTCAGGCCCGGCGCTTCCTGACCGGTGCGGGCGACATATTCGGTGTAGCCGCCGCCATAGGCGTGGATGCCGTCCGGGGTCAGTTCCAGCACACGGTTGGAGAGTGCGGCTAGGAAATGCCGGTCGTGCGAGACGAAGAGCATGGTACCCTCGTAGTCCTTCAGCGCCTCGATCAGCATCTGCTTGGTTGCCATGTCCAGGTGGTTGGTCGGCTCGTCCAGCACCAGGAAGTTCGGCGGATCGTAAAGCATTCGCGCCATGACGAGGCGGGCCTTCTCGCCGCCGGAGAGCACGCGGCAACGCTTTTCAACGTCGTCGCCGGAAAAGCCGAAGCAGCCGGCGAGCGCCCGGAGCGAACCCTGTCCCGCCTGCGGAAAGGCGTCCTCCAGCCACTGGAACACGGTCTGCTCGCCGTCCAGCAACTCCATGGCGTGCTGGGCGAAATAGCCCATCTTGATGCTCGCCCCGAGATTCACCGCGCCCGCATCCGGTTCGGTCGCGCCGGTGACGAGCTTCAGCAGCGTCGACTTGCCGGCGCCGTTGACGCCCATGACGCACCAGCGCTCTCGGCGGCGGATCTGGAAGTCGAGACCCTCGTAGATGGTGCGGCTGCCATAGCGCTTGTCGACCTGCTTGAGGCTGACCACGTCCTCACCGGAGCGTGGCGCCGGCTGGAACTCGAACATCACGGTCTGGCGGCGGCGCGGCGGCTCGACCCGGTCGATCTTGTCGAGCTTCTTCACCCGGCTCTGCACCTGCGCGGCATGGGAGGCGCGCGCTTTGAACCGCTCGATGAAGGCGATCTCCTTCGCCAGCATCGCCTGCTGGCGTTCGAACTGCGCCTGCTGCTGCTTCTCGGCGAGAGCCCGCTGCTGCTCGTAGAAGGCATAGTCGCCCGTGTAGCTGGTCAGCGAGCCGCCATCGATCTCGATGATCTTG
Source organism: Phreatobacter aquiterrae (assembly GCF_053471285.1). NCBI lineage: Bacteria > Pseudomonadati > Pseudomonadota > Alphaproteobacteria > Hyphomicrobiales > Phreatobacteraceae > Phreatobacter > Phreatobacter aquiterrae. The sequence continues at coordinate 65,586 of NZ_JBJPHW010000002.1, read as the reverse complement.
CCGACGATGCGGTTCATGAACTCGCGGTCGTGCGAGGTCATCATCAACGCGCCCTCGTAGCCCTTCAGGAAGGCCTCAAGCCAGATCAGGCTCTCGATGTCGAGGTGGTTCGAGGGCTCGTCGAGCAGCATGGCGTCCGGGCGCATCAGCAGGATGCGGGCGAGCGCCACGCGCATCTTCCAGCCGCCGGAGAGCTTGCCGACATCGCCCTCCATCATCTCGTCGGAGAAGCCGAGGCCGGCCAGCACCTCGCGCGCCCGGCCGTCCAGCGCATAGCCGTCGAGTTCCTCGAAGCGGCCCTGCACCTCGCCATAGCGGGTGATGATCTCGTCCATGCGGTCGGCCTGGTCAGGATCGGCCATGGCCGCCTCGAGCACCTTGAGCTCGGCCGCCACCTCGCTGACCGGCCCGGCCCCGTTCATCACCTCGGCCACGGCGCTGCGGCCGGCCATGTCGCCGACATCCTGGCTGAAATAGCCGATGGTGATGCCGCGGTCGCTGGAGACCTGGCCCTCGTCGGGCTGCTCCTCGCCGGTGATCATGCGGAAGAGCGTCGTCTTGCCAGCGCCGTTGGGGCCGACGAGGCCGATCTTCTCGCCCCTTTGCAGGGCGGCCGAGGCCTCGATGAAGACGATCTGCTTGCCGTTCTGCTTGCTGATGCTTTCCAGTCGAATCATACGCGCGGGCTACCCGATGAGATGTGTTTCAGGGGGCCATACGCCATGCGGCGGCGAGGGGAAAGGGCGCGCGGTCTCCCCGGCCAGCACAACACGGGGTGCCGCGTGATGGGGCTTGCGCCGCATCGGCCCGGCGCGAACACTGACGCCCGGGTCCAGACGGCGCGTCGGTGCGACGGAGAGGCCGAACGGGCATGGCCCGAGGGAGCACGCATGAACCCCGACATCGCCGGCCTCGCCCAGAAGATCCGCGCGCTCGAGGCGCAACTGGAGGCGGAGATGGCCCGGCGCAGGGCGGACCTGCGGTTCGGTCTGGAACGGGGCCGAGCGGTCTTCGAGGCGGAGATCATGCGCCGCCACCGCGAGATGAAGACGCGCCTCTTCGTCTATATCCGCAACGCCCGCCCGCTGGTGATCCTGTCGGCGCCGCTAATCTATGCCCTCATCGTCCCGCTCGTGCTGCTGGACCTGTTCATCACCGTCTATCAGGCCGTCTGCTTTCCGATCTACGGCATTCCCAAGGTCCGCCGGCGGGACTACTTCATCTTTGACCGGCATCACCTCGTCTATCTCAATCTCGTCGAGAAGCTCAACTGCGCCTACTGCTCCTACGCGACCGGCCTGATCGGCTATGCGCGCGAGATCACCGGCCGCACCGAGCAGCACTGGTGCCCGATCAAGCATGCGCGGCGCGTGATCGGGGCTCACGCCGCCTACGCCGAGTTCGAGGACTTTGGTGATGCCGAGGGCTACAGGGCCTCTGTGCGGCGCCGGGATGACCGTTAGACCGCAGGTCGCGGCCTCCTCGGTCGGCAGGAACCCGCCTAGTCCCCCCGGTAGCGCGGCTCGCGCTTCTCGCGGAACGAGGCGACGCCCTCGGCATAGTCCGCGCTCGCCTGCGCCAGCAGATACTGGTCGCGGTCGAGCGCCGCGGCCACCGGCGCCAGCGCATTGGCATAGGCGTTGATGCCGCTCTTGCACATGCGCAGCTGCACCGGCGGCATGGCCGCCGCCCGCTCGGCGAAGGCAAGTGCCCGCGCCAGCGCTCCGCCGGCGGGCGCCACTTCATCGACGAGGCCCCAATCGAGCGCACGCGCCGCGTCGATCTGCTCGGCCAGCATGACGAGGCGCTTGGTGCGCGCCGGCCCCATCAGATTGACGAGGCGCGGCAGCGACCCCCAGCTCATGTTCATGCCGCGCTCGATCTCCGGCACGTAGAAGCGGCATCCCTCGCCGACGACGCGCAGGTCGAAGCCCGCCGCCATCGCCACCCCGCCACCGACGCACCAGCCCTCCGCCGCAAAGACGGTGAGCGGCTCCAGCGCCTCGAAGGCGGCACAGAGCCTCGGGCCGACGGCGAGCGCCTCGCGCCGTTCGGCGAGCGTCAGGCCGGCCAGCCGGTCGCCGTCGGAAAGGTTAAAGCCGAGGGTGAAGAGGTCGGCCCGGCCGGTGAGCACCACCGCCGACAGGTGCGGGTCGGTGGAAAGGCCGCGCGCGGCCTCCAGCAGTGCGGTCATGGCCGCGACCGACAGGAGATTGCCGGGCGTCGGTCCGTCGAGGTGGATGACGGCGATGCGCTCCGTCGTCTCGACGCTCACGCCGTGGGTGTCGGTGGCCATTGCTCGCTCCCTCCCTGCCCGGTGCGGCTGTCGCCACGGGGCGAGGCCCCGCGCCGTTCCGGCCCTGCCGTTGCCGCCAAGGCTAGCATGGCGGGCGAGGCCGTCAGCCTCGTCCGGAGGGAAGGGGGGCGAGAGGGTGGAGGGTGCGAAGGAGAGGCGGTGTGTGGTCAGGCGCCGCGATACTGGTCGTCCGTCACCGGCTCCATCCAGTCGACATGCTTGCCGTCGAGCGCCTCGTGGATAGCGACATGGGTCATGCCGGTGGTCGGCCCGGCCCCGTGCCAGTGCTTCTCGCCCGGCGGGATCCAGACGGTGTCGCCGGCCCGGATCGTCTCGATCGGCCCGCCCAGCCTCTGCACCAGGCCGCAGCCGGAGGTGACGAACAGCGTCTGCCCGAGCGGATGGGTGTGCCAGTTGGTGCGCGCGCCGGGGTCGAAGCGCACCACGGCGGCGCGCACGCGGGCCGGCGCCGGGGCCTCGACGATGGGGTCCTGCCAGACATTGCCGGTGAACCAGTCGGCCGGCGGCCGGCGCGAGTCCGTCTCGCCGCAGCGCGTGATGTCCATGGTGTTTCTCCCTCAGGTCGCTTGTCCGGCTGCGGGTCCTGCGCCCGAGCATGCAGCGGCAGGATAGGGGCGTAGAGGGAGCGGGCAAGGGGGAGAGGCTAGCGCAGCGCCGCGAGGAAACTCGTTGGCGTGAGTTGCACGTGTGCATCCAGCGGGGGGCGAATGCTGAAGGCCTTCGGTGATCGCGCAAAATTCCAGACCCGGATCAGGTGCCATGTGTCGCGATAGTGCTCGGCAGCGGCGATTTCATTGCGCGTCAGATGGAATGGAGTTCGCTCCCAACCATTGGTCGTTTTGACCTCAATGAGGCGTGCTTGGCCGTTTGGCTCAAAACTCCGAACATCGAAGCCCGCGCCATCACCTTCTCTCCGCGAGGTCCATTCCACTCTGTCAGCTAGATCGGGTCGCCCTGATGCCCTGAGATTGAAGACCTCGTTGGTGACGACAAGCTCTTCACCTGCGTTGCCCAAAGCTCGATTTCGCGCGTCACGCTCCGCCACGTCATACTTACGCGCGATCAACGCCATTCGCTCGGCATCAATCGGCGGTGGTTGGTTCGAGGCGGTAGGGGGCGGGCCGATCCAGAGAGGTTCTCTAGCCTCCGCAAAACCTTCATCACGCCCCTCTACGCGATGACGATCAACGTTTGCAGGCCAGCCCTCTTGCTGATCGAGCCTACGTAAGACGGCATCGACCAGAGAAGCCTGAAACTGCGAGGCAGGCTTGTAGCCATCGATCCAAGGCTGCCCCAATCCAAGCAGTACGGCACTGATGTTCTGATGCTTGAACTCAATGGAGCCTTCCGAGCGTCGCCCAAGGGCCTGCTGGAGAAGCCGGCGATGATGGGCTTTGGAGGGCCTGTCGCCTGTCAACTCGGCGCGTAGCATGTCGAAGTAGTCCGAGACGATCAGGTCGTTCTCTTGGTCTGTCCAATCCAATCCGCGCATGAGCCCAATACACTGACGGCGTCCTTCGACCTCATCTTCGGTCGATAGGACGCCGCCTTGCAATCAGAAAGTGCAGACGGGCTGATGCATCAGCCCGCGCCGGTTATCAACTGCACCCCGTCGTGCTTCCGCACGTGTCGCACTTCAAACACGTGCCGTTCCGCACCATGGTGAAGTTCGAGCACTCGGGGCAGGCATCGCCCACATAGCCGCGGAGCTTGGCTTCCGCCCGCCGGTCGGAGGTCGAGCGCTCGGCCTTCACCTCGGGGGCGGCCTCCGCCGTGTCGAACAGCGCGGTGAGCGTGGGGGAGACGGCGGCCGCCACCTCCTCCTTCAGCGCCGTGGCGCCGATGCTCTGGGGTCCCCGACCGCTCATGGTAACGACCGTGCCGGTGCGCCCGTCGCTCGACAGCGAACCCGGCGTCGGCTGGCCGGTCTGGCCGGTGACGAGGGTGAACTTGTCGGTCTTGCCGCGCACCAGGCCCTTGGAGAGCACGCTGCGCGCGCCTTCGGTGGCACCCGTTCCCAGCGCGTCGTAGCGGCTCTCGCCGGGATCGACATGGCCGAGATCGGCGCGGCCGAGATAGCTCACGGCGAGCTCGCGGAACACGTAGTCGAGGATCGAGGTCGCATACTTGATGGTGTCGTTGCCCTGCACGGGGCCCGCCGGCTCGAAGCGGGTGAAGGTGAAGGCCTCGACATACTCATCCAGCGGCACGCCGTACTGGAGACCCAGCGAGATGGCGATGGCGAAGTTGTTGAGGAGCGAGCGCAGCGCCGCGCCCTCCTTGTGCATGTCGATGAAGATCTCGCCGATGCGGCCGTCGTCATATTCGCCGGTGCGCAGATACACCTTGTGGCCGCCGACCACGGCCTTCTGGGTGTAGCCCTTGCGGCGGTCCGGCATGCGCTCGCGCTCGCGGATCACCTGCACGCGCTCCACCACCTTCTCGACGATGCGCTCGGCGAGCGCGGCGGCGCGGGCGGCCTGCGGCTTCTCCATGAACTCCTCGACGCCGTCCTCGTCCTCGTCGTCCTCGATGAGCTGGGAGTTCAGCGGCTGGGAGAGCTTGGAGCCGTCGCGGTAGAGGGCGTTGGCCTTCAGCGCCAGCTTCCACGAGAGCATGTAGGCGCTCTTGCAGTCGTCGACGGTGGCCTCGTTCGGCATGTTGATGGTCTTGGAGATGGCGCCCGAGATGAAGGGCTGGGCCGCCGCCATCATGCGGATGTGGCTCTCCACCGAGAGGTAGCGCTTGCCCTTGCGGCCGCAGGGGTTGGCGCAGTCGAACACCGCGTAGTGCTCGAGCTTGAGGTGCGGCGCGCCTTCCAGCGTCATGGCGCCGCAGACATGCTCGTTGGCCGCCTCGATGTCCTTCTTCGAGAAGCCGATGCGGGCCAGAAGCTCGAAGCCGGGGGCGTTCACCTCATCGGCGGGAATGCCGAGGGTCTTGACCACGAAGTCCTCGCCGAGCGTCCACTTATTGAAGACGAACTTGATGTCGAAGGCGGTCTTCAACTGGGCCTCGGCCTTGGCCAGCGCCTCGTCGGTGAAGCCCTTGGCCTTCAGCGTCGAGGGGTTGATGGCGGGGGCCTGGGCCAGCGTGCCGTGGCCGACCGCATAGGCCTCCATCTCGGCGATGTCGCTCTCGCGGTAGCCGAGGGTGCGCAGCGCCTCCGGCACCGCCTGGTTGATGATCTTGAAGTAGCCGCCGCCGGCCAGCTTCTTGAACTTCACCAGCGCGAAGTCGGGCTCGATGCCGGTGGTGTCGCAGTCCATGACGAGGCCGATCGTGCCGGTGGGCGCGATGACCGAGACCTGGGCGTTGCGGTAGCCGTTCTTTTCACCGAGGGCGAGCGCCTCGTCCCAGGCGCGGGTGGCATGGGCGACGAGGCCCGGCACCGGGCAGTTGCGATGGTCGAGGGCGACCGGGTTCACCGCCAGCGCCTCGTAGCCGGTGTTGTGGCCGTGGGCGGCCCGGGCGTGGTTGCGGATGACCCGCAGCATGGCCTCGCGGTTCGGCGCATAGCCCGGGAAGGCGCCGAGTTCGCCGGCCATCTCCGCCGAGGTCTTGTAGGACACGCCGGTCATGATGGCGGTCAGCACGCCGGCCAGCGCCCGGCCGTGGTCGCTGTCGTAGGGAATGCCCATGGTCATCAGCAGGCCGCCGATATTGGCGTAGCCGAGGCCGAGGGTGCGGTACTCGTAGGAGCGTTCGGCGATCTGGCGCGAGGGGAACTGCGCCATCAGCACCGAGATCTCGAGCACGACGGTCCACAGGCGGCACAGGTGCTCGTAGCCATCGACGTCGAAGTGCTTGGCCTTCGGATCGTAGAACTGCAGCAGGTTGGCCGAGGCGAGGTTGCAGGCCGTGTCGTCGAGGAACATGTATTCCGAACACGGGTTCGACGCGCGGATCGGGCCGGCCGCCGGACAGGTGTGCCAGTCGTTCATCGTCGTGTTGAAGTGCAGGCCCGGATCGGCCGAGGCCCAGGCGGCGTGACCGATCTTCTCCCAGAGGTCGCGCGCCTTCAGCGTCTTCATCACCTTGCCGGAGATGCGGGCGGTGAGGTTCCAGTCGCCGTCCTTCTCCACCGCCTGCAGGAAGTCGTCCTTCAGCGAGACGGAGTTGTTGGAGTTCTGGCCGGCCACCGTCAGATAGGCGTCCGAATCCCAGTCAGTGTCATAGGTCGGGAAATCGATGTCCGTGTAGCCCTGGCGGGCGAACTGGATGACCCGCTTGATGTAGTTGTCGGGCACCATCGACTTGCGCGCCGCCTTCACCTCGCGCTTCAGCGCGGTGTTCAGGTTCGGGTCGAAGCATGAGTCGCCGTCGCCCTCGCAGTTGATGCAGGCCTTCATGATGGCCTTGAGGTGCTTGGCGACGATCTTCGAGCCGGTCACCAGCGCGGCGACCTTCTGCTCCTCGATCACCTTCCAGTCGATATAGGCCTCGATATCCGGATGGTCGGCATCGACCACCACCATCTTGGCGGCACGGCGGGTCGTGCCGCCGGACTTGATGGCGCCGGCGGCGCGGTCGCCGATCTTCAGGAAGCTCATCAGGCCGGAGGAGCGGCCGCCGCCGGCGAGCTTCTCGCCCTCGCCGCGCAGATAGGAGAAGTTCGAGCCGGTGCCCGAGCCGTACTTGAACAGGCGCGCCTCGCGCACCCAAAGATCCATGATGCCGCCCTCGTTGACGAGGTCGTCGGCGACCGACTGGATGAAGCAGGCATGCGGCTGCGGGTGCTCGTAGGCCGACTTCGACTTGGTGAGCTTGCCGGTCTCGAAGTCGACGTAGTAGTGGCCCTGACCGGGGCCGTCGATGCCATAGGCCCAGTGCAGGCCGGTGTTGAACCACTGCGGCGAGTTCGGCGCCACCATCTGGCGGGCGAGCATGAAGCGCAACTCATCGAAGAAGGCCTGGGCATCGGCCTCCTGGTCGAAATAGCCGCCCTTCCAGCCCCAGTAGGTCCAGGTACCCGCGAGACGGTCGAAGACCTGCTGCGAGGTGGTCTCGCCGATCCAGCGCTCCTTCTCCGGCAGCTCCTTCAGCGCCTTCTCGTCGGGCGCCGAGCGCCACAGCCACGAGGGCACCGAATTCTCCTCGACGCGCTTCAGGCGCGCCGGAACGCCGGCCTTACGGAAATACTTCTGCGCGAGAATGTCGGCGGCCACCTGGCTCCAGGCCTCCGGCACCTCGATGCCTTCCAGCCGGAAGACGATCGATCCGTCGGGATTGCGGATCTCCGAGGTTGCCGTGCGGAAGGCGATCCCCTGATAGGGTGACTGTCCGGCCGTGGTGTAACGCCTGTCGATGCGCATCGTCAGATCCTCGTCTCGCGGCCAGGAGTGTGCTCCTGCGCCGTCATTGGGTCCACCCGCGTGGACCTGCCCCGCCCGGTGTTATCCGGGCCCCGTTTGTCGCCCCGGCCGGCTTGTGCCCGCTCTCCACAGGGGAGGGGCTGCCGGCTCGTTGAAACCGTTTCGCGCTCGCGGCGCGGACCCCGGCCGTCGCTCCGCCCCCCGCTGGCCGCGATCCGCCCGGGGGCGGCCGCCATCCATCGGTTGCAGAGACACTTTTCCAGCGCCGACGCACGAGCGCGTCAGCAGCCTTCAAGACCGTCTGGGGAAGGCCCTGCGGAGACTTGAAACGATCCGCCGAACCGAAGGCAACCGTATGCGTCAGGCACTCTCGACGTCAAGATATAGTGGGCACAGGTAAACGAGCCCCTAAATATGGTGTGGACGTCGCAGAATTTCGAGGGGGCGTCGGTCGACGGAAGCAAGTGTCGGAAATCGCGGGGAGATTCGGCAAGGGGATTTTGCGGGTGTCCGCCACCGTCCGCCGATTCCCCGCAATGCAAGGGATAACTTCCCCCGTCATCCCCAGGTCGCCTGCCAGTCATGTGGCAGAATCGTGACAGCGCGCCGCCGTCGCGTTGCTGCTTCGTTCCGGAGAATCGCCGCGCGCGCGTGGCCTTCCCTTACGTCGCCCCGCCTTTGCTAGGCTCCTCGAATCACAGGCGAATCGCGGCCGGCGCCGAATCGGGCGCCACACAGGAAAACGGCCGGGTCGCCCCGGCCGCTTCGCATCACGATTGTTCGGTCGCCTGTCCTACTCGGCGGCCTTGCGGCTCCACCATCCGCGGCGGGACGATGCCGCGGCGGCCGGCTGGATGGTCTCGACCGGTTCAGGATCCGGCGTGCGGCGACGCTTCACCGGCGCGGCCGGCGGCTCGGGCTCAGGGACCACTGCTGCGAGCGGTGCCGCTGCGGGGGCAGGGGGGGCGCTCACCGCCTCGGGAGCGGGGGCGCTTGCCGCAACAGGAGCCGGCTCTCCGATCGGTTCGGCGCGCGGCGTGCGTCGCCGGCGGGCCGGTTCGGCGGGGGCCGCAACCACGTCCTCGGCCACCACCGGGGTGGAGGTCTCGCTTCCCGCCTCGGCAATCTCGACAGTGCGCGGCCCGCGGCCACGGCGGCCCGCATGGCGCGGCTCGCGCGGTGCTTCCGCCTCCTCGGCGACCGGGAAGGGATCATCGACCGCCGGCTGGTCGCCGTCGGCTGCCGTCGCGCTCTCGCCTCCGGCCTCGTCCTCGCGGCGCGACCGGCGCCCGCCGCGGCGTCCGCGCCGGCGACGGCGGCGTTCCGCCTCGCTGGCCTCGTCTGTCCCGGTCTCGCCGTCGGTCTCCGAAGCGGTCGCCTCGTTGTCGTCCTCGTCCTCGCCGTCCTCGCCGGCGGCCGCATCCTGGTCCTCATCGGCCGCCGAACGCTCGCCGCCCTCGGCGCCGTCCTCGCGACCATCGGTGCGACCGCGCCGACGGCGCCGGCGGCGCTTGCGGCGACGCTCGCTGCCTTCCTCGCCTTCGCCTTCGCCTTCGCTGCGGTCCCGGCGGCTCTCGCGTGTCTCTTCGCCGGCCTCGGCCTCGCTCTCCTCGGCCTCGTCCTCGAAGTCCTCTTCAACGAGATCCTCGGGCTCGACCGGAACAGGCAGCACGGCCGGCGGCTTGTAGGCCGTCTCGGGCGTGTGCACCTGTGCGCCCTTCTCGATGGCGAACATGTGCTGGCCGGTGATGGTCTCGTCGGCATGGATATCGACGCTGACGCGGAAGCGCGTTTCCAGCTCGTGCAGGTGCGCGCGCTTGTTGTTGAGCACGTAGAGCGCGACCGCCGTGCGCGTGCGCACGATGACGTCGTGGGTCGCCGCGCGCAGCAGCTGCTCCTCGGCCGAGCGCAGCAGATGCAGCGCCACGGAGGAGACGGAGCGCACATGGCCGAGGCCGCCGCAGGTCGGGCAGCTCTCGGTCGAGCTTTCCAGCACGCCGGTGCGGATGCGCTGGCGGCTCATTTCCAGAAGGCCGAAATGCGAGATGCGGCCGACCTGGATGCGCGCCCGGTCGTTCTTCAGCGCATCCTTCATGCGCTTCTCGACGGCGCGGTTGTTGCGGCCCTCGTCCATGTCGATGAAGTCGACGACGATGAGGCCCGCGAGATCGCGCAGGCGCAGCTGGCGAGCCACCTCGTCGGCGGCCTCCAGATTGGTTCTGACCGCTGTGTCCTCGATATTGTGCTCGCGGGTCGAGCGACCCGAGTTTACGTCAATGGCGACCAGGGCTTCCGTCGGGTTGATGACGATATAGCCGCCCGACTTGAGCTGCACGGTGTTGGAGAACATGGCGTCGAGCTGCGCCTCGACGCCCGAGCGGGCGAAGAGCGGCTGCGGCTCGCGATAGGGCTTCACGTTCTTCGCATGGCTCGGCATGAGCATGCGCATGAAGTCCTTGGCCTCCTTGTAGCCCTCCTCGCCAGCGACCAGGACCTCCTCGATGTCCTTGTTGTAGAGGTCGCGGATGGAGCGCTTGATCAGCGAACCTTCCTCGTAGACCAGCGTCGGCGCGTGGGACTTCAGCGTCGTCTCGCGCACCGTCTCCCACATGCGCAGGAGATACTCGAAGTCGCGCTTCACCTCGGTCTTGGTGCGGTTGGCGCCGGCGGTGCGCAGGATGACGCCCATGCCGTCGGGCACCTCGAGGTCGCCGGCGATGGTCTTCAGCCGCTTGCGGTCGGCGGCATTGGTGATCTTGCGGGAAATGCCGCCGCCGCGGGCGGTGTTGGGCATCAGCACCGAGTAGCGGCCGGCCAGCGACAGGTAGGTGGTCAGCGCCGCGCCCTTGTTGCCGCGCTCCTCCTTGACGACCTGAACCAGCATGACCTGCCGGCGCTTGATCACTTCCTGGATCTTGTACTGCTTGCGCGGACGGAAGGTGCGGTCCGGCATGTCCTCGTAGGCATCGCCCGCGCCGACGGATTCGACCTGGTCCTCCTCGCGCGGGGCCTCGCCGTTCTCCTCGTCGCCGTTTTCCTCGTCGTCCTCGTCTTCGTCCTCGTCGGAGGCGTCACGGGCTGAGGGGCTGTCGTTGTCTCCGGAGGAGGCCTCTTCGGCGTTCTCGGCGGGTTCGGTTTCCACCGCCGTCTCGACGCCGGCGGTCTCGCTCGCCACCACGGAGGTATCATCGTCCCCGCGCTCCTCGATCGCCTCGCCGTCGGCATCGATCTCGGCCTCGCCGGTCACCGCTTCGGAGGTTTTCGCATCGGCCGCCTCGTTGCGCGGGCGGCGCTCGCCGCGGCGACGGCGGCGGCCGTTGCCGCCCTTGCCCGGACGCTCGGAGCGGCGGCTGCGGCCGTTGTCCTCGTCGTCCTCCTCGCGGTGCTGGCGCGCCTCGTCGGCGAGCAGCGCCTCCCGGTCGGCCACCGGGATCTGGTAGTAGTCGGGGTGAATTTCGGAGAAGGCGAGAAAGCCGTGCCGGTTGCCGCCATATTCGATGAAGGCGGCCTGCAGCGACGGTTCGACCCGTGTCACCTTGGCGAGATAGATATTGCCGCGAAGCTGTTTGCGGGACTGGCTCTCGAAATCGAATTCCTCGACGCGATTACCACGGACCACCACAACCCGGGTTTCTTCCGGGTGGGCGGCATCGATGAGCATCTTGTTGGCCATCGGATGAGCTCTTGTGTGTTGGGACGGCCGCTTGCGCCGGCCCGACTGGGCCCCGCTCGGCGAGAAGTGCCGGGTCGGCGCCGACATGGCGCCGGCGCACGGCCGTCAATGTTGTGGAAAGGGAAGGGGTAGGGCCGAAGGCGAGGCGGACGGCGGGGCGGCGAGCGAAAGCGGCAAAGCCGCCCGTTCGTCCTGACCCGATAGCAACCGTCGATGCCGGCATGCCGTACACCCGTGAACGTGATGCGCCGCAAGGAAGATGCGGCGAAGGGGCACGGTCGTCTGGGTCTCTGGGAGAAACCTGAACGGGGCGCTTCTCGGATGATCAAGCCGCGGAACCGGATGGGTATCACCGGTAGCAAACGCGACTCGCTACCCTCGGGCCCGCGAACCATGCGGGAGAGGTTGTAACGGCGCGAGGGCCGCATTGGCAAGCCGGATAAGCGACGGGGGGCAAAACAGCTTCCCCGTCATGTGCTTGACGTTGAACGTCAACCTGCGAGCACGACCACCGGGGTGCCGATGCGGGCGCGGTTATGCAGGTCGATGATGTCGTGGTTGAACAGGCGGATGCAGCCCGACGACACCGCGGTGCCGATCGACGAGGGCACATTGGTGCCGTGCAGGCGGTACATCGTGTCCCGATTGCCGCGGTAGAGATAGAGCGCGCGGGCGCCCAGCGGATTGTTGATGCCGCCCGGCATGCCGCCGGCATAGCGGGCGTTGCGGGGATCGTAGCGGATCATGTTGGCCGTGGGCGTCCAGTTCGGCCAGGAGCCCTTGCGGCCGACGACGGCGCGGCCATGCCAGAGGGCGCCCTGGCGTCCGACGCCGACGCCATAGCGGATCGCGGTGCCGCGGCCCGTGACGAAATAGAGATGCCGCTCGGAGGGGCGCACCACGATGGTGCCGGGAGCTTCGCCGCCGGAATAGGCCACAGTCTGGCGGAGCCAGCGCGGATTGACGCCCGAGGTGTCCATCGCCGGCAGCGTCACGCGCCCTTCCGAGACGGTCCCGTAGGAGCCGGCGTTGTGCATGGCCGGGGTGCATGCCGTCGTCAGGATCGCCGGGGCCGCCAGGACGAAGAACCGACGGGAGAGTTGGAGCGGCTCAGGGCCGCTCGCGGAGGACGGGGATGCGACATTCACGGAATCGTTCTGCATCACTGCGCTGCCCTGCGATGAATCGTGGTTAAATGCGAGGGCCTACAGGTGACCTGTTCGCGAAAAAGCCGCAATCACGAAGCCGCGAGAAGCGCTCTGTGACACCACCGAGGGGGATGGGCTGTTGCGCAAATCCCACAGTTTCGCGGCGGGGCAGGCGAGGCACTGATGCTGACCCATAACGGAAGGTCACAGGGTTGCCGCAGTGCCGTCGCACCAGCGGGCATCGACAAGGACGCAGCGCATGATCAGGCTTCAGCTTCTGCCCCATGACGGGCTTGGCCCCTTCAAGCTCGGGGCAGGCCGTCCGGCCATCCGTGCCGCCGCGCGGGCGCTTGGACTGGGGGCCGGCACGCACCATGCCGAAGCCGACGTCTTCGCCGACGAGACGATCCAGGTCGACTATGATGCTGCGGGGCGCGTGAGGTTCATCGGCGTGGCGCCGCTGCCTGAGGTCCATCGCGTCATCTGTGCCGGTCTCGACTGCGCCGACACGCCTGCGACCGAGCTGTTCCGCGCGGTGGCCGCCGGGGAGGGCGGCGGCGACCATGCGTTCGACGCCGACGGCTATCTGTTCCCGAACCAGATCGTCGCGCTCTGGGCCGCCGACGAGCAGTACGATGCGCTGGCGCCCGAAGGCCGCAAGCGTGCGATCTGGGGCCAGGTCGGCGTCGGTACACCGGCCTATCGCGAACTCGTCGAGAAGATCACGGCGCGCGATACCTGACCCGTGCCGTCCGTTGCCGAGGTGCAACGCCCGCTCCGGGACCTGCCCGCAATGCTTAACGACGGGTTAACCCGCCCCGTCCTATGAGTTATCGGATGTTGGCGGTCTCCTGGCCGTCGTCGCAGCGATTCTCCGAGGGTTTATGGCTCCGGGCCGCCTCCTCGCCGTCCTGCTGGCCGCATCCGTCCTGACGGGCGCCGCCTCGCAGGCCCAGACGACCGGCGCGGTCTCCGCCGCCGGGCGCGGTGCCGTGGCGCGACCGGCTGGAGACGGCGCGCGCTCGACCCTGCCGGCCGCGGTCTCCGCGGCGCATCTGACGGTCGACGGCCAGCGCACGCGCCTGACCTTCGACCTGACGCGGGCGGTGGAGATGCGCGCCTTTGCACTCGCCGATCCCTACCGCGTCATCATCGACCTCGACGAGGTGAACTTCCACATGGCGCCGCGGGCGGTCGCCGAGCGGCGCGGCCTCGTCAAGACGTTCCGCTTCGGCCTTTTCGCGCCGGGAAAGTCGCGCATCGTGGTGGAGCTGTCCGGGCCGGCGATCATCGAGCGGGCCCTGACCATCGAGGGCGAGGAGGGCCGGCCGCCGCGGCTCCACCTTGATCTGGTGCGCACCGACGCCGAGGGTTTCCGGCGCGCCCTCGCCGATCGCGCTGTCAGCAACCTCGCGCGCCGCGGCGATCGCGAGACCCTGGGTCCACGCCTGTCGCAACGGCCCGACGACGATAGTGGTCCCCCGGTCATCGTCATCGATCCCGGCCATGGCGGCATCGACCCCGGCGCGACCGCGCCGTCGACCGGCGACGAGGAGAAGATGATCGTCCTCGACTTCGCCAAGGTGCTGCGCGACAAGCTCGCCGCCGGCGGGCGCTATCGCGTTGTGATGACGCGCGACCGCGACATCTTCATCCCACTGGCAGACCGCGTCAGGATCGCACGCGAGGCGCGCGCCCACCTGTTCATCTCCGTGCATGCCGATTCTATCGGCGGCGCCAACGAGAATGCCCGCGGCGTGACGGTCTATACGCTGTCGGACCGCGCCTCGGATGCCGATTCCGAGCGCCTCGCCGAGCGCGAGAACAAGGCCGACGCCATTGCCGGCCTCGATCTGTCGGAAGAGCCCTCCGAGATCGCCGATATTCTCATCGACCTTACCCGTCGCGAGACCCGCATCTATTCGGCGAACTTCGCCCGCACGCTGGCCGGCGAGATGCGCCAGGTGACGCGAATGCACCGCCTGCCGCTACGCTCGGCGGGCTTCCAGGTGCTGCGGGCCCACGACATCCCCTCGGTCCTGGTGGAACTCGGCTTCGTCACCAGCCGGCGCGATGTCGAGATGCTGACATCGGCGATCTGGCGCGACCGCACCGCCGATTCCGTCGCCAAGGCGGTCGGCCAGTTCTTCGCCACCCGGAACGGGACCGTGGCGCCGGCGGCACGCCGATGAGCGATCACCCATCGCGCCATCGACGGGTCACATCCGCGCCACAGTCGCAGGACATCCGTGACCTCCATGCGCATCCCGCCGCCGATTTGGCCGATCTGCCGGGCCGTGCGGATGGGCGGGGCAAGGGCTTCGTGCTATCATTGAGCAGAGATTGATCGGGGCATCCCCGGCCGGATTGCGGTCCGGTCCGATCCCGGGGACGACGAGAGGCGCAGCCCTCAAGGGCGCGGTTTGACCGGATGAGACTGGTTTTCCGATTCTTCGGCTGGGTTTTCGGGCTCGGGACGATCGCGTTCCTGCTCGCCGCGGCCGGCGCAGCCGTCTACGTCGTGCAGGTCACCAAGGAACTGCCCGACTACAACACGTTGCGCAATTACGAGCCGCCGATCATGAGCCGCGTCCACGCCTCGGACGGTCAGCTCATGGCGGAATATGCCCGCGAGCGGCGCCTCTATCTGCCCATGCAGGCCGTGCCGAAAATGGTCGTCCAGGCCTTCCTCTCCGCCGAGGACAAGAACTTCTACAACCACAACGGCATCGACTTCACCGGCATCGCCCGCGCCGCGCTGACCAATTTCCAGAACCGCGGCTCCAACCGCCGCCCGCAGGGTGCATCCACCATCACCCAGCAGGTGGCGAAGAACTTCCTGCTCTCCGGCGAGCAGACGGTCGACCGCAAGGTGCGCGAGGCGCTCATCGCCATGCGCATGGAATCGGCCTTCACCAAGGACCAGATTCTCGAGCTCTACCTGAACGAGATCTATCTCGGCTTCGTCATTCCCGGCTACGGCGCCTATGGCATCGCCGCGGCCGCGCTGGTCTATTTCGACAAGTCGGTTCACGAACTGACGATCCCCGAGGCGGCCTATCTCGCCGCTCTGCCGAAGAGCCCGACGCAGCTGCACCCCTTCCGTAACCGCGACCGCGCCCTTGAGCGCCGCAACTACGTCATCAGCCGCATGGTCGAGGACGGCCACATCACCGCCGAGCAGGGCGAGGCCGCCCGTCGCACGCCGCTGACCGTCAACCCGCGCTCGCCGCGCCAGCAGACCTTCGCCGCCGACTTCTTCGCGGAAGAGGTGCGGCGCGAGATGACCGACCGCTTCGGCGACAAGAAGCTGCTGGAAGGTGGCCTGTCGATCCGCACCACGCTTGATCCCAAGCTGCAGGTCGCCGCCCGCCAGGCGCTGACCGCCGGCCTGATCCGTTTCGACGAGGCGCGCGGCTGGCGCGGCCCGGTCACGCGGATCGAGGACATGGGCGGCGACTGGGGCATGAAGCTCGCCGAAATCCGCTCGTTCAACGACGTCGGCTGGCGCCTCGCGGTCGTCATCGACTCGCAGGGCGAAACGGCCCGCATCGGCCTTCAGCCCGGGCGCGAGGCCTCCGGTCAGGTCAGTGCCGCGCGTGTCATCGGCCTCATCACCGCTGAAGGTGCGCGCTGGGCGCGCCGCCCGGTGAGCCGGACGCTCAACGCCGGCGACGTCGTCTATGTCGAGCCGCTCGCCGGCCGCGACGGGCAGTTCCGCCTGCGCCAGATCCCGGAAGTCTCCGGCGGCCTTGTCGCCATGGACCCCTATACGGGCCGCGTCCTCGCCATGGTCGGCGGCTTCTCCTTCGACCAGAGCCAGTTCAACCGCGCCACGCAGGCGCGCCGCCAGCCGGGCTCTTCCTTCAAGCCCTTCGTCTATGCCGCCGCGCTCGACAACGGCTACACGCCATCGACCGTGGTCATGGACGCGCCCTTCGAGCTCGCGACGGGAAATGGCGAGGTCTGGCGGCCGGAGAACTATTCCGGCCAGTTCTACGGCCCGCAGACGCTGCGCTTCGGCATCGAGCGCTCGCGCAACGTCATGACCGTGCGCCTCGCCAATGACGTCGGCATGCCGCTGATCGCCGAATATGCCAAGCGCTTCGGCGTCTATGACGACATGCCCTCGTTCCTGTCCTACGCGCTGGGCGCCGGCGAGACGACGGTCATGCGCATGACCGCGGCCTATTCGATGTTCGCCAACGGCGGCCGCCGCATCCGCCCGACGCTCATCGACCGCATCCAGGACCGCACCGGTTCCACCATCTTCCGCCACGACGACCGCCAGTGCCAGGGCTGCACGGCGCCGCGCTGGCAGAACCAGGACGAGCCGATCCTCGTCGACCGGCGCGAGCAGGTGCTCGACCCGATGACCGCCTACCAGATGACCTCGATGATGGAGGGCGTGGTCCTGCGCGGCACCGCCACCAGCCTGCGGGCGCTCGGCAAGCCGATCGCCGGCAAGACCGGCACCACCAACGACGCCAAGGATGCCTGGTTCGTCGGCTTCTCGCCCGATCTCGCGGTTGGCGTGTATGTCGGTTACGACACCCCGCGCAGCCTCGGCGCCAGCGCCACCGGCGGTGCTCTGGCCGTGCCGATCTTCCAGGACTTCATGCGCGTGGCGCTCGCCGATCGCCCGGCCGTGCCCTTCCGTGTGCCGACCGGGATCAAGCTGATCCGGATCGATCCGCGGACCGGCCTGCGCGCCGGTGCCGGCTCCACCGGCGCCATCCTCGAGGCCTTCAAGCCGGGCACTGCTCCGCCCGACAGCTACCAGCTCATCAACCCCTTCGACTCGGCCGCCGCCGGGCAGCGCCGCGGCCCCTCCAGCGAGAGCAACCGGGCCATCGGCACGGGAACCGGCGGGCTGTACTGAAAGCCTGACGGGTCGTCGGCACCATTCCCGGCGGTCCGCCTGCGGCCTTGTCGCCGCTGGTCGACATCTGGAGTGCCGGAGGCCTGTCCATGGAAGGGTCCGTCGTCATTGCGCTGTTCCTGGGGTTCATTGCCCTGGTGGTAGCCCTGCTGGCCTATCTCTCGTGGCAGACGATCGTCATGCGTCGCATCATGCGCGGCTGGGTCCGGGTTCCTGCCAAGGCTCTCCGCGCGCGGACGGCGCCGCTCGGGAGCAAGACGGCGAACGTGACGCTCGAGGTCGAAGTCGACTACGATTTTGCCGGACGATCCTATCGCCGATGGTGCGGCGTTCCCGACCGTACGGGCTACAATGTTGCCGCCATGAACCCGACGGCAGCCTTGGCCGATCTCATCGCGCGCCACAGCGGCGGCCGGTCCATCGAGATCATCGTCAATCCGGCCGATCCCGGCATTGCCTTCCTGCGCATGCCCAGTCTCAAGATGCTGGTCATGATGATTGTCGCCGCGATCCTGCTGCCGGCTGCGATCTTCATTCCGATGTTCGCGGCACACGACTGAGCCGCGGCTGGACGGGCCGCCGCATGGCATGCAGCGGCATTGCGCCCCCCGCGCTCTTTGGTGATCGTCTTACTCCGGCGCGGGGTCCCGCAGCAGGTGGTAGAGGATGATGGCGCCGAAGGTCGCCGTCCCGATGCCGTCAAGCGTGAAGCCGGCGATGGTCAGCTTGAAGTTGCCGGCGCCGAGCACGAGCGCCACCGCAACGGTGATGAGGTTGCGTGGGTTCGAGAAGTCGACCTTGTTCTCCACCCAGATGCGCCCGGCCGTCGCGGCGATGAGGCCGAAGACGACGATGGCGAGGCCGCCGAGCACCGGCACGGGGATGGTGAGGATCAGCGCTCCGAACTTCGGCGAGAAGCCGAGCAGGATGGCGATCAGCGCCGCCGCCACGAACATCAGCGTCGAGTAGATGCGGGTCACCGCCATCACGCCCATGTTCTCGGCATAGGTGGTGACGCCGGTGCCGCCGGCCGAGCCCGACAGCATGGTAGCGATGCCGTCGCCCACGAAGGCGCGGCCGATATAGGGGTCGAGATTGCGGCCGGTCATGGCGGCGATGCCCTTCAGGTGGCCGAGATTCTCGGCGACCAGGATGATCGCCACCGGCGCGATCAGCACCATGGCCTTCGCGTCGAAGACCGGCGCGGTGAACTTCGGCAGGCCGAAGAGCGGCGCGGCGGCGATCTTGGAGAAGTCGATGGCCGGCCCGAGGCCCATGCCGTTGGCAAGGACGAGGTAGAGGACATAGCCGGCGACGGCGCCGAGCAGGATCGGCAGGCGGCGCCACATGCCCGGCGCATAGACGGCGAAGGCGCCGACCGCCACGACCGTGAACAGCGCGATCCAGCGCGAGAAGGCCGAGCCCTCGGCGTTGGTCGGGCCGGTCCCCGACGCCATGCCGATGGCGATCGGCGCCAGCACCAGGCCGATGGCGGCGACGATCGCGCCGGTGACGACCGGCGGCATGACCTTCTCGACCCAGTCGTGGCCGGTCGCCATCACGACGAGGCCGATGGCCGTATAGAGCGCGCCGGCCGCGACGATGCCGCCGAGCGCGACTCCGATATTGGGCGCAGCGCCCGCAGCCGTTCCCGCCGCGATGGCGGCGAGGACCGGCCCGATGAAGGCGAAGGAGGAGCCGAGATAGCTCGGCACCCGGCCGCCGGTGACCACGAAGAAGATGAGCGTGGCGATGCCGGAGAAGAGGATGGCGACGTTCGGGTCGAAGCCCATCAGAATCGGCGCGAGCACGGTGGCGCCGAACATGGCGACGACATGCTGCAGGCCGACGACGACGGTCTGGCCGAGCGGCAGCCTCTCGTCCGGCATGACGATGCCGCCGCTCTTCTCCATCCATTTCGGGAAATAGCCGTCAGCCATGATGTGCCCCCATCAGGCGCATCCCGGCCGGAGGATTCCGTCGGCTGCGCCACGGCCTGTCATGCTAGGCGGTGACAGGCGGCGGCTACAGGGGCGGGGGCATATCATCCACCGGAAAAGCGGTTCTCAGCCTGCCATGGCGAGCAGGGAGAGGCCGGTGAGGAACAGAGCCAGGGCGGCGCTCGCGGCGCGGATGCGGTTCCACCGGTTCCAGCGATCGGCGAAGGCGGCCCAGTCGGCCGCGGGCGCGGCGCTGGCGGGGGGAAGCCGGGCGAGAGCCTCGTTCAGCGGCACGTTGACGGCGATCGTCACCCCGAAGGTCCCGAGCCCGTAGGCGAGGGTCGCGGCAAGCAGAAGCGCGGCCGCGCCCGCCAGTCCCGAAAGCCACGCCAGGATCGCCGCCGACGGCAGCAGCACCACGGCGCCGAGAAAGGAGGCGAAGAACACCGGGTTGAGGATGACCACGTTGATGATCCGCATGGCGTCGATGGCCTGCTGTGGCGGCAGCCGGTCGAAGGCGAGCATCACCGAGGTCGCATAGGCGTAGAAGACGCCGGCCGCGAGGCCCGTCGCGATCAGGGCGGCGAGGGTGAAGAGCATGGCGGCGATGGTCATCGCGAGGGTTCCTTCCGGTCGTCCGAGCGTGCCATAGGAGGGGCCACCGCGCGTCAGCATCGGCGCGCAACGTGCCCCGAGATCGAGGTGGCCCGATGCCAGTCCTGCCACAACCCCGTGCCCTGACCCTGATCGGCGTTCCGGTGGAGGAGGGCGCCGGCACGCTCGGCGCGGCCATGGGTCCGCGCGCCCTGCGCACTGCCGGCCTGGTCGCGGCCCTGCGCGAACTGGGGCATGACGTCGAGGACGACGGCGATGTCACGCTGCCCGCAGTTCAGACGCCCGCGACCTTCCCGGAGAACGCCCGCAATTTCGCCCGTGTCGCCGGCTGGTCGCGTGCGGCCCATGAGCGGACGGGCGCCGCCCTCGACCGGGGCCGGATACCAATCGTGCTCGGCGGCGATCATTCGCTGTCCATGGGCTCGGTCTCGGCGGTGGCGGATCATTGCGCCGCAATCGGGAGCGAGCTCGTTGTGCTGTGGCTCGACGCCCATGCCGACTTCAACACGCCGGCGACCTCGCCCTCCGGCAACATGCACGGCATGTCCGCTGCGATGCTGACGCGCGAGCCCGGGCTGGAAGGCGTGCTGCCGGACCCGCACGCCGCCGTCGATCCGCGCAACCTGATCCTGTTCGGCATTCGCTCCGTCGATACCGCCGAGCGCGAGTTGTTGCGCTCGCGCGGCGTTGAAGTCATCGACATGCGCCTCATCGACGAGTTCGGCGCGGCCGCGCTTATCCGCGACGTCATTGAGCGCGTGACGGCGCGCGGTGGCCACCTGCATGTGAGCCTTGATCTCGATGTCATCGACCCCTCGCTGGCGCCGGGGGTCGGAACGCCGGTCGCCGGCGGCGCCACCTATCGCGAGGCCCACCTCGTCATGGAACTGCTGCATGAGAGCGGCCTCGTCGGCTCGCTCGACGTGGTCGAACTGAACCCCTTCCTCGACGAGCGCGGCAGGAGCGCGCTTCTCCTCGTCGATCTCGTCGCCAGCCTGTTCGGGAGGCAGGTCTGGTCGCTCTAACGCATGTCTATCAGGCTGCAGGGCATCTCTCGTCCGCGGATGAGCAGGCGCGCCGGCCTACCGGGGAGGTGCAGCAGTTCGTCGTCGCGATGCCGCGGCCACCGACGATTGACACGAGGGCGCGCTTGACTAGGGTGCGCCCTCTTTTTCGTCCACCCTGAAGGGAAGTGCCCCATGCGTGCCGACATCGTCGCCACGGCCGAGGCCATCAAGGAGTCTGTCGGGCTCCTGAGGAGGCATCTTTGACTGGGATGTCTCGACCAAACGCCTCGCCGAACTGAACGCCCTCGCCGAGAGCCAGGACCTCTGGAACGATCCGGAGAAGGCGCAGAAGGTCATGCAGGAGCGCAACGCGCTCGACAGCCGCATGAACGCGCTGACGGAGATCAACCGCGATCTCACCGACAATCTCGAACTCGCCGAAATGGCCGAGGACGAGGGCGATGAAGCCACGCTGAACGAGGCCGCCAAGGCCCTGGTCGAGGCGCGCAAGCGGGCGGAGCGCCTCCAGCTCGAGGCGCTGCTCTCGGGCGAGGCCGATGCCAACGACACCTATCTCGAGGTTCATGCCGGCGCCGGCGGTACCGAGAGCCAGGACTGGGCGCTGATGCTCATGCGCATGTACACGCGCTGGGCCGAGCGGCGTGGCTTCAAGGTCGAGGTGGTCGAGGAGAGCCCCGGTGAAGAAGCGGGGATCAAGTCGACCACGCTGCTGATCAAGGGCCACAACGCCTATGGCTGGCTGAAGACCGAGGCCGGCGTGCATCGTCTCGTGCGCATCTCGCCGTTTGATTCCAACGCCCGCCGCCACACCTCCTTCGCCTCCGCCACGGTCTATCCGGTGGTGGACGACAAGATCGACATCCAGATCAACGAGGCCGACGTGCGCGTCGACACGATGCGTTCCGGCGGCGCCGGCGGCCAGCACGTCAACAAGACCGAATCGGCCGTCCGCCTTGTCCATAATCCGACCGGCGTCATGGTCGTTTCGGAAGGCTCGCGCTCGCAGCATGCCAACCGGGCGGTGGCCTGGCAGATGCTGCGCGCCAAGCTCTACGAGCGCGAGCTGAAGATCCGCGAGGAGGCCGCCGCCGCCGAATTCGCCGCCAAGACCGATATCGGCTGGGGCCACCAGATTCGCTCCTACGTGCTGCAGCCCTATCAGCTCGTGAAGGACCTGCGCACCGGCAAGACCTCCGGCGTGCCGTCGGACGTGCTCGACGGCGACCTCGACGGGTTCATGGAGGCGACGCTGGCCATGCGCGCCTACGGCACCAAGGAAGGCGACACCGACGACGTGGAGTGAGCCTTCGGTCGCGCGGTGGACCAACAGGCCGCCCGCCGGAGGCGTTTCCGGTGTCGGCGGCCTGACACGCCCGGGGGTCGTGCGTTGTTCTGATGTTGTATTGGTGCAACAAGCGACCCGGCGTGAAGCATTGCGACACTTTTGCGCCACATTTCAGAAACGTTAGGCGTCGCAAATCTCCGGACGAAACGAAAGTCGGACCCGTCGGAGAGTCGCATGATCAAGAAGTGTCTGCTTGCAGGCGTCGCAGCCCTCGCCATGGCCTCGCATGCTCAGGCCGCGGACCTCGGGACGCCACGCATGCCGATCGCCGCGGCGGTCGTCGCGCCGGTCTTTTCGTGGACGGGCTTCTACGCTGGTCTCAATGCCGGCGTCGGTTTCGTCAACACCAACCTCGGTGCCCTGACCGGCGGCAACATCGCTGGTTCGGCCACGGGCCTCGTGGCAGGCGGCCAGATCGGCTTCAACTATCAGATGAACAACCTCGTTCTCGGTATTGAGGGCGACCTTGGCTATTTCGGCACCCAGCGCCGCGGTGCGCCGATCAATTTCGGTGCCTTCGCGGCACAGCTGTCATGGCGGACGACTTGGGATGCCTCGATCCGCGGCCGCCTGGGCTTTGCGGCTGACAGGACGCTGTTCTACGTCACCGGCGGTGTGGCCTTCGCCGACCTGCGGCTCGCCAACACCGACATCACCAACAACATTCTTCTGGCCGCTCAGACACAGACTCGCGCCGGTTGGACGGTGGGTGCCGGCGTCGAGCACGCCATCACACCGAACTGGACCGTGCGTGGCGAGTATCTCTACGCCAATTATGGTCGTCGCGACTTTGCGGCTGTAGGAATCGCCGGGGTACGGATGGAGACGCACAAGTTCCGCCTCGGAGTGAACTACCTGTTCTCGACCGGCCCCTCGGCCGTCGTCGCGCGCTACTGAGGGCCAGCACGCCCTCGCCAGCCTGAAAGGCCGCCCCCCGGGCGGCTTTTCTCATTGACACGCCTCGCGCGCATTTCTTGCCATTTCGCAGAGTTTATCTGTATTTAATGTTGCATGCCCGCAACAGATGAACTGCACCATATGTCGAGGTGTATCAACGCCACAATTCAGAAACATGCCTCCGAAAAAAGCGATGTTCAGGTGGCTGCGTCCAACGCTCGCTTCCATTTCGAGGGCATTTCGGGGCACTTCATGAAGCGCATCTTTCTGGCGGGTCTGGCCGCCGCTGGCTTTTCCACCACGGCCTTCGCGGCGGACCTCGGCACTCCGCGTTCTCCCGTTCAGGCGGCGATCGTGGCTGCCGCCCAGAACTGGACCGGTTTCTATGCGGGCGTCCATGTCGGCTATGGCTGGGGGCATCAGCGCGTCGAGGACGACAATCCGGTCGTCTTCTACACGGTCCAGCCGCGCGGCGTCTTCGGTGGCTTCCAGTTCGGCTACAACCACCAGATCAACAATATCGTCCTGGGTCTTGAAGGCGACCTGAGCTTCGGCAGCATCTCCCATCGTCGCGCGCCGCAGTTCTTGCTGATGGACCAGGTCAGCAAGACCACCAACCTCTTCGCCTCGGCCCGCGTCCGCGGCGGCGTGGTGGTCGGCAACGCGCTGATCTACGCAACGGGCGGCCTCGGCTATGCGCGCTCCCGCGACCGCAATTTCGTGGGCGGCGTCGAGTTCGGCGCAGGCTGGCAGAATGATCGCATCGGCTGGGTCGCCGGCCTCGGAATCGAGTACGGCATCACACCGAACCTGTCGGTGAAGCTGGAATATCTGCGCTACGACTTCGGCAGCTGGCGGCGCCCGCCGGCGGCCTTCTGGGGCATCGGGACCGATCACTTCCGCGCCAGCATGGACACGGTCAAGCTCGGCCTCAACTACCGCTTCTCGACCGGCCCCTCGACCGTCGTCGCGCGCTACTGATCGCGAGCTTTCTTTGTGAAACGGAAAGGCCGCCCGTCGGGCGGCCTTTTTGTTTGTGGTTTCAGCTCCCGCCCTCAGCACCGTGTCGGATAGGCGCGCGGTCCCGTCACCTCGAACTCGCGCCACATGGCGTTGACCGAGCGGACCATCTCCGCCGCCATGGCGCGCGGGAAGCGAGCCTGGACGAGATAGACGACGCCCGGCTCGTTCCGCTTCTGTGCGACAAGGTCATAGTATTCGAGGTCGGTGCGGAAGCGGTCGCCCTGCAGCACGCCGCGCCCGCGGACCGAGAATCCGCGGAAGCCGCCATCGCCCTGCGGCAGGCCCGCATCGCTGAGGACTTCGCCGCGGCGCGGCCGGGAGCCCTCGACGATGTTGTCCCAGTACCAGGCCTGCGGCGTGCAGGCGCCGGTGGACCTGGCATTGTTGGCGCTGACCACGACGACGGCGTCGCGGTTCTGCTCGTGCACCAGCACCGAATTGACCGGCCCCGGCAGGTCGTTGTCGCTGTCCAGCCGGAAGCCCGGGGGCACGGCGAAGGACCAGCGGTCGCGGCGGTGGCGATAGGGTCCCTCGACGGCCGGCGGCGGGGCAGGGGGCACGGAGCCCGTCACCTCGCTCTCCGGGCGCGGCATCGGCACGGGCGCGGTGCCCTGCGGTGCAGCGGCCTGAGGCGTGGTCTCGGCCGGTGCGGTCTGCGCCTCGGGGCCACGCGCACGCACCGATCCGGTAGTGACCGCATTGTCGGCGGCGGCGACCGCCGTCGCGCGCAGCGACTGGACCTCGCCCTCGAGGCTCGCGACGCGGGCCTGGGCCTCCTGCGCCTTCTTCTCCGCGGTAGCGACGGCAGCCTGCGCTGCCTGCAGGTCGGCCTGCACCCGCCGTGACTGGCCGGTGGCCTCGCTCGCCTGGTTCTGCCGCTGGATCAACTCGGTCTGGCTGTGGGCGAGTTGCGTGCGGGCATTGCGCAGATTGGCTTCCGCCGTCTCCGCACGCCGTGCGGCGAGGCGGGCCTGCTCCTTGAGGCGGGCGATCTCCGCACCCGAGGTCGAAGCGACCTCGGCGCGCTGCTGCGCGAGGCGCGCCAGGCTGGCGATGCGCGGATGGGCATCGCCGCGCAGCGGACCGGCGAACTCGGTGATGCCGGCAGCCGCCATGCTGCCGACGAGGAAGGCGGCGGCCGAGATGCCCATCCACTTCCAGGGACGGTTGCCGTTGGCGGCGGCAGGTGCCGCGGTTTGTCTGGCCCGGTCGAGGGCCGTCTGCAGCCGCTCGTTGTCGCCGGCGAGCCGGGCGACGCTCTCACGCAGGGCCGCAGCGCCGTCGGCGAGGGCTGCCTTCGGATCCGGCGGGACGGCGTTGGGGTCGGTCCGGACCGCCTTCAGATAGGCCGAGAAGGCCTCCAGCGACACCTTGAGGCGGTTCTGCGCCTCGTTGCTGCGCTCGACGAGCACGCCATGCGCCTTGCGGAAGGCGGCGGCGAAGCGCTCGCGCTCGGCCGTCTCGAAGCGCGTCCAGATGGCGGGCGAGGCGGGATCGTCGGGATGGCGGCGGGCGAAGGCGACCTGCGCCGGTTCGCCGTCCGCGTCCCGGTCGGACGCCACCGCGACAGCGAGCTGGGCAAGACCCGGTCGGCCGATCAGCGTGCCGAGAGCGACGAGCACGGCCTGCCAGGCGGGCTCGGCGGCCGGCTGGTCGGGCGATACGAGCCAGGCCGACAGGTCCGGCGTCGGCAGGGCGTCGAAAGGTGGCTCCAGCCGGGCGACATCGATCGGAGCGAGCCTTGCCGCGACCAGCCGGCCGCTCTCATGGGCGGTGCGGGCCAGCGTGCAGAGACCGGCATGGTTCTCGGTCGGATCGAGGATCGACTCCGGCCAGAGCGCCAGCACGGCCGGGGCATGGGCGGCGGCCTCGCGGATCGCCTTGGCGGCACCGCGCGCCTTCGGCTCGATGTCGGCATGGATGGCGACGCCGAGGGCCGTCAGCGCCTGCCGGATGATGGCGACGCGCTCCTTGTCGGCGCGCCGGTAGGCCACGAACAGATCCGTCACGGGATCCTCTCCTGTGTTGGTCCCCCGAAGGGAGCGCGAAATCGCATGCACTGCGTGGCCTGGCCGCCGGCACCGCGGCCCGGCCGTCGTCAATCGGCGGATGCGAGCCTGATCCCGGCCCGCAGGAAGCGCATCGGGTCCACGGCCTCGCCGTTGATGCGGGTCTCGTAGTGGAGGTGCGGCCCGGTCGACCGGCCGGTCGAGCCGATGCGGCCGACGCGCTGGCCGACGCCGACCATGTCGCCCTCCTTCACGTCGATGCGCGAGAGGTGGGCGTAGCGCGTGACGATGCCGTTGCCGTGGTCGATCTCGACCAGAAGGCCGTAGCCGCCGAGCATTCCGGCATGGGCCACCCTGCCGCTGGCGGCGGAATAGACGGGCTCGCCGGTCGCGCCGCGGAAGTCGATGCCCGAATGCATGGCCCATGACCGCAGGAAGGGATCGAGGCGGGCGCCGAAACCGGAGGACAGCTCCAACTCCCCGGCATGAGGGCGGGCGACGGGGATGCTGGCGACGAGTTGGTTCAGCCGCTCGTGGTCGCGGATCACCGTCTGCAGGCGGAAGACCTGCCGTTCGAAGGGTGAGGCCTCAGGTGACAGCGCGGGAAGGGGGATGTGCGGCCCGCCCGTTCCGGTCGTGCCGCTGCGGGCGGTCGGGGCGAGACGGGTCTCGGCGAGCCCCAATTCGGCGAGCATGGCGCGGATGCGCTTCGCCCGCCGCTCGGTGCGCGTCTCAAGGCCCTGCAGGATTGTCTGCTGGTTCAGGTCGACGCGCTCCAGCGACTGCTCGACGCGTGCAACGAGGTCCAGGCGCGTCGGGGCCGAGGCGAGGGTGAAGGTCGCCTGCGGCTCTGCCGCGACGACGATCCGCGATTCGAGGCGCGAATGCCGCTCGGGCGGCGGCGTCAGGCGCACGGTGTCGCCGGCCGGCAGCGGCCGTGACGTCGAGGTGGCGAGTTCTGGTGCCGGACGTTGCGCGGGCGCGGCGGCCCGTGTCTGCGGCCGGGCGACGGATTCCTTCAGCGAGGTGACGATCGACTGGCGCGTCTCGAGCAGGGCCTGCCGGCGCGCCACCTGTTCCACCCGGCGCTCGATCTCAGTCTGGTCCACCATCTGTCGGCTGGTGAGGCGGTCGACCTGGCCGCGCAGCTCACGGATGCGATCCTCGTAGGCATGCTGCATGGCGGCCTGACGGTTCATCACGCCGCCGATGATATCGTCCTTGAAGGCGAGGTAGCTGGTGACGGCCACGCCCCAGAGCGACAGGCCGAGGGTCGCGACGCCGAGGGCAATCATCAGGGCGTAGGAGAGGGATACGGTGCGCGTGCCGCTACGGCCGCGCCAGGCGAAGGTGATCGCCCCGGTCGGTACCTGAGCCCGGAGGTTGGCCTCCTGGGCGAGCTGGGCGCGATTGTAACGCGGGCTGGAATGCGGCATCGGCGTCCATCCGTACGCGAACGAGACGCCGCATTACCGCCGATTAAGGTTAACGAAGCGTGCCTGCCTCCTTCGTAAACCCGACACCCGGTGCCTTGAGCGCCCGGGCGGCCTCCAGAACCTCGGCGGCGTGCCCCTTCACCTTCACCTTCGGCCAGACACGGGCAACGCGTCCCGCGTCATCGATCAGGACGGTGGTCCGTTCGATGCCCATGTAGCTCTTGCCGTACATGCTCTTCTCGACCCAGACGCCGTAGGCTTCGACCACACGACCGTCCTCGTCGGCGCCGAGAAGGACGCCGAGGCCGCGCTTTGTGGCAAACCTGTCGAGCGCCTTCACCGGATCGCGCGAGATGCCGATCACGGCGGCCCCGGCGGCAGCGAAATCGGCTGCCAGCGCGGTGAAGTCGACGGCCTCCTGGGTACAGGAGGGCGTATCGGCCTTCGGATAGAAAAACAGCACGACCTTTCGCCCGGCAAACGCCGCGAGATCGATTCGCCCGCCTCCCATGCCGGGCAGCGAGAAGGCCGGAGCCTCGTCCCCCACGTTCGGTCCCACGGATGCCTTCCTTTCGTCGGCTTTGACTGTCAGAAACGCCTCTGGATACGCTTGCGCGAGATCATTGGATCCTCGCCGGTCGCCGCGGATGATGCGCCCCGGAGCGCGTCGCTCCTGTGCAGGCGAAATGGATTGCTGCCTAACAGTTGGTTAAGGCAGTCCGTGCAGATTGCGGAAGGCGCGATGGCGCCGCACGCAGATCCCGGGCGTGAGCTGCCCATGGCGGGGGACGAAGACGGAATGGAATGGCGCCCCGATCAGGGCAGGGTTCCCTTTGACGCCACGACGGCGGAGGAACGGCGCGGCGGGTGGCGGTCCCTGTGGGCCAACCGCCGCATGCCGGGCCTGTTCGGGGGTCCGATGTCGTGCTGGTCGTCGCGTCGGCGCTGGTGCACCGGGGTCGGTGCGGCCTTCCTTCTCCTCGTTGTCTGCCCGGTCATGTTCCTCGCCTGGCAGATTCAGCGCGGCGGCATGGGCCTCGACATGGTCACCCCGTGGATCGCCCGCTCGCTGTCCGACCAGCTCGGCGACGGGCGCACGGTCCAGATCGGCTCGGCGATCATGGTGCGCGATGCGGCGGGCAAGGTCGAGATCGAGGCGCGCGACGTCATCGTCCATGATGCCGACGGCCGGCGGGTCGCATCCATGCCCCGTGTCGCCCTCGGTCTCGATTCCCTGCCCATCCTCGGCCGCCCCTCGGTCCGTCGCATCGACCTCGTCGGCGCCTCGGTCGCGCTGAAGGTCGGCGAGGACGGGCAGATCGCGCTAGCCGCCGGCCGTTTCCGGACGCAGATGCCGGAGGACGGCCGCGCCTCGGAATCGGGTGGCCAGACGCCGACGGCGGAAATCAGCTCCACGCTGCCCGAGCCTGAACTCTCCCCCTTCCGCCGCCTCGGTATCTGGCTCGATCTCATCGAGAAGTCGGGCCTCGACGGCCATCGGCTGGCCGGCTTCGGCCTGCGCAACGGTACGGTGATCGTCGACGACGTGCGCTCGGGCAAGCGTTTCGTCTTCGCGGGCATCGACTTCGACATCACGGCGCCGCCCGCGGGGGGATTGTTGATCGACCTCGACGCCTCCGGGTCCGGCGCGCGCTGGACCTCAACGGCGACGATTACCCGCCGCGATGCCAATGGCCAGCGCACCATCGACTTCTCGATGACCGGCATGTCGCCGCGCGACCTGTCGCTGGCGCTGCAGGGGCCGCAGGTCGTCTATGCCGACACCCCCATCTCGGGAACCCTGCGCGCCACCGTGGGCGAGGCCGGCGACCCCGTGGGGTTCAACGGCCGCGTCACCATGGGGGCCGGCAAGGTCGGGGACGTCAACGACGAGACGATGCGGATCGCCATCGACAGCGTGGCGGCCGATGTCCACTGGCAGACCGGCGCGCCCGGCCTGATCGTCGACCGGGTGGAGGTCATTGCCGGCGACAACCGCGCCTCGCTCGACGGCGTCATCTCGCCGCCGGCGCGCCATGGCGAGCCCTTCGTCGTCGAACTGGCCAACCTGAAGGCGGTGACCTCCGTCCTCAACCCGCACGAACCGCCGGTGCCGATCAACGTGCGCAACGCGCGGTTCGTCTTCGACCCGCCGTCGCGCACGCTGAGCATCGAGAACCTCGCCGTCGATCAGGGCGCCGAGCCGCTGGCCCGGCTCGGTGGCAAGCTCGTCTTTTCGGAAGGCTCGCCGGCCATGACGATGGACATCGCGACCTCCGCCATGCCCTTCGCCACCGCGTTGTCGCTGTGGCCGCGGATGACCAATCCGCACGCCCGCGACTGGGCGGCCGATAACATGAGCGGCGGCACGGCCGAGGCCACGGCGATCCGGATGGATATTCCCGCCGGCCTCTTGGCCACAAGGAACTGGGTGCTGGAGAAGCAGGCCCTCTCGGTCCGTTCCCAACTGCGCGGCATCACGTTGCGCGTGATGCCCGGAATGTCGCCGTTGAAGGAAGCCGACATCGACGTCGATGTCGACGGCCAGGCCGCCAATCTCGTGGTCGTGAAGGGTGTGATCGAACCCGCGCCGGGGCGCAGGCTGACTCTGACCCAAGGCTCGTTCGAGATCGCCGACCATCGCATTCAGCCACCGGACTCGGTCAGCAAGTTTCGTCTCCAGGGCCCCGCCGACGCCGCCTTCGCGCTGCTTGGACAGGAGGCCTTCAAGGGCGCCGCCACCGGGCCGACGCTGCCGAGCGGCAAGGTCGAGGGCAGCGTCGTCGCCAACGTCACCGTCAGGGTGCCGCTGACGGAGACGTTCAAGCCCGAACTGGTCGACTACACTGTCGAAGCCGATTTCACCGGTTTTTCCGCCGACAACGCCTTTGGCGAGATGCGCGTGGAGCGCGCGGCCTTCAAGGTGCAGACCACGCCGCGCGCCTTCTCGATGCGCGGGCAGGGCGTGCTGGGCGGCGCCCAGGCGAATTTCGAGTATCGGAAGCCGAGGCCCGAGGCCAAGCCCGAGATCCGGCTGACGGCGACACTCGACGACCGCGGCCGCGCCCGCCTCGGCCTCAATATCGGCAACCGCATCGTCGGCCCGACCCCGGTCAAGGTGATGACGGTCGGCGAGGATTCCGGCCGCTACACCGTCGAGGTGGATCTCGGGCCCGCCGCGCTCGCCGACCTGCTGCCGGGCTGGACCAAGCCGCGCGGACAGGCGGCCAAGGCCCGCTTCGTCGCCATCGACGGCGACAACGGCTGGAAAATCGAGGACCTGCTCGTCGAGAGCCGCGGCGTTCTGGTGCGCGGGTCGGCGACCTTCGACGACAAGGGTGGCCTGATTTCCGGGCTGTTCCCCGCCTACAACCTGTCCGACGGCGACCGGATGAACATCCGCATCGAGCGCGCCGGGACGGGCCATCGCGTCATCGCGCGGGGCGAGGTGGTCGACGCGCGCCACATCATCAAGTCGCTGTCCGAGCCGCCACGCGCCGCCACGGCTGGCGGAAGCGGCAATGCCCCGGCGGCCGAATTCGACATCGACTTCAAGGCCAATGCGGTCGTCGGCGGCAATGGCGAGGTGATCCGCCAGCTCGACCTGCGCATGGTCAGGAGCGGTCAGGCGATCCGGTCGCTCACCGCCACCGGCCGGGTCGGACGCGACGCGCCCTTCGCTGTGGAACAGCGCGGGCAGGGGAACGGGCAGCGCATCGCGGTGAGTTCCGGCGATGCCGGTGCGGTGCTGCGCTTTCTCGACCTCTACCGCTCGCTTCAGGGCGGAAGCCTCGCGCTGATCATGACGCCGCCGCAGCCCAACGGCACGATCCGCCAAGGCAGCGTCGAGATCACCGACTTCCGCATCCGTGGCGATCAGGCCGTCTCCGGCATGGTCGCGGCCGCCGGCACCTCGCCCAATGCGCCGCGTCAGCCGCAGCCGCAGAACGATGCCTTCGCCTTCTCGCGCCTGCGCGCCAACTTCGCCCGCACGGCCGGCAAGGTCACGGTATCGGACGGTCTTCTCTGGGGCGCGGCGATCGGCGCGACGGTGGAGGGCGAGTTCGATCCCGGCCGCGACCGCCTGCTGCTGCGCGGCACCTATGTGCCCGCCTATGCGCTGAACAACATCTTCGCCCGCATTCCCGTGCTCGGCTTCTTCCTGGGCGGGGCGCCCGACGAGGGTGTCTTCGGCATCACCTACCAGATTTCCGGCGCGGTCAGCGCGCCGCGCCTGACGATCAATCCGCTCTCGGCGGTGACGCCCGGCTTCCTGCGCAAGATGTTCGATTTCCGCGGCAGCGCGACCGGGTCGACGGCGCCCCTGCCGGCAGACGCGGCCCAGCGCTGAGCGAACGGCGCGTCAGCCGCGCTCGAAGGCCTGGCCGTCCATGGCCCAGGCCTTGATGCCGCCGGCCAGATGCGCGTCGTAGGGCAGGCCGTGCGCCTGTGCGATCTCACTGGCCTGCACGGATCGAACGCCTGCCGCGCACAGGAACACGACCCGGCGGCCTGCGGGGTCGGGAATGGCGCGCGGATCGAAGGAGGAGAGCGGCACGTTCACCGCCTCCGGGATCCGGGCCATCATGAGTTCGTGCGGCTCGCGCACATCGACCGGCAGGATGGCGTTTTCGGCAAGGCCGCGGGCGACGTCGTGGGGGGTGAGGTCGTGGACAGGCATGGTGTGGCTCCGGCAGAAGCGAAGGTCAGCTTAGCAGCTGGCAAGCGCACGGGGCACGGCAAGTGCTGACGGGTCCCCTGCCAGATGCAAGGCCGCCCCCTCACGCCACCACGACCCCGCCGCAGATGGGTTCCCTCACCCCCGTCGTCGACGGGAATGTCAGCGGCAGGCCGCGCATGGAGCGCACTGCGAGATAGGCGAAGGCCTGCGCCTCAAGGAAGTCCGACGACCAGCCGACATCCTCGCCGGTGCGGACCTCGGCACGCGCATGGTGGGAAAGCAGCCGCAGCATTTCCGGGTTTCTCGCCCCGCCGCCGCAGACGATCCAGAGGACCGGCGGCTCCTTCACAAAATCGGCGGCGCGGGCGATGGAGCGGGCGGTGAAGGCGGTCAGCGTCGCCGCGCCGTCTTCGGTCGCGACATTGCCGACGATGCGGTGGGCGAAGGCGTTGCGGTCCAGCGACTTCGGTGGCGGCCTGGCGAAGAAGGGGTGGACCATGAGCCAGGCGAGCAGTGCTTCGTCCGCCCGGC
The DNA here is from genome assembly GCF_053471285.1 of Phreatobacter aquiterrae. Classification (NCBI taxonomy): domain Bacteria; kingdom Pseudomonadati; phylum Pseudomonadota; class Alphaproteobacteria; order Hyphomicrobiales; family Phreatobacteraceae; genus Phreatobacter; species Phreatobacter aquiterrae. Next base: position 32,746 of record NZ_JBJPHW010000002.1, on the reverse strand, counting down.
CGCGCGTCGCCGTGGCGCCGCCGGCATCCATGCGCTCGCCGGTCCGCTCGGCCATCCAGTCATCGACCAGCGCGTTGCCCGGCCCCGTGTCGAAGGCGAGCAGTTCATCGCTCCGGCCGATGAGCGTGACATTGGAAACCCCGCCGATATTCACGACCGCCAGCGGCCGGGGGAGGGCTGCCTGCGCCGCGAGCGCCCGGTGGAACACCGGCACGAGCGGCGCGCCCTGGCCGCCCGCGGCGACGTCGGCCTGCCGCAGGTCATGGACGACGGGAATGCCGAGCCGCTGCCGCAATGCGACGCCGTCGCCGATCTGCACGGTGAGTTTCAGTTCGGGCCGGTGCAGCACGGTCTGGCCGTGGAAGCCGACGACGCCGACGTCCGAGCGCGTGAGGCCATTCATCTCGAGGAATCGTTCTACCGCCTCGGCATGGGCGCGGGTCACGAGGTCCTCGGCCCGCGCGAGCAGCGGTGTGCGGGCTGTCCGGTCGGTGAGTTGCGCGCCCTCCTTCAGGGCCTGCCGCAGCAGCGCCCGCTCGTCCTCGGTATAGGGCCGGAAGGAGGTCGGGCCGAAGCCCGCGATGGTCTCGCCGTCGGTGTCGACGAGGGCCACGTCGACGCCGTCCATCGAGGTTCCCGACATCAGGCCGATGGCGCGCATGGAGACCTGCCGATTCGAAGGGTGAAATTGAGCCCCGCCTCTGCTACACCGCGCCTCCGCCGGGCGCGAGTGTCCGGCTGTCAGCGCCATCTGGAAAGATCATGACCGCCCCGTCCTCCGACTTCCTGCGCATTCTCACCGAGCGCGGGTTCATCCACCAGTGTTCCGACATGCAGGGTCTCGACGCCCTCGCGGCCAAGGGGGATGTCGTCGCCTATGTGGGCTATGACTGCACGGCGCCCTCACTCCATGTCGGGCACCTCCTGTCGATCATGATGCTGCACTGGATGCAGGCGACCGGCGCCGGCAAGCCCATCACCCTGATGGGCGGCGGCACCACCCGCGTCGGCGACCCCTCGGGCCGCGACGAGACGCGCAAGATTCTGTCCATCGACGACATCAACGCCAACAAGGACGCGCTGAAAGGCGTGTTCGCCAAGCTGCTGACGTTTGGCGAGGGCCGCACCGACGCGATCATGCCAGACAATGCGGAGTGGCTGACCAAGCTCAACTACATCGAGATGCTGCGCGACATCGGCCGCCACTTCTCGGTCAACCGCATGATGACCATGGATTCGGTGCGCATGCGGCTGGAGCGCGAGCAGGAGCTCTCCTTCATCGAATTCAACTACATGATCCTGCAGTCCTACGATTTCGTCGAGCTGGCCCGCCGCTACGGCACCAACCTGCAGATGGGCGGCTCCGACCAGTGGGGCAACATCGTCACCGGCGTCGACCTCGGCCGCCGCATGGGCACCCACCAGCTCTACGCGCTGACCTGCCCGCTGCTGACGACCTCCTCCGGCGCCAAGATGGGCAAGACGGCGGCCGGCGCGGTCTGGCTCAACGCCGACATGCTGTCGAACTACGACTACTGGCAGTTCTGGCGGAACACCGAGGACGGCGACGTCGCACGCTTCCTCAAGCTGTTCACCCTGCTGCCGATGGCCGAGATCGACCGTCTCGCCGCGCTTCAGGGCGCCGAGATCAACGAGGCGAAGAAGATCCTCGCCACCGAGGCGACCGCCCTGGTGCGTGGGCGCGAGGCGGCGGAGAATTCCGCACTCGCTGCGCAGGGCATGTTCGGAAAAGCGAGCGTGGCTACGCTGGGCCATCCGGATGGCGACCCCAATGTAGTTGCGATCGTGTACCCAGAGATCGTCATTCCGCAATCGGAACTCCATTCGGGTGTTGGCGTACTTGCGCTTTTCGTGAGAGCAGGGCTGACGAAATCCAATGGAGAGGCTCGTCGTCAGGTGGAGGGCGGCGGGTTGAGCGTCAACAACCACGTGGTTGGTGATGCCAAAATGGTGGTAACCGACGCACATCTTGTTGAGGGCGCCATCAAGCTGTCCTTCGGCCGCAAGAAGCATGTGCTCGTGAAGGTGGGATGAGACGATGACGATGAAGTTCTTCTACGGCCCGAAGACCTGCGCACTCGCCTCGCGCATCGCGCTTGAGGAGGCTGGGGCCTCCTACGAGCCGGTGAAAGTCGATTTCGCTTCGGGCGAGCAGACCAAGCCGGCCTATCTCGCAGTGAACCCCAAGGGCCGCGTGCCGGCCCTCGTCACCGACCGTGGCGTGCTGACGGAGAACGTCGCCATCCTCGCCTTTGTCGCCCAGAGCTATCCCGAGAAGAACCTCGCGCCGCTGAACGATCCCTTCGCCTTCGCCGAGATGCAGGCCTTCAACAGCTATCTCGCCTCCACCGTCCACGTGAACCACGCCCACAAGCACCGTGGCGCGCGCTGGGCGACGGAGGAGAGCTCCTTCCTCGACATGCGCCGCAAGGTGCCGGAGACCATGGCGGCGAGCTTCTCGCTGATCGAGAACGACTTCTTCCGCGGTCCCTGGGTGATGGGCGAGGCCTACACGGTGGCCGATGCCTACCTCTTCGTGGTCTCGCGCTGGCTGGAGGGCGACGGCGTCGATGTGAACCGCTTTCCGAAGGTTGCCGACCACATGAGGCGCATGGCCGAGCGGCCGGCGGTCAAGGCTGCGCTGGCGGGGGAGTGATCGCTCAATAGTGGTAGCGGCACTGGGCGATCTCGAGCACGTCGCCGCGCACGCGGTAGACGAGACGGTGCTCCTGGTCGATCCGCCGCGACCACCAGCCCTGCAACTCGTTCTTCAGCGGCTCCGGCTTGCCGGTGCCGGTGAAGGGCGTCCGCGTGCATTCTTCGATGAGGCTGTTGAGCCTCTTGAGGAATTTCCGATCCGTCTCCTGCCAGTAGCGGTAGTGCGTCCAACCGCGTGGCGAGAAGGCGATGATCATTCCTCCAGCTTCCTGACGACCCCCAGACCCGCATCGAGTTCGGCGATCGACGCCAGCAGGTCCTCGCGGTTGCGGGGGCTCTTGAGGAGATAAGTCGTCTCCTCCATCGACGTGTAGTCCTCCAGCGAGATCAGCACCGCCGCGGGCTTGCCGCCCTCGCGGGTGATCAGCACCGGCGCATGGTCGGCCACCACCTGGTCGAGAGTGGCGGCGAGGGTCTTGCGGAGTTCGGTCGAGGTCTTGACGCGCATGCCGTCAATGTACGCCAAAACGTACCCAATCTCAACCGCGACGCGGCACCGCCCAGGGCCTGGCGCTCTGGTCGCGCGCGGCGAAGGCGGCAATGGCATCACCCTCGGCGAGCGTCAGGTCGATGTCGTCCCAGCCGTTGAGAAGCTGGGTGCGCCACACGGGGTCGATGGCGAAGGGCACCACGAGATTGCCGCAGGCGATGGTCTGCGCCGCGAGATCGACGGCGGCGGGGAGGGGCGCGCTCGCCAGCAGCGCTTCCGCGTCGGCCTCGCTGACGGTCGCCGGCAGCACGCCGTTCTTGACACAGTTGGAGGCGAAGATGTCGCCGAAGCTCGGGGCGATCACCACCCGGAAGCCGAAATCGGCGAGGGCATAGACCGCCGCCTCGCGCGAGGAGCCGCAGCCGAAATTGCGGCGGGCGACGAGGATGGTCTGGCCCGCCTCCGGAGCAGGAGCGGTGCCCGCTGCCATGAGGTCGTGCAGCAGGAAGCGGCCATAGCCCTCCGGCTTGCGCGGCTCCTTCATGAAGCGGGCCGGAATGAGTTGGTCGGTGTCGACATTGGCGACGGCCAGCCGCAGCATCGCCGATGTCTCGTTGGTGAACGGCCTCATGCGAAATGCCTCACATCGGTGAGCCGGCCGGTGACGGCGGCGGCGGCGACCATCGCCGGCGACATGAGATGGGTGCGCGCCCCCGGGCCCTGCCGGCCCTTGAAGTTGCGGTTTGTCGTCGAGGCGCATCGTTCGCCGGACTTGACGATGTCGCCGTTCATGCCGACGCACATGGAACAGCCGCTCTCGACCCATTCGAGGCCGGCTTCGGTGAAGATGCGTGCGAGGCCCTCCTCCTCGGCCTGCCGCTTGACGAGGGAGGATCCGGGCGACACGAGGCCCGGCACGACCGTCTTGCGACCGGCGAGGATTGCCGCCGCCGCGCGCAGGTCCTCGATGCGCGCATTGGTGCAGGAGCCGATGAAGACGCGGTCGATGGTCACCGAGCGGAGCTCCTGGCCCGGCGTCAGCGCCATGTAGTCGAGCGCGTCGCGGGCGGCCTCGGCTTTGACCGGATCGGCCATGGAGGCGGGATCGGGGACCTGCGCAACAATGGGAAGGGCCTGTTCCGGGCTGGTGCCCCAGGTCACCGTCGGGGCGATCGCAGCAGCATCCAGTGATACTTCACGGTCGAAGACGGCGTCGGGTTCGCTCGCAAGCCCGGCCCAATCGGCCAGCGCGCGCTCCCAGAGGTCGCCGGTGGGCGCGAAGGGACGACCCTGCAGATAGGCGAAGGTGACGGCGTCGGGCGCCACCATGCCGCAGCGCCCGCCCGCCTCGATGGACATGTTGCAGAGGGTCATGCGGCCCTCCATCGAGAGGGCGCGGATGGCGTCGCCGGCAAATTCAATCGCATGGCCCGCCGCGCCGTCGGCACCGATGGTGGCGATGACGGTCAGCATGATGTCCTTTGCCGTGATCCCCTCGGCTGTCCGGCCGTCGACGGTGATCCGCATCCGCTTAGGCTTCTTCTGCCAGAGCGTCTGCGTCGCCAGAACATGCGCGACCTCCGAGGCCCCGATGCCGAAGGCATAAGCCCCGAAGGCGCCGTGGGTCGAGGTGTGGCTGTCGCCGCAGACGACGGTGAGCCCCGGCAGGGTCAGGCCCTGCTCCGTGCCGGTCACATGGACGATGCCCTGGCGCGGATCGTCGAGGCCGAACAGCGTGATGCCATGGGCGGCGGTGTTGCCGCTCAACTGATCGACCATGCGGGCCACCGAGGTGTCCACGATCGGCCCGCCGCGCCCGCGCGTCGGCACATAGTGGTCGGCGACGCCAAAGGTCAGGTCGGGACGCGCCACGGTGGCGCCACGTGCGGCAATTTGCCCGAAGGCGTGGTGCGAGCCCTCATGGACGAAATGCCGGTCGATCCACAACAGTGACAAGCCGTCGTCGCGGCGCGTGATCACGTGCAGATCCCAGAGTTTGTCGAACAGGGTCGCGACGCGAGGCACATTCATCTCCGGGTCGGCGCTTGACGGCAGAACATTGTATCATAGGATAGACAAATCCTGAAAATTCGCTATCCCTAGTCACCGAACAGGCCGGCAGACAAATGCAGATCGCCACGCTGCCGAACAAGGGTCCCGGGCCGCAAGGCCCCGGTGTGGCTCCCGGCCTGCGAGGGAGCGACACCATGGCTGAAGCCATCGAGACATCGAAGACGCGGCGGGTCTATCTCACGCTTCGCGACCGGATTTCCTCCGGTGAACTCATGCCGGGCACGCGCCTGCCTTCCGAACCCGATCTCGCCGACCTGCACGACGTCTCTCGCGTCACGATCCGCCGCGCGCTTGCCGAGCTCGAGCGTGAGGGGCTGATCTCCCGCCGGCCCGGGGCAGGGACATTCATCACCGCCCGGACCATCAAGCGGCCGATCGTCGCAGATCTGTCGAATGCGCTCGCCCACCTCGTCGAGATGGGGCGCTCCACCGACGTCCGGCTGCTGCAGTTCGGCTATGTCGATGCCACGCCCGAGGTGGCCGAGGCGCTGAAGCTCGATACCGGCGAGAAGGTCCAGCGCTCGGTGCGCGTCCGCATCATCGACGGCGAACCCTTCTCCTACCTGGTCACCCATGTCCCCCAGCGGATCGGCGCGACCTATTCGGAGGCCGAACTCGGCGCCAAGCCGCTGCTCACCCTCATCGAGCGGTCCGGGGTCAAGGTCGACCGCGCGACGCAGACCATCACCGCGGCGCTGGCGGGACCCGACGTCGCGGAGGCGCTCGGCATCGACATCGGCGCCCCCGTCCTGTCCCTGACGCGCGTCGTCTCCGACGTGAAGCGGCGCGGCATCGAGCATCTGGCGGCTTTCTACCGGCCGGATCGCTATTCGTTCCAGATGGATCTCATCCGCATCGATTCAGGCGGGGACCGCCTGTGGTCGCCGGTGGAGCGCCTGCGCATGGGGGTCGGCCTGAACGGGGCCGCCACCAACGACTGACGAAAAGACTGCATACGAGCCGGTGAACCGAAACCGGCCGCCTTTCAGAGTGTAACGGACGGAGATCATCGACCATGACCGCCAGCAACGGCACGACGCGACGCAATCTTCTCACCACCGGCGCCGCCGGTGCCCTGGTCCTCTCGGCGCCCGGCCTCGTCCGGGCGCAGGCTGCCCCCGTCAAGCTCGGCATTTTGCAGCCGGTGACGGGCGCCCTGGCGCAGGATGGCGAATACGGCCGCATCGGCGCGCAACTCGCCATCGACGACATCAACGCGGCCGGCGGCATCAAGTCGCTCGGCGGGGCGAAGATCGAGATGGTCTTCGGCGATGCACGCTCCAACCCGGAGGCAGGCACGCAGGAGGTGGAGAAGATGCACGCCGAGGGCGTCTCGGCCATTGTCGGCGGCTTCGCCTCGCCGATCTGCCTTGCCGCCTCGCAGGCCGCCTCGCGTTACGACATCCCCTATGCCGTGGATGTCGGCGTCTCCGACCAGATCGTCTCGCGCGGCCTGAAGAACACCTTCCGCTTCGGTCCCGGCTTCGGCGCCGTCACCCGCGCTGCCATCGACAACCTCGTCAAGCTGAACGATGCGGCCGGCAAGCCGGCGAGGACCGTGGTGCTGGTGCATGAGGACGGCCTGTTCGGCACCGGCCTCGCCAAGCTGATGAACGAGCGTCTCTCGGCCCTCGGCTTCCAGATCCTCGAAACGATCCCGCATCCGACGCCGGCCCGCGACATGTCGAACGTCGCGCTCCGCATCCGCGCGCTCAATCCGGATCTGGTCATCCCCTCAAGCTACTATGGCGAGTTCGTGCTGCTGGCCCGCACCATGCAGCAGCAGCGCATCCGGCCGAAGGGCATCTATGCGGTGCTGAACGGGGCGGCCTCGAACTTCCGCTTCGTGAAAGAGTTCCCGGACGCCGCCAACAACGTCATGGACTGCAACCACTGGGCCGATCCGCGGAAAGCCAAGACGGCGGAACTGCGCGCCAAGGTCGAGGCCATGGGCCGCTTCTGGCTCTACAACGTGCCGCTGAACTATTCCTCGGTGCGCCTCGTGGCGGATGCCATCGAGCGGTCCGGCTCGCGCGACCGCGTCAAGATCATCGAGGCCATGGCCGCCTCGACCTTCGCCGACCACATCATGCCCTACGGTCCGACGAAGTTCGAGAACGGCCAGAACACCGGCGCGGCTCCGGTGAACACGCAGATCCAGAACGGCGACATCAAGGTGATCTTCCCCGACGCCTTCGCCGACGCCAAGCCCGTATTCCCCGTGACGGGCTGATCCTCTCCGCCAGGCCTTCAGCTCAACTCCGCGACCGGTTCGCCGGCCGCGGGGTCCGCCATGCCGGTGAGGTATCTCTCCCGTGTTCAGATCGTATCCACCGCAGATCGTGCTGGAGGCCGTCCTCAACGGCCTCCTCACCGGCGCCGTCTATGCATTGGTGGCGCTGGGTCTGACCCTCGTCTACGGCGTGCTGCACATCATCAACTTCGCCCATGGCGCCATGCTGACGCTGGCCATGTTCGCGGTGCTGGTGATGCACCTCGGCCTCGGGGTCGATCCCTATCTCGCCATCCTGCCGCTGACGCCGCTGTTCTTTGCCTTCGGCTACGGCCTGCAACGCTTCGTCATCTCGCCGGCGAGCCGCAACGACGACGGGGCGATCCTGCTGGTCACCCTCGGCCTGTCGATCGTCATCGAGAATCTCCTGCTGGCCGTCTTCCGCTCCGACACGCGGGCGCTGACGCTCGATTATTCCTTCTCGGTGGTCGATCTCGGCTTCGCCCTCCTCTCGCTGCCGCGGGTCATCGGCTTCGGCGTCGCACTCGTCGTCGCGGCTGCGCTCTGGGCGATCCTCGCCCTTACCGATACCGGCAAGGCGATCCGTGCCGTGGCCAAGGAGAAGCTTGGCGCCTCTCTCGTCGGCATCGACGTCAACCACTTCTATGCCGTGACCTTCGGCCTCGGCGCGGCGACGCTGGCGGTGGCCGCCTGCCTGCTGATGCCCTCGCTCTACGTCAATCCGCGCGTCGGCAACGCCTTCGTGCTGGTCGCTTTCACGGTGGTGGTCCTTGGCGGCATGGGCTCCATCGCCGGCGCTCTCGTCGGCGGCCTCGTCATCGGCGTGGTGGAGAGCCTGTCCGGCCTCTATCTCGGCGAAAGCCTCGGCCAGATCGGCATCTTCCTCATCTTCATCCTGGTGCTGCTGCTGCTGCCGACCGGCCTGTTCGGAGCCAAGGCATGAGGGCCTACCGCTCCATCTTCCTTGCCATCGTCGCGCTGGCGCTGCTGCCGCTCACCGTGCCGCTGCTCGTCGGCGCCGGCATCGTCGCCGGCCCCAACACCTTCTACAACCTGATGGTCTTCGTCCTGATCATCACGCTGGCGGCCCAGGGCTGGAACCTTGCCGGCGGCTATGGCGGGCAGTTCTCCTTCGGCCATGCCGCCTTCTTCGGGACGGGCGCCTATGCCCAGGCCATCCTGCAGACGCGGTTCGGCGTGAACGCCTGGGTGGCGCTGCCGCTGGCTGCGGCCCTCGGCGCAGCGGTCGGCGCCGTCATCGGCACGCTCGCCTTCCGCGCCCGCCTGCGCGGCTCCTATTTCGCGCTGGTGACGCTCGCCTTCGCCGAGGTGTTCCGCATCCTCGCCAACGCCGCACCCATCACCGGCGGGGCGGCCGGCACGCTGGTGCCGCTGAAGATCGGCCTCGCGCAAATGCAGTTCGACGGGCCGGCGGCATTCTTCTATCTCGCCCTCGTTTTCGTCGCGGTGGTGCTGCTTTTCAACCGTGCGATTGAACGTTCGCGCTTCGGCGCCTGGCTGGTCGCCGTGCGCGAGAACGAGGATGCGGCGCGGGCGCTCGGCGTCGACACGCTGAAGGTAAAGCTCAAGGCCATCACCCTGTCGGCGGGCATCACGGCGGTGGCCGGGGCGCTCTACACCCAAAAGTTCCTCTATATCGACGCCAATATCGCCTATGGCGCATGGATCTCGGTGGAGGCGCTGCTCGCGCCCATCGTCGGCGGCATCGGAACGGTCTTTGGGCCGCTCATCGGCGCCATGGCGCTCATCGGCCTCGGCGAAGCCGCCAAGACGGTGATCCACGCCGCCATCGGCTCGGCCGTGCCCGGCGTCGATCTCGTGGTCTATGGCGTGCTGCTGATCCTCGTCATCGCCTTCGCACCGCGCGGCCTCATGGGTCTCGCCAGGGCCGGGGGAGGGCGCTGATGCTGGCGGTGGAGGGCGTCACCAAGCGCTTCGGCGGCCTCGTCGCGGTCTCCGACGTCAGCATGAGCGTGCCGAAGGGGCTGATCACCGGCCTGATCGGGCCGAATGGCGCCGGCAAGACCACGCTCTTCACGCTGATCTCCGGCTTCCAGACGCCGACGGCGGGGCGCGTCCGCTTCGAGGGCGACGACATCACCGGTCACTCGCCGGAATCGCTGGCGGTGCGCGGCATCGCCCGGACCTTCCAGATCGTCCAGCCCTTCGCCGGGCTATCGGTCGTGGAGAACATCTCGGTCGGCGCCTATCTGCGCCATCCCCACAGGGCCGAGGCCATGGCGCGCGCCGGGGAGGTTGCGTCCATGGTCGGTCTCGCCGACCTCGACCGCCCCGCGTCATCGCTGACGGTGGCCGGACGCAAGCGGCTGGAACTCGCCCGCGCGCTGGCGACGGAGCCGCGCCTGCTGCTGCTCGACGAGGTGCTGGCCGGTCTCAACCCCTCGGAGATCCGCGACATCGTCCCGGTGATCCGCGCCATCCGCGACGCAGGCGTCACCATCCTGATGATCGAGCATGTCATGCAGGCGGTGATGAGCCTCTGCGACCACGTCCATGTTCTCGCCAACGGCCGGCTGATCGCCGCCGGAACGCCTGCCGAGGTGGTGGGCGATCCGGCCGTGGTGGAGGCCTATCTCGGCCATGGCGCCGCCGGCCGCCTGCAGAAGGGGAGTGCCCATGGCTGAGCCTCTGCTCGCCGTCGATGGGCTCGCCGCCGGCTATGGCGCGACTGAGATCCTACGCGGCCTGTCGATGACCGTCGCGCCGGGCGAGATCGTTGCGGTGCTCGGCTCCAATGGCGTCGGCAAGACGACGCTCAACATGGTGCTCTCCGGCATCGTGCGGGCCCATCGCGGCCGCATCACCTTCGAAGGCGAGGACATCACCGCGGCGAGCCCCGGCGACATCGTGGCCCGCGGCCTGGTCCATGTGCCCGAGGGGCGCAAGATCTTTCCCAACATGGCGGTGCGCGAGAACCTCGAACTCGGGTCCTACCGGCGGGGCAAGGCGGCGCGATCGGCCAATCTGGAGCGCGTCTTCGCCATCTTCCCGCGCCTCAGGGACCGTGTCACCCAGCTCGCCGGTACACTCTCGGGCGGCGAGCAGCAGATGCTGGCCATCGGCCGCGGCCTGATGGCCGAACCGAAGCTGCTCATCCTCGACGAGCCCTCGCTCGGGCTGTCGCCGCTGCTGGTCGAGGAGATGTTCGCCCTCGTGCGGCGCATCAACGCCGACGGGCTCGCCGTCCTGCTGGTCGAGCAGAACGTCGTCCAGTCGCTGGACGTCGCCTCCCGCGCCTTCATCCTCGAGAACGGTGTCTTTGCCCTTCAGGGCGACGCGGCCGAACTCGCCGCCAGCGACGACCTGCGCCGCGCCTATCTGGGGATGTGATCATGATATGCAGCACGGCCGCCGATTGTATGACGACCGCCTTTTCAGGAGAATACCGATGAGCCGCCCCGCCCAGGTTCTGCGTGCAAGACTTGACCAGCGCCCGGTTCTTCTGGCGCCGGGGGTCGTGGATCCGCTCACCGCCCAGATCGCCGTCGACGCCGGCTTCGAGGCGCTCTACCTGACCGGCGCCGGCATCGCCTATACCCGGCTCGGCATGCCCGACATCGGCCTGACCACGATGAACGACGTCGTCGACGTGATCACGCGCATCGCCGACAAGGTGTCGGTGCCGCTGATCGTCGACGGCGACACCGGCTTCGGCAATGCCCTCAACGTCCAGCGCACCGTGCGCTGCTTCGAGCGGGCCGGCGCCGCCGCCATCCAGCTCGAGGACCAGACCTTCCCCAAGCGCTGCGGCCATCTGCGCGGCAAGGCCGTCGTGCCGGCCGAGGACATGGTGGGCAAGATCAAGGCGGCGGTGGACGCCCGCCAGGACGGGCTTCTCGTGATCGGTCGCACCGATGCCGGGGCGATCGAGGGTTTTGAGCGTGCCTTCGAGCGCGCCGAACGCTATGCCGAGGCGGGCGCCGACATCATCTTCGTCGAGGCGCCGCGCACCCGCGAGGAACTCGCCTCTGTGCCGCGGAAACTCGGTGCGCTGCGCCCCCTCATGGCCAATATGGTCGAGGGCGGCCGCACGCCCATGACCCCCGTCGGGGACCTCGAGGCCATGGGCTACAGCCTCGTGGTCTTCTCGGCCGGCGTCGTGCGCGCCATGGCGAAGACCGCCCGCCAGTTTTACGATACGCTGAGGGCGGACGGCTCGTCGGACGCGGTGCGCGACGCTATGTATTCCTTCGACGAACTCGCCGAGATCGTCGGCACCACCGCACTGCTGGAGGCGGGCGCGGGCTATGAGCCGGCCGGAGGCGGAGCGTGAGGCTCGATCCCGTCACGCTCGCCGTCCTCAGGGGCCGGCTCGAGCAGATCGCCGACGAGATGGACGCGACGCTCTATCGATCCGCCTTCAACCCGATCATCGCCGAGGCCCGCGACGCCTGCCACGGCCTCTACCATCGCGACACCGGGGATACCCTGGTGCAGGGCACGAAGGGCCTGCCGATCTTCGTCGGCGCCATGGCCTTCGCCGTGAAGGCGGTGATTGACAAGGTGCAGGTGCAGGGGGGGCTCGCGCCCGGCGATACCTTCATCTTCAACGATCAGTATGCCGGCGGCACGCACCTCAACGACTTCCGTCTGGTGCGACCTGTCTTCCGCAAAGGCGTTCTCTTCTGCTGGCTCGCCTCGGCAGGGCACTGGCTCGACATCGGCGGCAACGTGCCGGGCGGCTATAACCCGGTGGCGACCGAGAGCTTCCAGGAGGGCGTGCTGATCCCCGTGGTGAAGCTCGTCGCCGGGGGCGAGACGCGGCAGGACATCCTCGACATCCTCGCCGCCAATTCGCGCCTGCCAAATTCCAACTGGGGCGACCTCAACGGCCAGCTCAACGCCCTCGATCTCGGCGAGAAGAGGCTGAACGCATTGCTCGACCAGTATGGCGAGAAGACCATCGATACGGCGTTCGACGCCTTTTCGGTTCGCGCCGAGGCGCTGATGCGCGAGGCCGTCGCGGCGCTGCCCGACGGCACCTATGCCTTCGAGGACTATCTCGACAATGACGGCATCGTCGACGAGCGACTGACGGTGGCGCTGGACCTGACCATCTCAGGCGACACGATGGTGCTCGATTTCTCGCGCTCATCGCCGCCCTGCGCCGGCCCCATCAACATTTCGGTGCCGACCACCATCGCCGCCTGTTACGTCGCCTTGAAGCACGTCTTCACCGACGTTCCCGCCAATGCGGGCTGCCTGAAGCCCATCACTTTCGTCGTGCCCGAGACCACGCTACTCGGTGCGAAGGCGCCGAAGCCCATGGCCGGCTATACCGAAACCATCCTGCGCCTCATCGGCGTCGTCTTCGGGGCGCTGGCGAAGGCCGTGCCGGAGGGCGCGACCGCCGGGCCCTTCGGCACCATCAATGCCCTCTCCATGGCGGGTCACCGCGCCAATGGCAGCCGCTGGGTGATGTTCAACTTCTTCGGCGGCGGTCTCGGCGGCAATCCCGAGAGCGACGGCCTGAACCACGCCAACAATCCGATCTCCACCGCCACCATGCCGCCGGTGGAGATTCTCGAAGCCGCGTATCCCGTGATGTTCACACAATGGGCGCTCAGGCCCGATTCCGGCGGCGAGGGCGCCCATCGCGGGGGGCTGGGCGCCATCTACGAGATCGAGGTTCTGGACGAACGCGGCGCCGAGGTCTTCCTGCTCGGCGAGCGCGGCCGCTATGCACCCTTCGGCGTCAACGGCGGCGGGGAGGGAGCGCTGAACCGCTTTTCCTGGACAGACGGCGCCACCTGCGGGTCCCCGCCCATGGCCTCCAAGGTCACCGGCGTGAAGCTGCCGCAGGGCGGGCGCGTGCGGCTGGAGACACCCGGCGGCGGCGGCTTCGGCGATCCCGCCCGGCGCGACCCGGCGGCGCGGGAGCGCGACCTGAGGCTCGGCTATGTGACCGGAGCCACCGCATGACCACCCTCGTCGGCGTCGATGTCGGTGGCACCTTCACCGACCTGTTTTTCCTCGACGAGGCGTCCGGGACCTTCCGCACGGCCAAGGTGCCCTCCAACCGCGGCGACGAGGCCGTCGGCTTCCTCGAGGGTCTGAAGACCTTCGGCGCGCTGTCGTCGCTCGGCTCCATCGTCCACGGCACGACGGTCGGCACCAACGCGCTGCTGGAGCGCAAGGGCGCCCGCATCGGTGTCATCACCACCGCGGGCTTCCGCGACGTCCTGGAGATGCGCCGCCGTGACCGCCGCAACACCTGGGGCCTGTGGGGCGACTTCACCCCCATCGCCGACCGCGACATGCGCGTCGAGGTGGCCGAGCGCACGCTGGCCGACGGCACGGTGCGGCAGTTGGTCGATCCGGCCGAGGTCGCCGCGGCGGCGAAGGCGCTGGCTGACGCCGGCGCGATGGCCCTCGCCATCATCTTCGTCAACGCCTATGCCAACCCCGCCAACGAGCGCGCCGCGGCCACTGCGGCTCGAGCCGTCTGGCCGAACGAGCATGTCTCGGTCTCCTCGGAGATCCTGCCCGAGATCCGCGAGTTCGAGCGCGCTTCCACCACCGCGCTGAACGCCTATCTGCAGCCGGTCGTCGGCTCCTATCTCGCCAAGCTCGAACAGGCGCTGGAGGGCGAGGCTTTCGCCGGTGCCTTCCACATCGTCCAGTCGAACGGCGGCGTCATGTCGACGGCCACGGCCCGTCGCCTGCCGGTGCGCACCGCGCTGTCGGGGCCGGCGGCCGGCGTCATTGCAGCCGCCGCTATCTCCACCGCCGCCGGCTATCCCGACATCATCACCGGGGATCTCGGCGGCACCTCCTTCGACGTGTCGCTGATCGCCGCCGGCGAGGCGGCGCTGGCGGCGCAGACCACCATCGACTTCGGCCTCGTCATCCGTTCGCCGATGATCGAGATCACCACCATCGGTGCCGGCGGCGGCTCTATCGCGCGGGTCGACCGCGGTGGCTTCCTCGAGGTCGGCCCCGAAAGCGCAGGATCGCGGCCCGGTCCGGTCGCCTATGGCCAGGGCAACGACCGCCCGACCCTGACGGATGCCAACATCGTCCTCGGCCGCATCAACGCCGAGCGTCCCATCGGTGGCAAGCTGCAGCGCCTCGATGTCGAGGCAGCGCGGGAGGCACTGGCGAAGCACGTCGGCGAGCCGTTGGGCCTGTCTCCGGAAGAGGCCGCGGAAGCCGTGGTGCGGGTCGCCGATGCGCGCATGGCCGGCGCCATCCGCCTCGTCTCCGTCGAGCGCGGCCATGATCCCGCGACCTTCGCCTTCGTGCCCTTCGGCGGCGGCGGCGCGCTGCATGCCGGCGCGCTCATTGCCGACATCGGCCTCAAGGCGGCGCTGGTGCCGCGCTTTCCGGGCGTCACCTCGGCCATGGGCTGCGTCATGGCGGACATCCGCCACGACCAGGTGCAGACGCTGAACCTCGTCCTCGACGGGCTGGACGCGACGGCGCTCGACCGGCGCATGGCGGAGGAGGGCGCGGCTGCCCATGCCGTCGTCGCAGGCGCCGGCCTCACGGTCAGCCGGATCGACGTCACCTATGAACTCGACATGCACTATCTCGGCCAGACGCATACGGTCGCCGTGCCCTTGCCGGTGACGCTGGCAGCGGGCCGCACCGGCATCACCTCCAACATCGTCCGAAAGGCCTTCGAGGCGGCCTATTCGCGCGCCTTCTCGCGGCTGCTGCCGGGGCTCGGCATCCGCATCGTCAACCTGCGCACGACCGCCATCGGCCGCCGCCCGGCCATCGACCTCGCTGCCCTGGCGCCCGATGCCTCCGCCTCGCTCGCGAAGGCCCGCATGGGGAGCCGCCCGGTCTGGTTCGGCGGCTGGCAGGAGGCGGCGATCTTTGCCCGTCTTGATTTGCCGGTCGACGCTGTGGTCGATGGGCCGGCGGTCCTCGAACAGCCGGACGCCACCATCCTGGTGCCGCCCGGTCAGCGCGCCCGGGTCGACCGTTTCGGCAACCTCGTCATGGAGCGCCTGTGATGGATATGACCCGCACCGCGCTGCTCGTCTGCGACCTGCAGAACGACTTTCTCCATCCGGACGGCGCCTATGGCAGGGCCGACCAATCGGCGCCCGAAATCGCGGCGCTCCCGGCGCGCCTGAAGCCGCTGGCGAACCTCGTCCGGGCGAAGGGCGGCTGGATCGTCTCGACCCATTTCACCCTGGTGCCCGGCAAGGGCGGCGAGCCCTTCATCTCTGACCACCTGAAGACCTTGCGGCCATTCCTGGTGAAGGGCGATTTCGTGCCGGGCTCCTGGGGCCACGACACGGTCGATGCGCTGCAGCCGGTCCATATCCGGGTGGAGAAGGTCGCCTATTCCGCCTTCTACATGTCGCGGCTGGAGTGGGTGCTGAGAAAGGCGGGCATCGACACGCTGCTCGCGTGCGGCATCGTCACCAATGGCGGCGTCGCTTCCACCGTGCGCGGCGCCCATGTCCGCGATTTCCACGTGACAGTGATCGAGGACGGCTGCGCCGCCTTCTCGCCGAAGGTCCATGACGAGGCCATCGCCGGTCTCAGGCCCGTGGCCCGCATCGCGACGGTGGCCGAACTGATCGCGGAGATCGGCGGGTGAGGATGGTACGTCGTTGCCCCTCACCCTTCCCTCTCCCCGCAAGCGGGGAGAGGGAACTTCTGCCTCGTGTCCGTGCTCATCCGTCGCGCCAGGCGCAGCGCTTGCCGGTGATGTCGCGACGCCGGTGCCCCCTCTCCCCGCTTGCGGGGAGAGGGAAGGGTGAGGGGCCATCATGTCCCGAATCCTGACCGACGACTCGCCCTTCGACGTCTCGGTGGCTGTCGCCATCGTCGGCGGAGGTGCCGCCGGCCTCTGCGCGGCGCTGGCGGCGAAGGAGGCGGGCGCCGAGCCCGTCGTTTTCGAGCGCGACGCGCTTCCGCAGGGCTCGACCGCCCTCTCCGCCGGCCTCATTCCCGCGGCCGGCACCGCCGCCCAGCGCGCCGCCGGCATCGCCGACAGCGCTGAGGCCTTCGCCGCCGATATCCAGGGGAAGGCTCATGGCGAGGCGGACCCCGCCGTGCTCAAGGCCGTCACGAAAGGCGCCGGCCCCGCCATCGATTGGCTCACCGAGCGGCACGGCCTCGCCTTCACGGTCATCGACGACTTTTCCTATCCCGGCCATGCGGCGCGCCGCATGCACGGCCTCGCCTCGCGCTCCGGCGCCGAGCTCATCGACCGGCTGCGCGCCGCGGTCGAGGTCGCCGGCATCGACATCGTCACCGGCGCCCATGTCACCGCCCTTGTCGCGACGCCGGAGGGCCGCATCCGCGGCCTGGTCGTCACCCGTCCCGACGGAACTGAGGAGCGCATCGGTTGCGACGCGCTTGTGCTCGCCTGCAATGGCTATGGCGGCAACCGGGCCCTCGTCGCCGAGCACATCCCGGCGCTGAAGGACGCGCTCTATTTCGGACATCCCGGCAACCAGGGCGACGCCGTGCTGTGGGGCCGTGCGCTCGGCGCAGACCTGCGCCACATGACGGGCCATCAGGGCCATGGGTCCGTTGCTCACCCCCACGGCATCCTCATCTCCTGGGCCGTCATCATGGAGGGCGGCTTCCAGTTGAACGCCGCGGGCAGCCGCTTCTGGAACGAGGCCTCCGGCTACTCCGAGGCGGCCCTCGCCGTGCTCGGCCAGCCCGGTGGCGTCGCCTATGACATCTTCGACGCCCGTATCGCCGGCATCGCCCGCCAGTTCGAGGACTTCCGCCGGGCCGAGGCGGCGGGCGCCGTCCTTCAAGCGGAATCATCGGATGAACTGGCAGCGCGCCTCAGCATTCCGGCGGAAGTGATTCGCGTGACTCTCGAATCCGTCGCGGACCTCAAGCGACGCGGAGCCCGCGATGCCTTCGGCCGCGACTGGACCGGCGTGCCTCAGCTCGAACCGCCCTTCCGGGCAGTGAAGGTGACCGGAGCCCTGTTCCACACCCAAGGCGGACTTGCGGTCGACGCCGCGGCGCGGGTGCTCCGGACCGACGGCGCGCCGCTCCCCAATCTCTTCGCGGCAGGGGGGGCGGCGGTGGGGGTGTCCGGCCCCGACGCCTCCGGCTATCTTTCCGGCAACGGGCTTCTGACCGCCGTGGTGCTGGGACGCATCGCGGGCGGGGAGGCGGCCCGGCTTGCCCTCGCCTGAAGCCCCTGGGAGCCCCATGCCCGTCGATCTCGAGGCCCTGAAGCCGATCCTCGCCCGCGTCCGCGCCACGCCCCCCGCCAAGCACCCCGACGACTGGATGGCGGCGGCCTGCCCTGGCGTCAGCGCCTCCGACAAGGCGGCGATCGCCGCGGCCGTGGCCAAGGTTCCCGCTCCGACCTTCGCGCGCGATCCGGCGCGCATCCCTGCGCTCCAGAAGATCCTTAAGAAGGACAAGTTTGCGGCCTACCTCGTGCCCCGCGCCGACGAGCATCAGGGCGAGTATCTGGTCGCCCGCGCCGAGCGGCTCGCATGGCTGACAGGCTTCACCGGGTCGGCCGGCTTCGCCATCGTGCTGCAGAAGGAGGCCGCCCTCTTCGTCGACGGCCGCTACACGCTGCAGGCGCCGGCCGAGACCGACGCCTCCGTCATCGAATGCCGCCACTTCAAGAAGCCGCCGGCCATCGAGTGGCTGGCGACCAAGGTGAGGAAGGGCGACCGCATCGGTTTCGATCCGCGCGTGACGCCGGTGAAGGAGGCCGAGCGCTGGCGCGAGGCGATGGCCAAGGCCGGGGCGGAGCTCGTGGCCATGGAGAAGAACCCGATCGACGCCATCTGGACCGACCAGCCGGGCGACCCCTTTTCCGCGATCCACGCACAGCCGCTGAAATATGCCGGCGAGGCCAGCGCCGACAAGCGCGGCCGCGTCGGCGCGGACATCGCGGCGCGCGGGGCGAAGGCAGCGGTGCTCAACCAGCTCGATTCCATCGCCTGGCTGCTCAACGTGCGCGGCGGCGATACGCCGGCAACCCCGCTGGTCCAGAGCTTCCTGGTCCTTTCCGCCGACGGCCACGCCACCTGGTTCGTCGACAAGGCGAAGTTCACCGCCGGCCTCGACGCCCATCTCGGCAACGGCGTCACGGTGCGGCCCATCGAGGCCTTCGCCGACGGGTTGAAGGAACTCGCCGGCAAGTCCGTCACGATCGATCCCGACACCGCGACCGCCTGGATCGCGGACACGCTGACTGCAGCGGGCGCCACCCTCGTTCACGGCCCCGATCCTTCCGTGTTGCCCAAGGCGCGCAAGAACAAGGTGGAACTCGCCGGCACACGCAAGGCCCATGTCCGCGACGGTGCCGCCATGGCGCGCTTCCTCCACTGGATCGATCGCGAGGCGGTGGGGCAGGGCGAACTTGCCGTCATGGCGAAGCTCGAGGAGATCCGCGGCGCCGATGCCCTGCACAAGGGCCCAAGCTTCACCACGATCGCCGGAGCCGGTTCCAACGGCGCCATCGTCCACTATCGTTCCTCGCCCGAGACCGAGCGCAAGGTCGAGAAAGGCACGTTCCTGCTCATCGACTCCGGCGCGCAATACCTCGACGGCACCACCGACATCACCCGCACCATCGCCGTCGACCGTGTGCCGAAGCGGTTGCGCGAGCACTATACCCTGGTCCTGAAGGGCCATATTGCCGTCGCGACGGCGCGCTTTCCGAAGGGCACGGGCGGCATCGCCTTGGACGGCTTCGCCCGCCGAGCGCTCTGGCAGGCCGGCCTCGATTTCGACCACGGCACCGGCCACGGCGTCGGCGTCTATCTCGGCGTCCACGAGGGCCCGGCGCGCCTGTCGCCGCTGTCGCAGGTGCCTCTCGAACCCGGCATGATCCTGTCCAACGAGCCCGGCTTCTACGAGACCGGCTCCCACGGGATCCGCCTGGAAAACCTCGTCGTCGTCACCGAGAGCGCGAAGCCGGGCTTTCTCGAATTCGAGACCATCACCTTCTGCCCCTTCGACCGGCGGGCCATCGTCGTGGAGATGCTGACGGAGGAAGAGCGCCGCTGGCTGGACGCCTATCATGCCCGCACCCGCGACCTTCTGGCCGGGCCGCTGAAGGGCGCCGACCGCGCCTGGCTTCTGCGGATGACGTCGCCCTTGTGACCAGGGAAAAGGAAAACTGCACGGTTGACGTTACGTAAGTCATGGAGAATGTTGATATTTCTCGTTCCGCATAGGTTTCTTGATACCGTTTGTTAAGGGCTCTGTCTGATGGTTGGCATCACGTTAACCATCGGGGTATCCATGCGCTTCCTCTCCCGTCTTCCTCTCGCTGCGAAGGTCGCCGCCTTCTCGGCACTGATGATCACCGCCGTCGCTGTCGGCGCCGGCTTCTACGCCGTGTCGCAGATCGACGCCCGCATGGCCGAGATCGTCGAATCGCAGATCACCGAGCGCACCGTGGCCATGGCCAAGGCTGTCGAACTCGGGCTGGAGGGAGGCAAGCTTGAGCGCTCATCCGCCGGCGTCGTGCTGCGGGTGCGCGGCAACGCTCTGCCGGCCGAGGGCGACCACCGCATCGTTGATCATGCGAGCGATGCCGCCTCGATGTTCCGCACAGACCCCGCCACAGGCGATCTGATCCGCCACTCCAGCTCGGTGAAGGACGCCCAGGGCAACCGTGTCATCGGCACCCGCATTCCCGCGGCTTCGGCCATCGCCAAGGCGATCAACCGCGGCGAGGTCATGACCGACCATATCGTCGTCGCCAATATCCCGCGCATCGCCCGATACGTGCCGATCGTCACCGCCGACAACAAGGTCATCGGCGCGGTCGGCGCCGGCATCAGCAAGGGCGCCGCCGACGCCTCCGCCGCGACCATGCGCCAGGGCGTCATCATCGCGCTCGCCCTGCTGACGATCACCGCCGCGGTCGGCGTCTTCCTCCTGCTCACCCGCTTCCTGAAGCCGGTGCGCGAGGCGGCCGACGCCATCAACAGCCTCGCCGAGGACCGCACCGTCGACATGTCGCGCCATGCCGGCCGCCAGGACGAGATCGGCCTGATCGCCCGCGCCGTCGACAGCCTCGGCGCGAGCCTTGCCGAGCGCGCCCAGATGCGTGCCGCCGAAGGCGAGCGCATGGCGGCCCAGCAGGCGCGGCGCGCCGCCATGGAGCAGGCGGTCAGTCAGTTCGATGCCGCCATTGGCTCGGTCCTCGACCGCGTAGCCTCCCGCGCCGTCTCGGTGACGGGTGCCACCGGCACGGTCTCGGAGTCGGGGGAGGCCGCCGAAGTCGGTGCGCGCGATACGGTGCAGGCCACCGAGGAGACCCTCCACCGTGTCACCGGCATTGCCGGTGCGACCGAGGAACTCAACGCCGCCATCGTCGAGATCCGTCGCCAGACGGAAGAGGCGATGAAGGTCTCGTCCGAGGCGACGCAGGCGGTCGAGTCGGCCGCGGCCGACGTCTCCGGACTTGCAGCCATGGGCGAGAAGATCGGCGAGGTGGTGGAACTGATCCGCGCCATCGCCGAGCAGACCAACCTGCTGGCCCTCAACGCCACCATCGAGGCCGCCCGCGCCGGTGAGGCGGGCCGCGGCTTCGCCGTCGTCGCCTCCGAGGTCAAGCAACTCGCCTCGCAGACGGCCCGCGCGACCGAGGACATCGCCGCGCAGGTGGCCTCGATCCAGCAGGCGACCGGACGCAGCGTCTCGTCGATGGGCGGCATCACCGACACGGTCGTGCGCATGCGCCGGGCGAGCGAGGCCATCTCCACCGCCATCGACCAGCAGGCCCAGGCGACGCAGGAAATCGGCGTCAGCGTTGAGGGAACCGCCAGCGTCGCCCAGACGGCCGGCCAGTCCATCGGCATGGTGTCGGAGCGCCTGCGCGGCGTTTCCTCGGCAGTGGGCTCGTTGAACGATGTCGCCAAAGGGCTGGAGACCGACATTCACGGCCTGCGCCAGGCCGTCGGCGCCTTCCTCGACGAGGTCAAGGCCGCCTGAGCCGCATCTGCCCGACAAAGTCAAAGGCCCGCCGGTTTCGGCGGGCCTTTTGCGTTCGGCAGGGACGCCGTGGATCAGGCGAAGGCGGCTTCCACCGCCGCCGCCATGCGCAGCAGGCGGCGATCCTGCCCCCCGAGCGCCGTCATCATGAAGCCGACCGGCAGGCCCTTCACCGCCGGGCAGGGGATCGAGATGCCGGTGAATGCGAAGATGTTGCCCATCGTGGTGTTGCGCAGCATCAGGCCGTTGGCGGTCCAGAACTGGTCGTCACTCGCCGTGAGGTCAGAGATCTTCGGCGCCCGGATCGGCGTCGTCGGCAGGATGAGGGCATCGACATCGGCCAGCCGGTCCCGCATTTGCATCACGAGTTCGGCGCGCCTGTTGACGAGGCGGATGTAGTCGGGGGCCGCGGCCTTGGCGCCGATGCGCACGCGCGCCAGCACGCGCGGATCGAAGTCGCGCGCGCGGTCCTCCAGCCACTCGGCGTGGACGGCGGCTGCCTCCATCGCCACGAACGGCGCTTTCGCCATGGCGTCGGCAAGGTCCTGCAGAAGGTCCTCGATCGAGATCTCGGTGACCCGGGCGCCGGCCTTGGCGAGCCGCGCCACGGCGGCCTCGAAGGCCTGTTCCACCTCCGGCTCGATTTGCCCGAACAGCCGGCCGCGCGGGATGGCGAGCCTGAGGCCGGCGAGCGGCGCAGGCGTCAGCGTCCACGGCTCCTCGCCGGCCAGCACCGCGTCTGTCGCAGCGCAGTCGGCGACGGTCTTCGCCAGCGGACCGATGGAATCGAGCGCGTAGGACAGGGGGAAGGCGCCCGTGGTCGGGATACGCCCGTAGGTCGGCTTGAAGCCGACGCAGCCGTTGAGGCCCGCCGGAATGCGGATGGAACCGCCCGTGTCGGTGCCGAGGCCCATGCGCACCGTGCCCTCGGCCACCGAGACGCCCGCGCCTGAGGACGAACCGCCGGGAACGCGGCTCTTGTCGGCGGCGTTGCCGGGCGTGCCGTAATGCGGATTGATGCCGATGCCCGAGAAGGCGAACTCGCTCATGTTGGTCTTGCCGACGATGACGCAGCCGGCCTGCCGGAGCCGCGCGATCGTCGGCGCGTCGACGGATGCCGGCGGCTGCGACCTGAGGATCGTGGAGCCGGCCGTCGTCACCTCTCCGGCGACGTCGAAAAGGTCCTTGATCGAGATGACCCAGCCGTCCAGCGGCGAGAGCTTCACCCCCGCCTTGGCCCGCGCATCGGCAGCATCGGCCTCCGCCCGTGCACGGTCTGCATAAACCTTCGTGAAGGTCACGCGCCCGTCGGACTTCGGATCGTCGATGCGGGCGAGCGAGGCTTCCAGCGCGTCGCGGACGGATGCGGGCATGTACGGCACTCCAGGGCAATGCGATCGGAAGACTGTCGGCTGCCCCGCCTGCTCCGGTCAAGCGCAGGGCAGCCGTCGGGCTCAGGCCGGTTCGGTTCCGCACCACTCGGCGACGAACAGGGCCATCGACTTCGTCGCTTTGCGCAGGCTCTCAATGGAGAAGCGCTCGTCGAAGCCATGCACCCGCTCGGCCGAGGGGCCGTAGTTCAGCGTCGGGATGTCGTCGAACAGCGCATAGACCCGGCCGTCGAGATAGGCCGGCGTGACGCTCTCCTGCAGCGGCTCGCCCCAGGCGCGCTGATGGGCGCGACCGAGAACCGCCTCGGCCTCGGAGCCGGGCTTCAGGATGTAGCCCTCGGTGGTGAAGCCGTTCCAGACCACCTTCGGCGGGTTGTTGGCAAGGAAACGGTCCTCTCGCGCCGCCCTGGCGATGGTGTCCTCGATGGCGCGCATCATCTCCTGCGGCTTCTCGCCCGGGAAGATGGAGATGCGGCAGTCGACGGTGCACCAGGCCGGCACCGAGGAGGCCCAGTCGCCGCCCTTGATCTTGCCGATGTTGAGGTTGATCGGGTGCGCCTCGTCCTTGAACAGCGGGTAGTCCTTCGTCTTGGTGTTCCAGAAGGCCTCGAGCTCGCGCAGCTTCCGGATGACGCCGAAGGCCGCCTCGATGGCGTTCTGGCCGGCGCCGGCCTCGCGGACATGGACCGGGTGCCCCTGCACGGTGAACTGGAACCAGACAACGCCGACATTGCCGCGGGTGATCTTGCCCTGGCTCGGTTCGGGGATCAGCGCCGCCTCGGCCTTGTAGCCGCGCAGGTGGCACTGCAGCGCACCGTTGCCGGTCGATTCCTCTTCCACCACCGACTGGACATAGACGGTCGCGGCCGGCTGCACGCCGGCCCGCTGCAGCGCGTCGAAGACGGCGACCATGGCGCCGTGACCAGCCTTCATGTCGCCGGCGCCGCGGCCGTAGAACCAGTCGCCGTCGATGCGCGGCTCGTAGGGCGGCGACGTCCACATCTCCAGCGGACCCGGCGGCACGATGTCGATATGGCCCTGCATGATGAGGCTGCGGCCGGTCTCCGCCTTCGGTCGGTGGATGCCGACCACGATCGGCGCGGTGGAGTGCGTGTCGGAGAAGGGCGAGCCGCCGGGGTGGCGCTTGATCGCCTCCTCGTCCATGGCGAAGCGCTCCATGGCGAAGCCGCGCTTGCGCAGTTCCTGGAACACGAAGTCCTGCACCGCGTGCTCGTCGCCGCGCTGGGAGGGATAGCGCACCAGCGTCTTGAGATAGTCGAGCTGGGCGTCGAAGCCGTCATCGACGGCTTTGATGATCTTGTCGGCGAGGACGGGGTCGAGGGCCATGGGCAATGCTCCGGACAGTAGGCGATGGAGGGGAAGGATCAGGGCTGGGTCGGCTCGACGCCGCACCATTCGGCGACGAACAGCGCCATGGCGCGCGTGACGCGGCGCATGCTGGCCATCGAGAAACGCTCGTCGAAACCGTGGATGTTCTCTGAGATCGGGCCGTAGCAGAGCGCGGGAATGCGGTCGTAGAGGGCATAGACGCGGGTATCGAGATAGCCGGGCGTCACAAGGTCCTGGAGCGTCTCGCCGGTCGCCGTCTCATGGGCGCGCGCGAGCACGGCCTCGGCCTCCGAACCCGGTTCCAGCGCATAGCCTTCCGTCGTGAAGCCCGTGAAGGTGACGCGCGGGGGATTGTTGGCGAGGAACCTGTCGGACCGCGCCGCGCCCGTCACCGCCTCCTCGACGGCGCGCATCATGGTTTCGGCCGGCTCGCCGGGATAGATGGCGATGCGGCAGTCGATGGCGCACCAGGCCGGCACGGAGGAGGCCCAGTCGCCGCCCTCGATCATGCCGATGTTGAGGTTGATCGGATGGTCGACGTCCTCGAAGTGACGGAAGTCGGCCTTCTTGGCGTTCCAGCGCGCCTCGAGGTCCCGCAGCGCCCGTATGACGCCATGCGTCGCTTCGATGGCGTTCTGCCCCGTGCCGGCCTGGCTGACATGGACGGGCAGGCCCGCCACCTCGACACGGAACCAGACGACGCCGGTATTGGCGCGGATGAGCTTCTCGTCCTCCGGCTCCGGGATCAGTACGGCATCCGCCCTGTAGCCGCGCAGGTGGCATTGCAGCGCGCCGTTGCCTGTGGATTCCTCCTCGACGACGGATTGCACCGTCACTGTTGCGGCCGGCTGCAGGCCGATGGCGGCGAGGGCGTCGAAGACGGCGAACATGGCGGCATGGCCGGCCTTCATGTCGGCTCCACCACGTCCGTAGAACCAGTCGCCCTCCATATGCGGGTCGAAGGGATCGCGCGACCAGAGTTCGCGCGGCCCCGCCGGCACCACGTCCACATGGCTCTGCAGGATCAGCGTGCGGCCGGTCTCCGCGCGCGGCCGGTGGATGCCGACGACGATCGGGGCGTCGGAATGATCCTCGGTGACCGGTGAGCCGCCGGGATGACGGGCGAGCGCCGCGGGCTCCATGGTGAAGCGCTCGGTCGCCCAGCCGCGACGCTTCATCTCGCCGAGCACGAAATCCTGGCAGGCGTGCTCGCGCCCGCGCGTCGAGGCGAAGCGGACGAGATCGGCGGTCAGGACCATCTGGCGGTCGAAGCCGGCGTCGACGGCGGCGATGATCTTGGCGGCGAGCGCGGGATCGAGAGGCATGACGGCATCCGTGGCGGGAGCCGCGAGCCTATCTGCGCCCGCCGGTCGATCAACCGCCGCGGGCGCAGCCGAGATGCGCGGCAGGCGGTGTATCGGGGAGCGGGGCGGGGTTCGCACTGAACGTGCCGCTCTGCATCGGGGAGGTGCGTCCTTCGAGGCTCGCCTCCGGGCGATGCTCACGCATCGCCGGGCTCGCACCTCAGGATGAGGAGGAAGGTTGCTGGCACCGACCGGAACCTTGGTGCAACGCGTTCCCGCCCTCATCCTGAGGTGCGAGCCTGAAAGGCGAGCCTCGAAGGACGCACTTGCCTGATGCAATTCTCAGAACTTCTGACGCGCTCGCGCAAACCACCCCGCCGCGCGTCGCCCTTGCCTCGGCCCTCCATCCGGGGAACATGGCGCAAACCTCTCCAGCCCGGTCGAATCCCATCATGAAAGCCGTCTTCACCGACCTCCACAAGGGCCACGACCCCAAGCGCTTCATCCTGCGTGGCAAGTTCGCGCAGGGCGAGGAGCGCCCGGAGCGCGCCGAGCGGCTGATGGCGGGGCTCAAGGCCGGCAACCATGTCTTGGTGCCGAGTGAGACCTTCGGTCAGGGCCCGCGCCTCGGCGTCCACTCCGTCGACTTCCTGCGCTTCATGGAGGAGGCCTCGGCCGAGTGGCAGACACTGGCCGACGCCTCCGACGAGGTGCTCGGCAATGTCCATCCCGTCCGCCGCGGCGGCACCATGCCGCAATCCATCACCGGCCGGGCCGGCTGGTACATGCAGGACATGGCCTGCGGCATCGGGCCGGACACCTGGCTGGCGGCCTCATCGGCGACGGACGTGGCGGTGACGGCCGCTGAACTCGTCATCGACGGCGAGCGGGCTGCCTATGCGCTCTGCCGCCCGCCCGGCCACCACGCCTATCGCGATGCGGCCGGCGGCCACTGCTTCCTCAACAACACGGCAATCGCCGCGCAGTACCTGCGCTCCGTCCATGACCGGGTGGCCATCCTCGACATCGACATCCACCACGGCAACGGCACGCAGGACATCTTCTACGACCGGCCCGACGTGCTGACCGTCTCGGTCCACGCCGACCCGTCGCGCTTCTACCCCTTCTTCTGGGGCTATGCGCACGAGCGCGGCACCGGGGCCGGCGAGGGGGCCAACCTCAACCTGCCGATCCCGGTCGGTTCCGGCGACGAGGTCTATGTCGCCGCGGTTGAATCGGCGGCGAAGACGATTGCCGCCTTCACGCCGGGGATGCTCGTCGTCGCGCTCGGCCTCGACGCCTCCGCCGACGATCCCTTCGGCGGCGCCAAGGTGACGGCAGACGGCTTCCGCCGTGCCGGCGAGGCCATCGCGCGGATGGGCCTGCCGGCGCTCTTCGTGCAGGAGGGCGGCTATCTCTCCGACCGGCTCGGGCCCAATCTCACGGCCGTGCTCGGCGGGTTCGAAGCCGCGGCCTGAGGTCAGCCCTGCCGGTTCGACACCGGGCAGGTGTTCATGCCGAGAAGGGTGTAGGCCGGGCACCAGCCGAGAGCCGCGGTGACGAGCGGCACGATGCCGATCCAGCCGACCCAGTTGAAGCCGGTGGCCGGGACGCCGGTGATGGCGAACAGCAGCAGTGCGATGCCTGCCACGATGCGCAGGATGCGGTCGGTGCCGCCGATATTGGTGGTCATGGAAACCTCCTCATCGATCCGCCGGCGCGGGGAGAGGCGCCGACGCGATCATCAGACGCTCTTTCGCCGGTCATGCAAGTGCGCGATTGCCGCGTGGCCATCGCTTGACACCTTTCTCCTGCCCCGCTCCCCTGAGACGGCAAGGGCCGCGGCGACAAGCGGCAGGGACGGGAGAGGCGCGTGAGGCCGCAGGGCAGGGGTCCGCTGGAGTCCCTCTACTTCACCTATCCGCATTTCGACGCCGTGCGCGCGCCCGAGCTCGACGGCGCCCGCGAGGTCCATCCGGTCGTGATCGTCGGAGCCGGTCCCGTCGGCATGACGGCGGCCCTGACGCTGGCGAAGTACGGCGTGCGCTCGCTCGTGCTCGACGCCAAGCCGACTTTCAACGACGGCAGCCGCGCCACCTGCATCGCCCGCCAGAGCTTCCACATCTTCGAGCAGGTGGGGGCAGTCGACGCCTTCCTCGCCAAGTCGCTCGGCTGGACCACGGGCCGCAGCTACTATCGCGGCCGCGAGATCTACCGCCTGACCATGCCGGACTCGGCGGACGAGAAGTTCCGGCCGATGTACAATCTTGAACAACAGTATACCGAGCAGTTCCTGTTCGACGCCTGCATGGCGACGGGCCTCGTCGATTTTCGCTGGCAGAGCGAGGTCACGGCGACGGAGAATCGCACCGGCGGTGTGACGCTGACGGTGGCCTCGCCGCATGGTTCCTATCCGCTCCAGGCGGCCTGGGTACTCGCCGCTGACGGCGCCCGCAGCCCGATCCGCACCCAGCTTGGCCTGCGCCTGAAGGGCGACAACTACGAGGGGCGCTACGTCATCGCCGACGTGAAAATGGCCCATGACTACCCGACCGAGCGGCGCGCCTTCTTCGACCCGGCCTCCAATCCCGGCGGCACCGTGCTGATGCACAAGCAGCCGGAAGACATCTGGCGGGTCGACTATCAGTTGCGCGAGGGCGAGGATCCGGAGGAGGCGGTGCGCGAGGGGACAATCCGCGCGCGCGTCGGTGCCATCCTCGCCGACATCGGCCATGACGGGCCGTGGGAGCTCGAATGGTGGTCGATCTACACGGCCAACACGCTGGCCCTCGACGACTATCGCCACGGCCGGGTGGTCTTTATCGGCGATGCCGCCCACATCGTGCCGATCTTCGGTGTGCGCGGCCTGAATAACGGTCTGGCGGATGCGCAGAACATCGGATGGAAGCTCGCCTTCGTGCTGAAGGGCGAGGCCGAGGAGGCGCTGATCGACAGCTACTCGCCCGAACGCCGCGGCGCGACGCTCGACGTCTTCGCCAATGCGGCGAAAAGCACCCGCTTCATGACGCCGCCGACGCGCGGGTTCGCCCTGGTGCGCGAGGCGGTGCTGTCGCTGGCGCTCACCGAGGATTTCGCCAAAGGCTTCGCCAACCCGCGCCAGATGCAGCCCTACACCTATGCGCAGAGCCCGCTGACGCCCTTCGCGCGGCGCGACAGGGACTTCGCCGCCGGTCCAGACTCGGGCGCCGCCATGCGCAATATCCGTCTCGGCGAGAGCTTCCTGACCGACCACATGGGCGAAGGCTTCACGGCTCTGGTCTTCACCGATGGCGCGACGCTGCCCTCGCTCGCGCCGCTCCTCGCGGCGATGGATCGCCGGCATCCGCCGCTGCGGGTCCTGCTTGTCGGCGCGACGCCGGCGGTCGCGGCAAACGCCCTCCCGCTCCATGACCCGCAGGGCGTCCTCGCCGCTGCCTACGATGCGGCGCCGGGCACGGTCTATCTCATCCGCCCTGACCTGCACGTCGCCGGCCGCTGGAAGCAGCCGGTCGCCGACGAGATCCTCGCCACCCTCGACGCAGGCCTCGGGAGGCCGTCATGACAGCATCGCCGCCGCCGGCCCCCGAGCCTCTCACCTTCGATGCGCTGGAAACCGTCTATGAGACGCTCGCCCTGGGGATCGACCGTGCCGGCGAGGCGAATGAAGCGGTCTTTCTGACCAAGCTGGCCATGGTTCTGGCGCATCGGGCCGGCGCCGGGGTCGATTTCGGCGATTGCGTCGCGACGGCGCTGCGAAACCTCGGCATAGAGGCGCAGCCCCTGCCGGGTCCCTCGGCGCAGCGGCCACGGCCGCCTCAGACCAGTTGATACACCCGCACGACCACCGCCTCGCGCTCCGGCCTCAGCACGTCGACCGTGCCGACATGGACGCCGCGGTTGAGCCAGTCATAGCGCCCTTCCGGCGCGGTGAGTTCGAGGGTCGAGAAGGCCTCGCGCCGGCCGTCCGGGCCGTAGTGGACCTTGGCCGAATTGCGCACGGTGATGACCGCGCCGTCGTCGGTCTCCATCTCGTAGAAGGCGTCGAGCAGCAGCAGCCCGTCCGCGCGCACGAGCTGGCGATCGGCGCCACCCGGCAGCACTGTGCCGCGGATGTCCGGGCCCTCGAACGTGCCGCCGGTGATGGGCACGATGCGCCGCTCGCCGAGCGGACCCTTGCCCAGGGCGCGGGTCGGCAGGAGTTCGACGACGGCTTCGTAGAGAAAGCGGGTGGCGGGCAGGGCGAGGGGAAACCGCCCGGCCATCGGTGGCAGGTAGCTGTGGTGGGTCTCGTCGCCTGACGGCATGGGGCCCCCTTCCGAATCCGCACACCAAGACTAAGCCGACCGCAGGTTCCGCCGGAAGGCCGCCGGATTTAACCCTGATCGGTGTCGGTAGCCTGATCCGTCAGCCCGCGTCCGCGGAAGCCCATGGCCAGCACGTAGAGTTCCTTGGAATCGGCGCGGCTCGCCTGCGGCTTGATATGTTTCACCGTGGTGAAGTCGCGCTTCAGGTCGCCGAGAAGGTCGCCTTCCGTGCCGCCCTGCAGCACCTTGCAGAGGAAATGGCCGCCGGGCGCCAGCACCTCGCGCGCGAAGTGGATGGCGAGTTCGGCGAGATAAATGATCTTGAACTGGTCGGTCTTGCGGTGACCAGTGGCATTGGCCGCCATGTCGGACAGCACCACGTCGGCCTCGCCGCCGAGCATCTCCTTGAGCTTTTGAGGCGCGTCGTCCGTAGTGAAGTCGCCCTTCATGAAGGCGACGCCGGGAACGGGATCGATGTCGAGGAGGTCGATGCCGACGATCTTGCCGCGGCCCTGGTCGAGGCCGATGCGCTTGGCCGCCACCTGAAGCCAGCCGCCGGGCGCGGCGCCGAGGTCGACGATGCGCTGGCCGGGCTTCAGGATCTTCGCCCTGTCGTCGATCTCGATCAGCTTGAAGGCGGCGCGCGAGCGCCAGCCCTCGCGCTTGGCGCGGGCGACGTAAGGATCGTTGAGCTGGCGCTCCAGCCATTTCTGCTGGCTGGTGGTGCGCTTCTTCGCGGTCTTCAGGCGCACCGCGAGCTGGCGGCCACCGCCGGTCTTGGTCGTCATCGGGCGCCTCCCGGTCCGGCGGGTCGCTGGTCATGCTGACCATGGAAGGGTCGCCGCCACACGCCGTCCTGCCGCATCAGGCTGACGAGAATGCCCTCGCGCAGGCCCCGGTCGGCGACGCGCAACCGCTGGCAGGGGAAGTGCCGGCGCATGCCCTCGAGAATGGCGCAGCCGGCGAGAACGAGGTCCGCCCGTTCTGCGCCGATGCAGGGATGGGCGATGCGGTCCTCGTAGGTCATGTCGAGCAGCTGCTCGAGGATGACGTCGACCTCGTCGGCGCCCAGCCAGGCGCCGTCGACGCGCCGGCGGTCATATTTCGGCAGGCCGAGATGGACGCCGGCGAGCGTCGTGACCGTGCCCGACGTGCCGAGCATGTGCAGGTGCTCGATCTGCGCCTGGATCGCCTCCCGGTGGGCGAAGGGCTCGACCATGGCGGCCACCTCGTCAACCATGCGCTGGAAGCCCTCGCGGGTGACGTGCTTGCCGTCGTGCCGTTCGGCCAGCGTCACGACGCCGACGGGCAGCGAGGTCCAGCCGAGAATCTCGGCCGTCGGCGGACCGCCGTGCCGGCCTGGCCCCCGCGGCAGCAGCCAGACGAGCTCGGAGGAGCCGCCGCCGATGTCGAAGAGGATGACACCGCGGGCGCGGGGATCGGCCAGCGGCACGCAGCCCTGGGCGGCGAGCTGCGCCTCGGTGTGGCGGTCGACCACCTCCAGAGCCAGACCGGTCTCGTCCTTGACGCGGGCGATGAACGCGTCGCCGTTGACGGCCTGCCGGCAGGCCTCGGTGGCGATGAGGCGGGCGCGCACCACCTGCCGGTCGCGCAGCTTCATGCGGCAGATCTTCAGCGCCTCCACGGCGCGGTCCATGGCCGCCTCGCTCAGGCGGCCGGTCTGCGCCAGACCCTCGCCAAGGCGCACGATGCGCGAAAAGGCATCGACGACGCGGAAGCTCGCGCCCTCGGGCTTGGCCACCAGCAGGCGACAATTGTTGGTACCGAGATCGAGCGCGGCATAAAGCCGTCGCGGCCGTGGTGGCGGCTGGATGCGGTTGTCGCCCGCTCCGGCCTCCGTCCCCGGACGCACGCCCGAATATCCCGGCGAACCGCGCGGCGGTTCGTGGGCCATGGCGACCTTTCCCACCGGCCACCGGAACGCCAAAGGGTTCGACGGATGGACGGTTGATCTGTTCAGTTGGCGAAAGTGTATCAGGGTGAAGCCTCGCCGCAAGCCACTTGCAGTATCAGGACAAAAGGCGGAGCGGCGGGGCTTGAACCCTCCGCGCCAATCGATTATGACCGCGCCTCGCACCGGCGACGCGCCTCTTCGGGGGCTGCTGGGGGATAGTTCAACGGTAGAACATCGGACTCTGACTCCGAGAATCTTGGTTCGAATCCAGGTCCCCCAGCCACACCTTATCAAGTAGCTGATCCATCGAGCTTTTCGGCCCTCCACCCTGCTGGAAGGCATCCTCATGGGCTCGATGGTCCCACACTGCTCCTACATCACGCGCAAGCGGGGCATCTACACCTACCGCCGGCGACTGCCACGGCCGTTGCGAGGTGAGGTTGCCCTGTCCCTCGGGACGGATAAGTTCCGGGCCGCTGAGGCCCTATCCTTGAGTCTCGACGCGGCCTTCGAGGCGTTCTTCAAGATGCACGGCATGACAGATTTCGATGTTCAGGCAACGCTGCGGACTTATCTGCGGGCGAAGTTGGCGAAGATGCGGGTGAAGCACCTCACCACCCCCCATGGACGACCGGTGCACTCCGCAGAACTCTATGGGCACCCCACGGCCGCGGACGCAGACTTGGCGGGGCTGAACCATCAAATTCGGCAGATGAAGGCAGACATCAGAAGGCGGGATGTTCGCGCCATCGATCACATTGCCGATGGTCTCGCAGGTGGGGCGGAGGTGACCAAGGCCCAGTGGATGGAGTTGGCGCTAGGAGTACTCTGAACCGCTCTGGGTTTGCCGGAGGGCAGATTGCTTGAGTCCTACGCGGCCATTTTGAGGTTCTCAAGGGCTGCATAATTGTTGGCTTCCGCCTCAGCGGGCGGGATGTTGCCGATCGGCTCCAGCAGGCGCTGGTGGTTGAACCAATCGACCCACTCGAGGGTCTTGTATTCGACGGCCTCGAAGGATTTCCACGGCCCGAGCCGA